>NZ_CP019701.2:1669642-2003571 GCF_002005205.3 Rhizobium rhizogenes | reverse complement strand
GTGCTACACTTTCGACCTGCTGGGGCCGGATTTCAGCGCGAAGCATCTGCGCGCCTCGGTGGAGACCTTCGGCAAGGTGGTGACAGATGGCTGGGTGTGCTGGGCCTTTTCCAACCATGATGTGGTGCGCCATCTCAGCCGTTTTTCCGAAAGCGTGGAGGAACAGACACGGGTGGCGAAGCTCGCCATCTGCGTTCTCGCCAGCCTGCGCGGCTCCATATGTCTCTATCAGGGCGAGGAGCTGGGGCTGACCGAGGCCGAGCTTGCGTTTGAAGATCTGCGCGATCCCTATGGCATTCGTTTCTGGCCCGCCTTCAAGGGGCGCGACGGATGCCGCACGCCGATGGTGTGGGAAACCGGCAAGCCGAATGCCGGTTTTTCAAGCGCTGACAAGCCCTGGCTGCCGGTGCCTTATGTCCATGCCATGCAGGCTGTGGATGCGCAGGAGCGCAAGCCGGACTCGGTACTGAACCATTACCGCGCTGTCTTGTCCTTCCGTAAAAGCCATGGCGCATTGCGTGACGGGGACATACACTTCATCAAGACCAACCTCGATGTGCTGGCCTTCACGCGCAGCAAGGGTGACGAAAAGCTGCTGTTCGTTTTCAACCTGACGCGTGAGGCGGTGGAGTTTCCGGTGCCGAAGGCCATGCGTGTCACGGATATTGTGCCGATGCCGGGTTTTGCGCCGCTGTTCGATGCGGGTATCGTGAAGCTCGAGGGGCTGGATGTATTTTGCGGGATCGTTGCATGAGTGGTCAATTCGTCATTGGAAACGCCGCCGACTATCGGGATGACTGGTGCCTTTTGCGGCACCGGCTGTGGCCGGATACCTCGCCCGCCGAACATATGGCGGAATTGCAGGGCGTTTCCGAAACCGGGGCTGGATTGATTGTCCACGATCCGGCCGGAGTGGCCATCGGTTTTGCCGAGGTCAGCCTGCGGCGGGATTACGTCAACGGCTGCGATACCTCTCCCGTGGCATTTCTTGAGGGAGTTTATGTCGAGGAGGCGTTTCGCAGACAGGGCGTTGCCGCCGCGCTGGTGGCCGAAGTGACCCGCTGGGCGGTTGGTCAGGGCGTGAGCGAGCTTGCTTCCGATGCCGATATTGCAAACGTCGATTCACATCGCATGCATGCGGCACTGGGGTTTGAGGAAACGGAACGGGTGGTTTATTTCCGCAAGCTGCTGCCCTCGGATTGAGGGGAGACACAATGATTTTTGCCGATCCTCCACTCTTGTGACAAGCATCGGAATAGGGATCGGCGTTTCATCCTCCCGGCCGGGATGTTTTCCGGTCAATCAGATCAGCGCAAACCGGTCCACGTCCACCATGCCCATATCCGAAATCTTCAGATGCGGGATAACGGGCAGGGGCAGGAAGGCGACCTGCAGGAAAGGCTCTTCCAGTGTGGTGCCGAGCGCATAGGCCGCTTTCCTGAGCGTGTGCAGCGTGTCGCGCACCGTCTCATAGGGTTCTAGGCTCATCAGCCCGGCGACGGGAAGCGCGATTTCGCCGGTCACCCTGCCGTCTTCCACCACCACGAAACCGCCCTTGATTTCGCCGAGCCGGTTGGCGGCCAGCGCCATGTCGTCTTCGCTCACGCCGACGACGCAGATATTGTGGCTGTCATGGCCGACGGTGGAGGCGATGGCGCCTTTCTTCAGGCCGAAGCCCTGAACGAAACCATTGGCATGGTTGCCGTTCTTGCCGTGTCGTTCGATGACGGCGACCTTGATGATGTCGTTCTCGAGATCGACTGTCGTCTGGTTGCCATCCGTCGGTAGTTTATAGCGGCGATGTTCGGTGATGATCTTGCCGGGTAGCACGCCCATGACGGGTGTTTCGCCTTCGGTGACAGGCACGCCGAAATGGGAAGCGAGTACCGGTCGTGCCTTGACGCTGTCGAGACCAACGGGGGCGACCGGCTTGCGGGTGGCAAACAGGGCGTCATCGACGATCCGGCCGCCGGAAAGCACCATGCCGGCCTTGCAGTTCTGCAGGCTGTCGATGACCACGAGATCGGCGCGCCAGCCGGGCGCGATGAGGCCACGGTCGCGCAGGCCGAAGGCTTTTGCGGCGGAAATCGAGGCGGCGCGGTAGATGGCGAGCGGCTCCACGCCATTGGCGATGGCGGTGCGGATCATGTAGTCGAGATGGCCCTGTTCGGCGATATCGAGCGGGTTGCGGTCATCCGTGCAGAGCGCCAGATAGGGCGACAGGCGTTCGGTGATAACAGGCATCAGCGCGTGCAGGTCTTTCGAGACCGAGCCTTCGCGCACCAGAATATGCATGCCCTTGCGGATTTTTTCGAGCGCTTCCGGTGCGTTCGTGCATTCATGTTCGGTGCGGATGCCGGCGGCGAGATAGCCGTTCAGCGCCGTTCCGGAGAGAAGCGGTGCGTGCCCGTCGATATGCTGGCCCTGAAACGCCTCAAGCTTCGCCATGCATACCGGGTCCTTGTGGATGACGCCCGGAAAATTCATGAATTCGGCAAGCCCGATGACCTTCGGGTGATCGCGGAACGGCAAAAGTTTCTCGATCGGCAGATCGGCGCCCGATGTTTCCAGATGGGTCGCGGGTACGCAGGAGGACAGCTGCACGCGGATGTCCATGATGGTTTCCATGGCGCTGTCGAGGAAGAATTGCAGTCCTTCCACCCCCAGAACATTGGCGATCTCATGCGGGTCGCAGATGGCCGTCGTGACGCCATAAGGCAAAACGCAGCGGTCGAACTCATGCGGCGTGACGAGCGATGATTCGATGTGAAGATGTGTATCGATGAAGCCCGGAACGACGATCTTGCCGGTAATATCGATTTCCCGGCGGCCCTCATAGTTTTCGCAGGTGCCGACGATGGTGTCGCCGCAGATGGCAATATCCGACGCAACAAGTTCCCCGGTCACGAGGTCGAAGAAGCGTCCGCCTTTCAGAACCATATCTGCCGGTTGACGGCCCGTACCCTGATCGATGCGCGTTTCAAGTTTCGAATTCATGCGGTTCTTCTTTGGCTCCAGCTTTGCGTCATGCGCGAGATTTTTTAGTATTCACATTCTCAGGTTGTTTCTTGATGTATTCAGATTGATTCTTCGTGTTTTAAATATATCCTGAGTAAAAAATTTTCATATTCGTGCTATCTTATGTTCTGTGTTGCAGAGTTGAATAGTTCGGCGGGCTTATCTTTATCCGTCTGAGGGCTGGTTTTACGTTGGCCTTTACCAATAGCGGGTCACGTTACCATTCCCGGGAAGGAAAATAAAAGCGTCTGATGCTCAAGCGAATTTCCACCCGACAATTGACTGTTGGCATGTTTATCGAGGCGGTCGAGGGAACGCTGTCGAACCGGCACATCATGCAGCGGCATCGTTTTCTCCTGCGGCATGAGGATGTAGTGCGGCAGCTGAAGTCAAGCGGCGCGGAAAGCATCGTCATCAATACCGCCAGGGGAAATGATGTTGAAGGCGGGCCGGGTGCCGGCGCCGCCGCACCGGTGAAACCGGACAGTTCTTCCGAAACTATGGCGGCCGTCAGCCATGCCGTGCGCTCGGCCGCCGATGCGGTGGCCGAGACTTTTGCGGCTGCCGAAGCAGGTGGTGTCGTATCGCTGAAAGGCATGGCGGCGGAAACGGGCAAGATTTCCGAAGCGGTGCAATCGAACCCGGCGATTTTCATCGGCGTCACACGCCTGAAGTCGAAGGACGAAACAACCTTCGTCCATTCGGTTTCCGTCAGCGGTTTGATGATGCATTTCGGCAGCTATCTCGGGCTGGATAAGGCAACGGTCGATCTGCTGGGGATCAGCGGCCTGCTGCATGATATCGGCAAGGTGGAAATTCCCTCTTCTATCCTCAACAAGGCGGATGGGCTGAGCCCGAATGAGCGGGAGATCATCAATCTCCACCCCGCCTTCGGGCGCGATATCCTGTCGCGCAACGAGCAGATGCCGGAGATGGTTCTGGATGTCTGCTTCAATCATCACGAGCGGATGGATGGCGGCGGTTATCCGAGCGGGCGGCCTGGTGCCGAAATCAGCCTTTACGCCCGCATCGCGGCGATCTGCGATGTCTATGATGCCGTCACTTCGGTCCGGCCTTACAAGAAGCCGTGGACGGCGAATGATGCGCTGACATGGATGCTGCGCCGGGAAGGCCATTTCGACGTGCAGCTTCTGAAGAAGTTCGCGCTCTGCATCTCCGCCTCGCTGCCGAGGGCTTAATTGCCGAAGATGACCGCCATCTGCAGGCTGTCGGTGTAATGCCCGTCGATCAGAACGGCGTCGCGTGCCCGGCCTTCATGCACGAAGCCGATCTTTTCATAAAGCGCAATGGCTCTGGCATTGTCCCCATGCACGCTTAATTCAATACGATGCAGCCCGCATTGACGGGCGGCATCGAGCGTCCGCCGCATCAGCCGCGCACCCAGTCCCTTGTCACGATAGGCTGGCAGGATGCCCATGCCGAGCGTGCCGCAATGGGCGCGGGTTTCTCTGCTCACGCGGCGAATATCGCACCAGCCAATAACTTCATCGTCCACAATCGCCACGAATTGCGGATGGCCGTTTTCGATCATGTCATGCACGAAGGCGCGCACCGCTTCGAGCGGCGGCGCCTCCAGAAAGCTCAGATATTTCCGCTCGCGCGACACCGCATCGAGAGCACGATGAAAGCTTTCAACGTGCTCCGCCCGGATCGGCTCGATGCTGATGGCGTCGGCAGCAGCCATCACGCGGCTTTCGTCTTCGCCTTGCGGGTCAGATGCACCACCACGTTTTCGATCATCCGCATGCCGGCGTCCTGGCCGAGCGTCATGATCGATTCCGGGTGGAACTGAACGGCGGCCACCGGTTCCTTGGCGTGTTCGATACCCATGATCGTACCGTCCTCGCTTTCCGCGGTGATGATGAAATCACGCGGCAGGGTGGTGGGATCGGCGAAGATCGAGTGGTAACGGCCAACGGTGACTTCCTTGCCGAGACCGGAGAAGACCAGACCTGGCTCCAGCACGCGGATGCGCGAGGGCTTGCCGTGCATCGGCACCGCAAGCTGGCGCAACTCGCCGCCATAGGCTTCCGCCAGGGCTTGAAGGCCAAGGCAGACACCGAAGATCGGCAGGTCACGGGCGCGGGCGGCCTTGATCGTTGCCTTGCAGTCGAAATCCGTCGGGCTGCCGGGGCCGGGGGATAGCACAACGAGATCGGGCTGGAAGCGATCGAACACGTCCGCGGCGACCGGCGATCTGACGGTGGAGACCGTGGCGCCCGTCTGGCGGAAATAATTCGCCAGCGTGTGCACGAAGCTGTCTTCGTGGTCGACGAGCAGGATCTTGACGCCGGTGCCGACCTTGGCGGCATCGCGTTTGGTAGCGGCAGAGTTGGTGCCCTTGGCATCACGGATGGCCGATATCATGGCGGACGCCTTCAGTTCGGTTTCTGCTTCTTCTTCCTGCGGATTGGAATCGTTGAGCAGCGTCGCACCGGCGCGCACTTCGGCAATGCCGTCCTTGATGCGGATGGTGCGCAGCGTCAGGCCGGTGTTCATGTCGCCATTAAAGCCGACCATGCCGATCGCGCCGCCATACCAGGCGCGCGGGCTCTTTTCATGGCCTTCGATGAAGCGCATGGCCCAGAGTTTCGGTGCGCCGGTGACGGTGACGGCCCAGGCGTGGCTGAGGAAGCCGTCAAAGGCATCCATGTCGTCGCGCAGGCGGCCTTCGATGTGGTCAACGGTGTGGATGAGGCGCGAATACATCTCGATCTGGCGGCGGCCGATGACCTTCACCGAACCCGGTTCGCAGACGCGGCTCTTGTCGTTGCGGTCCACATCCGAACACATGGTCAGTTCGGATTCGTCCTTTTTCGAATTGAGCAGTTTCAGTATCTGCTCGCTATCGGCAATCGGATCGTCGCCGCGCTTGATGGTGCCTGAGATCGGGCAGGTCTCGATGCGGCGGCCGGAGACGCGCACGAACATTTCCGGCGAGGCGCCGACCAGATATTCCTGATGGCCGAGATTGATGAAGAAGGAATAGGGCGACGGGTTGATCGCCTTCAGGCGGCGCGAAATCGCCGACGGATTGCTTTCGCAACGCTCCATGAACTTCTGGCCGGGAACGACCTCGAACAGGTCGCCACGGCGGAAGCTTTCCTTGGCCTTCACGACAAGTTCGGAGTATTCGCCGGGACGGTGATCGCCCTTGGGCGGGATCGTATCGGTGGTCTTGAAGGGCTCGGGCGTGATGTCGGAGGACTTGCCGTCCGTCGTCACGCCGGCCTTTTCGAAATCGTAACGGTCGATCCAGGCCTTGGCGGAATAGTGGTCAACGACGAGGATTTCATCGGGCAGGAACAGCACCATGTCGCGCTGGTCTTCCGGCCGCGAAAGCGACAGCTTGATCGCATCGAACTGGAAGGCGAGATCGTAACCGAAGGCGCCGAACAGGCCGATGGCCGAATCCGCATTCGAATAGAAGAGATCGACGATGGCTCTGAGCGCCGTGAAGACGGTCGGGATTTTCGAACGTTCTTCTTCGGTGAAGACGCGATCCGGCTCATTGACGGTGAGATCGAGACGGCGTGTGGTGGAAGCGCCGAGGGTAAGATCGGGTGTCGTCTTCAGCTTTTCGGTGATGAAGCCGAGTAGCACTTCGCCACGGCCATTATAGGCCTCGATCCACATCTTGCGGCCAAAACAGGAAATGCCGAGCGGTGGGTCGATGATGGCCGTGTCCCAGCGGGTATAACGGCCGGGATATTCATAGTTGGACGAAAAAACCGCGCCGCGATGGGAATCGAGCTTTTCGATGTAATTATCGATGGCGCTGGCGTAATCGGCGGGCCGACGCTTCCGGCTGACCTTGATGCCGCCTTTCGTCTCGTAGGTTTCCGCCCCGTCATCCTGAATGATCGTTACCATTTCTTTCGTACTTCCTGTTGTTCAGGCCCGATGACAGGCGGCAAAATAACAAAAAAGCCGCCTGAAAATTCGGGCGGCTTGGACTTTGTCTGAAGACATGACTGGTCAAGGCCGCGTAAAGCTGCCCCACCACCAGTTAGCAATGTTCATAGACACGATATTCATGGGAAAATTGTTAGCGTGCACGATCCGCCTTGGCAAGCGGATTCAGAGACGGAATGAACCTTACCGGCCGCCGGCGCGTTCCTGTCCTGCCGAAACGGTCAGGAGTACCCCGTACAATGCTTCATCGCCTGTGTCTTCTGGTAGCCAGCCTCGCATTGATTGCCGCCTCTGAACCGCCGCCCCAGGTGCCCGTGCCACAGCCCAAACCGGGCGAGGCGCAATCCTCCACCCCTTCGGAAAAGCCGCGGGAGGAAAAGCTGCAAAATCCGGCTGAAGCGCCGAAACCGGAGCCAAAGCCGCAGGTGCCGGAAGCATCGAAACCGGATGGCGAAAAGACAGCCGCCGACAAGGAGCCCGGTGATGCGAAAAAGGAAGGCGAGGGCAAGGGCAGCGAGGGGCAGCAGAAACCGGCTGACGGGGTGAAAAAAGCGGAGGAGAAGCCGCGCGAACCGGTAAAGCCGGAAGACCCCGCGGAACTTGAGGCCTGCCTCGGTGCGCTGAAGGAGATCGGTGCGCAATTCAAAAAGCTTGAGCCGATCCGGGACGAGGAGCAGGGCTGTGGCATCGAAGCGCCGATTGAGCTTTCCGTGGTGCTGCCCGGCATCAAGCTCGAACCATCAGGCACCATGCGCTGCGAAACCGCGCTTGCCCTTTCCCGCTGGACCAAGGAGATGATGCTGCCGGCGGCGGCCCTTGCACTGCCGGAAAAGAAGGTGACGGCCATCGCCAATGCCTCGACCTATATTTGCCGCAACCGCAACAGTGCGGAAAATGGCAAGATTTCCGAACATGCCAAGGGCAATGCGGTGGATATTTCCACCATCGCCTTCGATAAGGGCGAGCCGCTGGTGATGAAGCCGCGCGGTGAGGACGGGACGCCGGAAGGCGCCTTCCAGCGCACGATTACAGCCGCCGCGTGCCTGTTCTTCCGCACGGTTCTCTCGCCCGGCAGCGATGCCACCCATCAGGATCACCTGCATCTCGACGTGCTGGAAAGAAAGGGCGGCTATCTCTATTGCCGCTGACAAAAAAGGGGCGACCCGAAGGCCGCCCCGACTGGAGATGGTGGTCCTGCCCGTTTTAGAATTTCTGGGTCAGGGAGATTTTGAAGGTGCGTCCGGCTTCGGAATAGAAGTCGACCGGCTGGTTGACGGTGCTGACAGCGTTGGGGTTGATGTCGCGGACGCCGACAGCGTTCCAGTATTTTCTGTCGAACAGGTTGTAGATGCCGGCCTGGATGCGCAGTCCCTTGGTCTGTTCCGGCTCCCACCAGCCACTCAGGTTGAAGATGCCGTAACCGGGGGCATCAAAGGTGCTGGCCGTCTTGTCGTCACGCATGCCGGACGAGAAAATGCCGGTGAATTCCGTGCCCCAGGTTTCCTGCGCATAGCCGAGACCGACGACGGACTTGAACGGCGCCACCGTGCGGATGAACTCGTTGGTGTCGGTGTCCTTGCCATAGGCGTAAGCGAGAGACGCATGGGCGAAGAAGCCGTTTGCAAGATCCTTGCGAACCTTGGCTTCCACGCCGGAAATTTCGACATTGGCGCGGTTGCGATAGGTGAAGAGCGATCCGTTACCCCTGCCGCCGAAACCGGGGAAGAGGGTGGTCGAGGTCGTATATTGCTCGATGAAGTTCTTGTACTTGTTATGGAACAGGGTCAGGCTTCCGGCCAGATCGCCCGACGCATAGTTCGCGCCGATTTCGAAACCATTGCTGGTTTCGGGATTGAGGTCGGAGTTACCGATAACGGCGTAACCGGAACTGACGTTCGAGAAGTTCAGGTACAATTCGTTGATCGTCGGCGCGCGATAGGCCATCGACCATTGTGCGAAGAGCTGAAGTTCCGGCGTCACGTCATAGGTGGCAAGCAGTTTCGGCGAGAAGCGCGAGCCACTGTTGCCGCTCGGCAGGCCGAAGGTATTGTAGCCGCTATTGCTTGATACCGAACCATCCGGATCGTAATCGTAGGAATCGAAGCGCAGGCCGGGGGTCAGGCGGAAGCCGTTGCCGAATGCGATTTCGTCATCAAGATAGAGCCCGAGGCTCTTGCCGCTCACGTCAGGCATGTCGGATTGCGACGAAGACGTCACTCCGGCCGTATTGGCGTAAAGCTCCTGGCTGAAATCGGTCGTCATGGCGTTGCCGCCGAAACGGACCGTGTGCTGCACGCCGCCAAGCTCGAAGCCGGATTCGAGGCCGCCGACGATGCCGAATGCGCTGTTGCGCATGCTGTCTTCGCGGATGTAGAGCGAATTGTTGGTCAGGCGGTCGCCGGCGCCGGATTCCTTGGAAAGACGCGTCCAGTAAAGCGAAAGATTGGCGGCATCGATGAAGCCGTCGGTCGAAGGGGCGTCGTATTCGTAATCGAGAGATACGCGATCGCGCTCGGTATCCTCATAACCGCGGTAATCGCCGATGCGGTAGGTCGATCCTGAAACGCTGACGCCCTGCAGGGTTCGCATGTCGCTGCGGTTTCTCAGCGAATAACGCTCGGCTGTAAGACCGATGCGGTGGCCGCCTTCCAGATCCTGGCGGATCTTGAACATCAGGTTGCTTTCATAGGTGTCGGCGGGATTGGGCTTGGTGCGGCCCGTTCCGTAGACATCGGCAGTGCCCTTGTTGTCCGTCTCGTTGCCGCGCTTGTAGGAACCCTGGAACAGGACCGAGGTGTTCTCGATCTTCTTGGCGACGGCGAGCGATCCGCCGACGCTTCTGTCTTCGCTGTCATAGGTGGTTTTGGCGACGCCGCCCCAATCCCTGCCTTCGCCGATCAGGTCTTCCGGCTCGAGCGTGCGCAACACCAGTGCGCCGCCAAGAGCGCCGGAGCCGATGCGGCTGGAATCGGCACCGCGCACCACGTCCACAGTCGAAAGCGAGGAGAAATCGAAGCTCGAATTCGTATTGCTCAAGGTGGTGGTGGCCTGACCCTGACGGGCGAAGTTTTCGAAGAAGGGGACGGGGATATTATCGATCAGCGTCACGACACGGGCGCCACCGAGACCACGGATGAACAATCCACCCGGCTTGCCGGGCTTGGCGTCCACGTAGTCGACGCCCGGCTCGGTCGAGTTTCCGAGGTCCCTGATGCTGCCGATGTCTTTCTTCCTGATCTCTTCCGCCGTTGTCTGGCTTGCCAGCGGCGTGTCGGCGGCGGCGTTGGCGCTTTGTACGCGCTTGCCCTTGACCACGATCTTTTCAAGCGTGGTGGTGCCGTTCGCCTGCGAGGCGGCTTCCTGCGCCAGCACGGGGCCGGCAACGGGCAGAAGAGACATGGCAGTGCACAGAAGCAGCGCGGATTGCGTGCGCGAGATGGACATTAAATACCCCCGGAAGGCGCGCGGACAAGCCACGGCGCGCGAAAACGCGCCGCACTCAGCGCGGCTGGAAATGTTCTGATTTGTTACGGGCGAGCCGATAGGTGAGGACTAGAAAACATGACGATAACTGTCAACATATTATATATGACTTTTTGCATCATGTTTTAAAGCATAACCGTATGTTGCAGAAATGTTACGGGTCGGCTTTCTCCAACCCCCGCGCGGAATGAAACGAAAAACGCCACGCTCCTGCCAAAGTCCCGACATTGCCGCTTGCTAGGATATTCGCAGCCAGTTTACATGGCGAAACAAAGCATGCCCCAACAATAGACAGTTTATTAATCGGATACGGAAATGAAGTCTCTTGAACTGCTCGTAGAGCGGATCATTCTCTCCAGCCGCTGGCTGCTCGTCGTCTTTTATCTCGGGCTTGTTGCGGCGCTGGCGGTTTATGCCTTTTCCTTCGCGCTGAAATTCCTCAAAGTTGCGAAGAATGTTTTCATCTACGATGAAGCGGACATGATCCTTGCCATGCTTGGCCTGATCGATGCGGCGCTGGTGGCCAGCCTGATCGTCATGGTGATGATTTCCGGCTACGAGAATTTCGTCAGCCGTTTCGATGATGCGGATGCCGAAGTTTCATTTCTGGGCAAGCTCGATGCCGGCAGCCTGAAGATCAAGGTCGCGTCGTCGATCGTGGCGATTTCGTCGATCCACCTGCTGCAGATATTCCTCAATGCCAACCAGTATTCTGACAGCAAGCTGATGTGGTTCACCCTCATCCATCTGGCTTTTGTCGTTTCGGCGGTCATGCTCGGTTTCCTTGAGAAACTGATGGCGAAGCCGAAAGACAAGTCCGAAAAACCGGCGCTTTAGGCCAGGGGTCCGTCGGTTATGAAGGTCGCAACCCCGTTTGGCCGTGGCATGTGTTCCTCCCTCCGGCTCGTCGCAGCCCGATATGGCGGCGGTGTGTGAATGGTGAAAACGGAGCGCCAGGCCAGACTGTGCCGGGACCTGTCGGCCGCCACCGACAAATCCCAGTGGCTGGAAGCGCTGCGGGAGGTGACACATGCGTTCGGTTACGCCTATGTGACGCTGCTGCGGTTGCCAGGCGGATCCAACGCTTATGCCTTGCCGACGGTTCTTGAAAGCAGCCTGCCGGTCTGGGTCGTGAATGCGATGACCAAGGACGGTGCGCTTGGGGACTGTCCTGTCATAAAGCGCGGCGCCTCATCGATGATGCCGCAATATTGGTCGCTGGAGGACCCGGATCTTGCCTGTGAGCCGCTCATGGAGGCGGTGACCTCGGTGGGCAGCATGGGCATCGCCTCCGGCCTCATGGTGCCGGTGACCGGCATGTATGGAAACCGGCATCTGATAAATTTCGCAGGCGATCGCGAGCCCCTGTCGCAGGCGTCGCTGAACGAACTGGGCATGATCGCCCTGCACGCCCTGGAGGTCTATGACCGCCTTTGCCGCGTCGGCTCGAAGGGACCGTCACCCCTGACCAAGCGGGAACTCGACGTGGTGCGCTGGACGGCGCAGGGGAAGACCTCGGTGGAGATCGCCGAGCTTCTCTCCATCTCGGAGCACACCGTCAATACTTACATGAACAATGCCATGCGCAAGCTCGACTGCGTCAACCGCACGCAACTGGTGGCCAAGACCATACGCCTGCGGCTGATAGACTGAGCCAGCCGCAAGGGGCCGGCTTCATTGTCAGCGATCGAGAACGGAGCGAAGTTCGACAAGGTTCGAGCGCACCCGTAGAACGTAAAACCCCATGGTGGCGAGATGCGAGGGCATGATCCAGCCGCTTTCCTCGCCGTTGGAAATGATCGCCGGCTGGATGCGCAGCGCCGCGCGGGTCTGCACCAGCGTGTCGTTCCACAGGTTGGTGAGGTTACGCTCGCGGATGACCTGCGCGAAGTCCGATCCGGCGGCGGACAGCACGCCGTAATAACCGTAGAGCTGGCCATAGGCGAACCAGAAACGGTCGTCGGCGCGGGTGTCGAACCAGCCGCCATTATAATTTTCCGAACGCTCGCGCAGAATTGCAGAGGTGGAGCCGATATCGCCGGCAATACGGTCGATGAACTGGATGAGGTTGTCGGCGCGGGTATCGAAGACGGCCTTGCAGGCGGTCAGTTCGCCGTTGAAGGCCTGGAAGCTGCGGATGGCAGCGCGGTAATAGCTGGGCGTCGGCGTCTTCGGGCCGAAGGGATCAAGGCCGAAATACCAGGAATATTCGCTGAACTGCATGTTGCCGCGCGCTTCCTGCAGATTGTTGTTGATACCCGATGTACCGCGCACGCGGCCGAGCGTGTCGACCAGCTCCACCGAGGTGCGGCGCACCGCCTGGTTCACGCCGCGCTGGAACGAAGCCTTGTTGTCCAGAAACGGTGTGCTGTCCCAGTCGATGCCGAAGAGGCCGAGACGATAGAGCAGCATGGAGGAAATCCACGCGTTCTGGTTGACGTTGAAATCGGTGAGATCGGCGGCGGCATCGACGATGGCCGAGCGCTGGCACACGGGTGCGGACGTGTTGGCGGCAGCGCCGGTCGCGCCGGCCGCCGCAGCCGGGGTGGCGGCCGGCAATTCCTGTCCGGGCGGCACGGTGCGTTCGGCCAGCTTGTAACGGGCGATATAGTCCGGGTCGAAATTGCTCCAGACCTGCGTCTGCCAGACGAAATATCCGTAAAAGCCGGCAAGCAGGATGAGAACCAGAGCGATCGGTCCCTTGATGATCCAGTTGCGGTCGCGATACCAGCCATGGGCGGCCATGAAGGGCCACAAAAGCCAGGCGACGACCATGCCGGCGGCCTTGCCGATGGCGCTGAAGGCTGCCTGAATCAATGCGGTGATCCGGTCGATCATGTCGTCATAGTCTCCTCTGCCCGTGGGGCTGGACGCCGGAAGAAAAATCCGTGGCTCAATCCGCGCCCTTTCGGTGCTTCGGAAAAACCACGGTCATTTACTGTCTTCCAGATATGTCCCGGTCAACCGGGATACAACATGATTGCGAAACTTTTCTCAACCTGCGGTCCGCGTCGGCTATTCCGGCATGCTCAGACTGCTTAACCGGATATTGCCGCCGCGGAGCCGCGGGGATGTGTGGTTACAGGCCGAGTTTGGTGATCTCGGCATTCAGCCGGTCACGGGCTTTCTTCGGCAGCTTGCCGTTCTTGACAGCATCCAGATTGGCCGGCGGTGCGTCGCCAACGACAATGAGAGCGACCATGCCCATGCCAAGATGCGGTGTGCATTTGACGACATAGGCGCCTTCCTTGTCGACCGTCACCTTCACCGTCTCGTTCATCTTGCCTTTGAAGTCGGCGACGCCTTCGGGGATCATTTCCTTGACGGCTGCCGCATCATGTCCCTTGTCGACCGGAACGAAGGTGATGACGTCACCGACGGCGGCCTTGACGGTTGCCGGTTCGAAGACCATCGCCTGGCCGTCGCTGCCCTTGTTGAGCATCTTCACTTCGATTTCAGCCGAGAGGGCGGGAAAGGCGAAGAGGCCCGCGATGATGGCGAGGCTGGCGAATTTGGCAGTTTTGTTCTGCATAATTTTGCTCCTGAGAGAAAGCACATCCACGCGAATGTGTCGCCCTCGTCTTAGCGCAGGAGCAGGCAAGCCATCTTTGCGAAAAATCAAATGCGGCAACCGGACGCAGACACTCAGCCGCCCTTGACGGTCTCCACCCAATGGCGGCGGCAGAAGGAAACGTATTTTTCATTGCCGCCGACCTCGATCTGCGCGCCTTCCGTCACGACCTTTCCTTCATTGTCGAAACGGGCCACCATCGTCGCCTTGCGGCCGCAATGGCAGATGGTGCGGATTTCGCGAAGCTCGTCGGCGATGGCGAGCAGTTCCTTCGAGGCGGGGAATAGCTTGCCCTGAAAATCCGTGCGCAGGCCATAGGTCATGACCGGAATATTCAGCCTGTCGGCAATGTCGGCCAGCTGCCAGACATGGTGTTCGGAGAGAAAATTGGCTTCATCGATGAAAACGCAGGCGACCGGTGCTTCGGCATTAAGGGCCGATACCTCGGCGAAGAGGTCGGTATTTTCATCGAAGGTCAGGGCGTCGGAGGACAGGCCGATGCGCGAGGCGACGCGGCCGACGCCCGCCCGGTTGTCGAAGGCGGCCGTGAAGATCAGCGTGCGCATGCCGCGTTCCTGATAATTATAGGACGCCTGCAGCAGCATGGTCGATTTGCCGGCATTCATCGTAGAATAATTGAAATAGAGTTTTGCCATTATCCACTCCCGGAGCGCATTTGCGTCTTTCGGACGCTTCACAATGCTCCAACCTATCGAATCGGCACATCGCGCCTCATGGAACCGATTCCTGTTTATGAGCCGATGCTGCAGCAAGCGTCTTTTGACGGCGAAGAAGCGGATTGAAAAGTGTGGCGATGGGAAAAACACAGATTTCCGCAATCCGCCAATTTCCTCATCAACCGGCGAAACACGGCCATTTTCACGATTTTGTCGCAAACGGTGCGCCAAAGCACGCAAATGCACGCGAGTTGATTGTGCCCGGCAGATATTGATAATGGCAAGGGAACGAAAAAACAGGGAGCAAGCGATGTTTGCAAATAGAAGTCGCTGTCTGGCCTTGGCCGCAGCAATCTCCTCCATGACGTTCAGCGCGGCCGGCGCCGCCGAGCCGGTAAGTTGCGGTACGGTGCGTTTTTCCGATGTTGGCTGGACCGACATCACCGCCACGACGGCGACCGCCACCGTGCTTCTGAAAAGCCTGGGTTATGAAACCGACGTCAAGCTTCTCTCCGTACCCGTTACCTATACATCCTTGAAAAACAAGGACATCGACGTCTTCCTCGGCAACTGGATGCCGACCATGGAAGGCGATATCGCGCCTTACCGCGAAGACAAATCCGTCGAGACGCTGCGTGAAAACCTGACGGGCGCCAAATACACGCTGGCGACCAACGCCAAGGGTGCCGAACTCGGCATCAAGGATTTCAAGGACATCGCCGCCCATAGCGCCGATCTCGGCGGCAAGATCTATGGCATCGAGCCCGGCAATGACGGCAACCGGCTGATTCTCGACATGGTCGCCAAGGACAGTTTCGGACTGAAATCGTTCGAGGTGGTGGAGTCGTCCGAGCAGGGCATGCTGTCGCAGGTCGCACGCGCGGAAAAATCCGGCGAGCCGATCGTCTTCCTCGGCTGGGAGCCGCATCCGATGAATGCGAATTTCAAGCTGACCTATCTGACCGGCGGCGACGAGGTCTTCGGCCCTAATCTCGGCGGCGCGACGATCCATACCAATGTCCGCAAGGGTTACGTCGAGGAGTGCCCGAATGTCGGCGCCTTCCTCAAGAACCTGCAATTTTCCCTGCCCATGGAAAACGAGATCATGGGCAAGATCCTGAATGACGGCCTTGAGGGCGAGGCGGCTGCAACCGCCTGGCTGAAGGCCAATCCGGCGGCGATCGAACCCTGGCTTGCCAACGTCAAGACCAAGGACGGCAGCGCGGACGCCTTGCCCGCCGTCAAGAAGGCATTGGGCCTCTAAGCCGCAAGACGTGCATGGCTGCGCCCGGTTCTCCCGCGAGAAGCCGGACGCAGCGGGAAATGACAATCTCCATGCATGACCTGCTCCGCTGATTTTCCCGGCATGAGGTCATGCGTCAGCACCGCGTCCGGCAGTTTTGCTGCCGGCCATTGTTTCTGCATTGGCGTGTTGCCGGTCGAGCGGCATCACCGTCAATGCTTCAAATCTTTTTGCCTGCGCAATTCCGGACGCAAGATCGCTCCGCTTTTTTGCTGGAATTGCTCTCATTCACGAAAGGTCTTTTCTTACCGTGGAATGGCTCAGCGCTCCTGAAAACCGCCTGCCTGTCGGCCGATATGCCAAGGAGGCCATCGACTGGCTGACCGGCAATCTCGCTTTTTTCTTCGATTGGCTTTCCTTCATTTTCCAAAGCGTCATCAACGCCCTGCTGTTTGTCCTGCAGGCGCCGCATCCGCTCATCATCGTCGCGATCGTGACGGCGCTGTCGGCCTGGACACGCCGCTCCGTGGGCATGCCGGTGTTCACGGCGCTCGGCCTGCTGCTCATCATCAATCTCGGTTACTGGAAAGCGACGACGGAAACGCTTGCGCTGGTCATCGCCGCCAGCGCCGTGTGCATGATCATCGGCATACCGCTCGGCATATTGGCGGCGCGGCGCAAGTGGATCTATGCCGGCATGCGTCCCGTGCTGGACCTGATGCAGACGATCCCCACCTTCGTTTACCTCATTCCGGCGCTGGTGCTTTTCGGCCTCGGCATGGTTCCGGGGCTCATCGCCACCGTCATCTTCGCCATTCCGGCTCCGGTGCGGCTTACCCGCCTCGGCATCGTTTCGACGCCGCCGGCGCTGGTGGAGGCGGCGGTCGCCTTCGGTGCCACGCCGTCGCAGGTTCTGCGCAAGGTGGAGCTTCCCTTCGCTGCGCCGCAGATCATGGCGGGACTGACCCAGACGATCATGCTGTCGCTGTCGATGGTGGTCATCTCCGCCCTCGTGGGGGCGAATGGTCTGGGTGTGCCGGTGGTGCGTGCGCTCAACACCGTCAATATCGCCATGGGCTTTGAGGCGGGCCTGTGCATCGTCATACTGGCGATCGTTCTCGACCGGCTTTTCCGCCTTCCCGGCACGGAGGATGACCTATGAGCGACGCCATCATCTTCGGAAATGTCGATATCGTCTTCGGCGACCGGCCGGACGCGGCGCTGCCCATGATCGACGGGGGCAGCACCCGCGACGAGATCAATGTCGAGACCGGGCTGGTGCTCGGTGTCGCCAACGCTTCGCTGTCCGTCAAGGAAGGCGAGATTCTCGTGCTCATGGGGCTTTCCGGCTCCGGCAAATCGACGCTGCTGCGGGCGGTTAACGGGCTTGCGCCCGTGGTGCGCGGCAATGTCGGCGTGAAGACCAGTTCGGGTTATGTCGATCCCTATCGCTGCCCGGCGAAAACGCTGCGCGACCTGCGCATGCATACGGTTTCCATGGTGTTCCAGCAATTCGGCCTTCTGCCGTGGCGCAATGTGGCCGACAATGTCGGTTTCGGGCTTGAGCTTTCCGGCGTGCCTGAGGCCGAGCGCAAGCGGATGGTGGCCGAGCAGCTGGAGCTGGTGAACCTTTCCGCCTGGGCCGACCGCAAGGTGGGCGAACTTTCCGGCGGCATGCAGCAGCGTGTGGGGCTGGCCCGGGCCTTTGCCACGGGAGCGCCTATTCTCTTGATGGACGAGCCGTTTTCGGCGCTTGATCCTCTCATCAGAAGCCGTCTGCAGGACGAGCTGCTGGAATTCCAGAGCCGGCTGAAGAAGACCATTCTCTTCGTCAGTCACGATCTGGACGAAGCCTTCCGCATCGGCAACCGCATCGCCATGATGGAGGGCGGGCGGATCATCCAGTGCGGCACGCCACAGCAGATCGTCAAGCAGCCGGCCACGCAATATGTCGCCGATTTCGTGCAGAACATGAACCCGATCTCGATGCTGACTGCGGCAGATGTGATGAAACCGGGTGTGGACGAGCGAAACGGACGGCTGGCGGTGGCCGCCACGGCCCGTCCGTCATCGCCGCTGATCGATATTCTCGATACGCTTGCGAAACATTCCGGGGCGATCGGCGTCGTCGACAATGGCGCCATCATAGGCACGATTTCCGCAGACGAGATCGTGACAGGGCTGACCCGGCACCGCAAAAAATAGTATTAATCCTGCCTGAAAAGCACAAAGGGCCTTCCGGACTGGAGGGCCCTTTGTGCTTTTCGGAGAGGCCAGCGGCGCAAGTTATACCTTCCTATGGTGGCAAAGAATATTTTTGATATCATAAGTTATGCATGAAAATAATTACTAATAAAAATCATATTGCAAATTTTGAGAAAATTGCGCAAAGTTAATCTAGATTCTGTAGCGCGTTGCTAAATTTAAGGTGGTATAAGATTATAGCCTCAAATTCGGGCATTGCCTGTCAGGATTTATACGCTCAAATTTTCATCGATTATTGCTTATAAATACTGCTGCTAATACATGAATTTATTGCGAAATTGACAAAAATCATGCAAAAGGATGATAATTTAGTCGCAATATTTTAAGTAAATAACCGGAGAAGAATAGTCTTTGAAAGGGACACGATATAAGCAAGATTTAGGTATATACAACGTATTCGCTGAATTATAAAAGCACCTTTTGGAACACCTATTATAGCCACCATGACGGTCTTTCCGACTGTCATCAGGAGACTTGAGCGTATGGATAACCAATCTCTGTCGGAACATAGCATCGCCGCTGCAGACTTGCTCTCAGCGATGGCGAATCCCAAGCGCCTGATGATCTTATGTACGCTGGTGGATACGGAAGTGCCGGTCGGTGTTCTCGCCTCACAGGTTGGTCTCAGCCAGTCCGCTCTTTCGCAGCATCTTTCGAAATTGCGTGCGCAGCGGCTGGTCAAGACACGACGGGATGCGCAGACCATCTATTATTCCAGCAACTCCGAATCCGTAAAAAAAATCCTCGCCTCCCTCGAGGAAATTTATTGTCAGGTGCAGAAGAGCAGCAAGACAGCGGCCTGAGCGCGCAGCCATTTTCCAGGGCCTTCACGGCAGCCTGTCCCATTGAAACCGGCGCACGACGCCGGTTTTTCGTTTTAGTCATCGCGTCCGGTGTGGGCCTTCGGCCTGACGGACCGTTGGCCGAGGCGACTGCGTTTCCCGATTCAGCGGGTTTCAGGGTGATGGCGCAGCCTGCATCTGTTGCTTGAGGCGGCTGGCCGCGGCCGCATATCCGCCGTCGGCGCCATCCACGAAATGCATGTGGTCCCTTGAAAGCGGGGAGGGCACGATACAGGTCATCAGGGCGGCGTCCTGTTCGTGCAGGCCGAAATAACAGGTTCCGGACAGGCGGCCCTGTTCCAGCCGGGCGCGGATTTCTTCAAGCCGTTCCGCATCGATGTCCACCGTCATCTTCAGGCCATCGTCGAATTTCCGGAAATCGGTGTTGCTGGCCACCGAACGCCGGTAACGTGTGGCGTTGAACCGGCCGAGCGACAGTCCCGTCAGGTCGAGAAGATTGACCAGCAGGGTTTCGCCGAGGATGCGCAATGAGCGGCGCTTCTGTCCCCATCCATCCCGATATGCCGCGCCAGCCCTGGCTTCGAGGCCAAGGCCTTCCTTCACGAAGCCGAGTTTCGGCCCGTCCTCCGGAACGGGGTGGCCATCTCTTGCATCCTGCGCGGCCAGGTCGACGAGATCGACGACGAGCTGGCGGAAGGCCGGCATATCCCGCGCCGGTCCCGGCACGGCGATGATCGAGACGACCTTGCCGTGGCTCGCCGGTATGGGATTCCAGCGGCATGAAAGGCCGGTGAGATCGGGGCGCTCACCTGTCCCGGCCGCTGGCAGGCTATATTGCCCCTGCTTCATCCTCGCTTCGGCCCAGCTGTTGCCGCCGCCCGAAAACATCGCATAGGAAACGTCTTCACTCGCCTGGAAGCGTGCGACGCGGACATCGAAGCCGTTGGCGCGGATGTCCTCTATGGGAACAAGGGCAACCCGCATCGCAAGGTCGAGATCGTCCTTCACCCAGCGCTGGACATTCGAAAGCGTGCGGCCAGCAAGAGGCAATCCATCGGCGGGCACCGCGACGGCGGCACCATCGCCGCCGAACACGAAGGGCAGGTCGTGGCGGCCGAGACTGTTCGAAATGCCTGAAATGACTGCCGCACCCGCCATGTTCACGGCCTTGTATCGGCCGGCGCCGATTGCCGCCGTCGAATCGACGATATCGGCGATGGCCAGCCCCCATCCCGGGGGCAGGGCGCGGTAAAGCGCCGGGTCTGCCACGTCTTCAAAATGCCGGAAGACGGGAAGGCCCACCAGAAATGCGTCATCTGCTGCGATCATGCCGGCATTATCCTCCCGCGGCGGCCAAACGCCAAGGCTTTACGACGCGCGGATTATGGGTTCTGATGGCGCAATCATGACGGGCGGGGCGATTGATTTACAGGTAATAGACCTTATCCAACAAAGGTGACTTGCATAAGTCATCAAACCTTCCGTATGAGTTGAGACTGAAGGCTCGGAATTCAAACATGGAACGAGTTTTCGCCGGGAGGCGTCCGATAGTTTCATTCGGTCGACGCCCATGGCGCTCACCGGGTCCGCGACCCCTTTTAAGGAGACACCAGGATGAAACTGAAGACATTGACCAGCGTGACGCTCGCAGCGTCCTTCGCATTCGCACCCCTTGCCCATGCCGAAATCGTCATCGGCCTGATTGCACCGCTTACCGGCCCTGTTGCCGCCTATGGCGACCAGGTCAAGAACGGCGCCCAGACGGCAGTCAATGAAATCAACAAAAAGGGCGGCATCCTCGGCGAACAGGTCGTGCTGAAGCTGGCCGACGATGGCGGCGAGCCCAAGCAGGGCGTTTCCGCGGCCAACCAGCTCGTTGCCGAAGGCATTCATTTCGTCGTCGGTCCGGTGACGTCTGGCGTCGCCATTCCGGCATCGGATGTCTTTGCCGAAAACGGCGTGCTGATGATCACCCCGACGGCAACTGCTCCGGGCCTGACCAACCGTGGCCTTTCCAACGTCTTCCGCACCTGCGGTCGTGACGACCAGCAGGCCGAGGTTGCGGCGAAATACGTTCTCGCCAATCTCAAGGACAAGAAGATCGCCATCATTCACGACAAGGGCGCTTACGGTAAAGGTCTTGCGGATGCCTTCAAGGCAACGCTGAATGCCGGTGGTGTGACCGAAGTTCTCTATGATGCGCTGACACCCGGCGAAAAGGATCTCGGTGCGCTGACGGCTCGTCTGAAGTCCGACAATGCCGATATCGTCTATTTCGGCGGTTACCACCCGGAAGCCGGTCTTCTGGTGCGCCAGCTGAAGGACATCGGCTCCAAGGCTGCCGTTATCGGCGGTGACGGCCTGTCGAACAGCGAGTTCTGGAACATCGGTTCGCAGGCTGGCGAAGGCACCATCTTCACCAACGCCTCCGACGCGCTGAAGAACGACGACTCCAAGGCCGCGGCCGAAGCGCTGAAGGCCGCCAACATTCCGGCGGAAGCCTTCACCCTCAACGCCTATGCCGCCGTCGAAGTACTGAAGGCCGGCATCGAGAAGGCCGGAAGCGCCAAGGACTCCGAAGCGGTTGCTACAGCTCTGAAGAGCGGCGATGCTTTCGCCACGGCAATCGGCAAGGTCACCTATGGCGAGAATGGCGACCTGACGTCGCAGACCTTCTCGCTCTTCAAGTGGCAGGACGGCAAGATCGTCGCCGCCGAATAAGTTGACGATACCGGCCGCACCTGTTGCGGCCGGTATTTTTTCATGGCCTTAAAAAGCGGGAAGTGGGCATGCGCGACGCCGAAAAGCACAGCCTTTCAGAAATCGGTTTCGAGCGGACCTTCCCGATCGTCAGGATTTTCGACGAGGCCAAGGCCCGGGAATTCTACGTCGATTTTCTCGGCTTCGGGATCGACTGGGAACATCGCTTCGGAGACAATTTTCCGCTCTATATGCAGGTTTCGCGTGCCGGAATGGGGCTGCACCTCAGCGGTCATCACGGCGATGCGACGCCGGGCTCCAACATCTTCGTCACCATGCGCGGCGTTCACGCCTATCGGCAGGAACTGGCGGTGCATGACTATCGCTTCATGAAGCCGGGCGTCGAAGAATTGCCCTGGGGCGATGTGATGGAAGTCACCGATCCCTTCGGCAACCGCATCCGTTTCTGCGAACAGAAAAGCGGGGATTGAGGTCGTTGATGCGACCTTGAGGCTCTTGACCTTGCCTGCGGTTTGAACGATAGAAAACCCCAATAGCGAACCGCGCGCACGGAGAACCCGTGCGCGCGGTTCGTGCGTTTTGGCAGTCGGTCATGCAATTCGTTCGCATCCGCACGGGGGCAAAAATGAACAGTGAAGGCAATGCACTGGTAAGGAAGCTCGCATTCTGGGGCATTCCACTTTCTTTCGGCGTGCTGGGCCTCAAGCTTCTGGCATGGTGGGTCACGGGGTCCGTCGCACTTCTGTCCGATGGTCTGGAATCGACCGTCAACGTGGTGGCGGCCTTCATCGCCTATTTCGTCATTCGTTATGCGCAGAAGCCCGCCGATGACGACCACCAGTTCGGCCATCACAAGGCGGAATATATTTCCGCCGTGGTGGAAGGCGTGCTGATCGTCGTTGCCGCGCTGCTGATCGTGCAGGAGGCATGGGGCGGTCTCTTTAATCCGAAGCTGCCGGAGGCGCCGGTTCTGGGTCTTGCCATCAACGCGGCAGCGGCGGTCATCAATGCGGTCTGGGCAACGACCCTGATCCGGGTCGGCCGGAAATATGCTTCGCCGGCGCTTGCCGCCGATGGCCATCACATCATGTCGGATGTGGTGACTTCGGCGGGCGTTCTCGTCGGGCTCATTCTGGCGCTTGTGACGGGTTACGCCATTCTCGATCCGCTGCTTGCCATATTGGTCGCCATCAACATCCTGTTTCAGGGATCGAAGGTTATCATGCATTCGCTTGGCGGGCTGATGGATCGCGCGGTGGAGCCCGAGGAAGACGAGGCGATCAAGAAGGCGATCGCGGACAATTCCGGTGGCGTCATCGGCGTGCATGACCTGAGAACCCGCCGTGCCGGTTCGGCCGCCTTCATCGATTTCCACGTGGTCGTTCCGGCCACGATGACGGTGCGGGAGGCGCATGATATTTGCGACCGCCTTGAAGATGCCATAAGGGAGGTCATACCGGGCGCCAGCCTTGCCATTCACGTCGAGCCTGAGGGCGAAAAGGCGCATGGCGTCAAAGTCATTGTATAAGTAGTCAGGAGTTTTCCATGTCCGTGACGGATGTTTCCGGCCTGTCGCAGCTGGGCACGAAGGTCGATACGCCCGAGAGCCCGGAAAAGGCCATTCTCGAAAAGGTGCCGAACGGCAATGCCGGCACCGACTATGTGGTGCGCTTCACCGCGCCCGAATTCACCTCGCTTTGCCCGATGACCGGCCAGCCGGACTTCGCCCATATCGTCATCGATTATATTCCGGGTGATTTCCTGGTGGAATCGAAGTCGCTGAAGCTGTTCCTGCAGTCCTTCCGCAACCATGGCGCATTCCACGAGGATTGCTCCGTCTATATCGCCAAGCGTCTGGTGGAGCTGTTGCAGCCGAAATGGCTCAGGATCGGCGCTTACTGGTATCCGCGCGGCGGCATCCCGATCGACGTCTTCTGGCAGACCGGGCCGGCGCCCGAAGGCGTATGGCTGCCGGATCAGGGTGTTGCGACCTATCGCGGTCGCGGCTGATCCGGCTGTTTACAGGCATGAAGGTTCAGGCGAACGAACCGTCGTCGCCTGAATCGAAATCAGCGTCGTCAGCATTGTCGTCATAGTCGGCCTGCTGGATATTGTCGTCGTCGTCGCTATTTTGCTGATTGGCGCTGTCGCCGTAATAATTGTTGACGACGGTTTCCTCGACGGGGGCGTTGCCTGCGGCATTACCGCCGCCGAAGGGTGAACCGAGCCCCAGCGACGACATATGGCTGCCAAAAATGCCGCTCAACGAATTGGCAAGCAGCATGCCGCCCGCGACGCCGGCGGCGGTGCCAAGCGCACCCTGCAGAAAGCCACCACCTGAACGCCCGACGGCGGTGGGTTGCTGGCTCCACGGGCCGCCGGGTTGTTGCTGACCGGCCGGCGCCCCCCAGGGGCCAGCCGTCTGGCCGGCGGTATCATTGCGCCATGAGGTTGGCGCGGCAGCAGGGGCTGGCGTCGGTGAGGGCGGCTGCGATTGTCCTGTGCCGAAGATTGAACTGAGGAACCCGCCCTGTGCGGCCGCCTGCGGGGTGTTATTACCGCTTTCCAGCACATGGATGCGGTCTTCGAGTTGCCTGATATGGGCTGCTGCCGCCTCCAGCCCTTTTTCCTGAACGATCACCGCCTGGGCGAGATAATAGGGGGCTGCGGGCTGATCGCGCACGGCGTCTGCGATCAATGTTTCCGCCTCGCGGTCACGCGGGGTGGCGGATGCGGTTTTGGTCCTGTCGAACAGGCCCTTGAGAAGCTGGCTTTCTTCCGGTGACATATGCTGCCTCCTTACCGTGAAGCGTAAATCCACGATAAGGAGGTAGGCCTCAATTCAGGCTTTTCAAAGCGGCCCGAATTTTAAATTTCGGTAATGATCGTCAGCCGCCGAGGGCAAGCGACAGGCCGGCGATTGCCGTCAGCGCGCCGATGGTGCGGCTTGCCGCCGAGCCGAAACGGGCAATGCCAAGGCCGAGTGCTATGCCGGCCAGATGCAGCAGCGCGGTGGCGATCATGAAGCCGAGGCCGAATTGCCAGGCGCCGGCATTGCCCAGTTCACCGCCATGGGCGTGGCCGTGGAAAAGTGC
Organism: Rhizobium rhizogenes; assembly: GCF_002005205.3. The sequence goes on along the minus strand of NZ_CP019701.2, from coordinate 1,978,759 downwards.
GAAAGCGCCGACAACCGCCGCAGCTGCCGCTGTCGGCAGCTTTACCGCCGCCGCGACCAGCAGGCCGAGGCCGATGACCGAGGCGAGAATGGCGGGTTCGACGAAGGGAAGATCGATGCCGTAAACCGCCATCAGGAAGCCGGCGGCCATGGTGCCGACAAAGGCGGACGGCACGAGCCACAAGGCCTTGCGGTCACTGCCGGCCATGGCGATCTGCGAGGCCCAGATGCCGACGGCGACCATGGCGAGAATATGATCCGCGCCGAAAAACGGGTGGGAAACACCGGCCATGAAGGAACCGTGTTCTTCCGGGTTCAAATGGGCGAAGGCGGGCAGGGCGGTAGCGCCGAGCGCGGCAGCGGCAAGGCTTAGTCTTTTCAGCATGGTTCCCTCTTTTGATTGTTGCCGCCGGACAGGATCTTGGGCTTCCGGCACGGGCGGCACTGCAATGAGGCGCCGACGATATCGTGAACGTCAGGATGCTGTCCATGCGTCATCTGCCGGGGGTCCTGTTTATTGTTCGGGCGAAAACCTTGCCTTTTTCGCTCATTGCCTTACGTAACAAGTCGCACTATGTCCGAAGGGCATGCATGAATTACGCTGGAGAGCCGTTGATGAACGAAGACGAAGACGACAAGAGCAAGGAACTGCCGATCGGCAAGGAAACGGAAGCGAATCTTTTCAAGTCGCGTTCGATCTTCATCTATGGTGGCATCACGCAGGAACTGGCGCAGAAGGTCTGCACGCAGCTCGTGGCTCTTGCGGCCGCCGGTGACGACGACATTCGCGTTTACGTCAATTCGCCGGGCGGTCACGTCGAATCGGGTGATTCCATCCACGACATGATCAAGTTCATCAAGCCGAAGGTTTATATCATCGGCACGGGCTGGGTCGCTTCCGCCGGTGCGCTGATCTATGTTTCGGTGCCCAAGGAACGTCGCCTTTGCCTGCCGAACACCCGCTTCCTGCTGCACCAACCCTCCGGCGGCACGCGTGGCATGGCATCCGACATCGAAATCCAGGCCCGTGAAATCATCAAGATGAACCAGCGCCTGATCAAGATCTTCTCCAAGGCCACCGGCCAGAGCGAAGAAAAGATCGCCAAGGATATCGATCGCGACTATTGGCTGAGTGCGGAAGAGGCCAAGGATTACGGTCTCGTCGGCAAGATCGTCGAAAGCCAGTCGGAGCTCTGAGCTTCTGATATCTCTTTAAAAAGCCCGTACCGGCAGTGGCCGGTGCGGGCTTTTCCGTTCCTGGCGGCTTATGCCGCGTTTCCGGTCCTGCGCTGTCGCAGGCCAGCCATCATTGCATGGTGTCGCAAGCCTTCATCATGTCGGCCTTCTTCATCTTGTCCATTTCCATGCCGGCCTTGTGCATGCAGTCCTTCTTGTCCGCCATTGGCATGCCGTCCTTTTTCGTCATTTCCGTCTGCATGGTGTCGCCGTGCATGGCGTCTTTTTTCATCGTATCGGTCTTCATGCTGTCGGCATGGGCGATACCTGTGAAAGAGAGGGCCGACAGCATGGAAGCGGTGGCGATGGTCGCAAAAATGCGGGTCATGAAAGGTCTCCTCTGGGACGTCGTTTTATGTCCGGCGGCGTCGTGCCGTGGCTCACGATCGTCCATTCGCTCGGAAACAGCCCGTCGTTACAGCTTCACGTGCTTGTGACGGAATATTCGGGCGAGATTTTTTTTCAGCCATTATGTAACAATATCGTATGGACTGCGAATAACCCGACAGTGACGATGACAGGCAGCCTTTCGGAAGAGACATTAAAGATGCTGATGCTGCGTTCCCTTGACGGGGACGAAAGCGCCTACAGGCATTTGCTCCATGCGCTGCGCCGGCTGTTGGTCGCCTATTACGGGCGGCGCATGGCTTCCTCATCCCGAGGCGATGTGGAGGATCTTGTGCAGGAAACCCTGTTGTCGCTTCACGCCAAACGGGAGACCTATGATCGTGCGCGACCGTTCACGGCCTGGTTCTTTGCAATCGCGCGCTACAAGCTTATCGACCATTATCGGGGCAGGGGCGCGCGGATGCTGGCGGAAGTCGAACTGGATGAGACGCTGGAAGCCGAACCGACTGTCGATGCGGTGACGGCGCGCATGGATGTGGAACGACTGCTCGACGATTTGCCGGAGCGGCAACGGGACCTCATTCGCAATGTGAAACTTGAAGGTCAGTCAATTGCAGAAGCGGCAAAAAAATCCGGCCAGACCGAGCTTGCGGCACGGGTCGGCATTCACAGGACGCTGAAAGTCCTGGCGGCAAGGTTGCGGGGAGACACGTGAGAAAGACGGAAGACATCATTGATCAACTGGCGGGCGACCTCAGGCCTGTGCCCGTTTCGGCGCTGGAGCGCAGGCTGCTGCTGGCCGTCTTGCCCGCGCTCTGCATTTCGCTTCTGCTGATGTTCGTCATTCTCGGGCTGCGCAGCGATATGGATGATGCTTTCACTGAACTGGGTTTCTGGATCAAGTCCGCTTACAATGCCGTGCTGGCCGTGGTCGCGTTCCTCGCTGTCCGGCGCCTTGCTCGGCCGGATGGCGATCGTGGCTGCTTTTTTGCATTGCTGGCGGTGATTTTCGTTGCAATGGCGGCAATCGCATTCGTCCAGCTGGGCTTTGCCCTGCCGGGCAGCTACCGCACCCTTATTCTGGGGTCGTCGGCTCTGCATTGCCCGTTTTTGATCGTGGCTTTCGCATCTCCCATGTTTCTGGCGAATTTGTCGGTTCTCAAACGCTCCGCGCCCGCCGATCCCGCGCTTGCCGGTTTTGCGGCGGGCATCGCCGCGGGTGCAGCCGGGGCGTGGGTCTATTCCTGGTTCTGCACCGAAAACGGCATGGCATTCGTGCTGATCTGGTATTCGCTCGGCATTCTTGTCATGGGCCTGATCGGCGCTTTTGCCGGATCCCGGTTTCTCCGCTGGTAATCGCTTCCTTCCCCTGGCCGAGCCGGTTGCCAATACCGGCCCCGACCGTTGCCGGAGCCGGTATCCTGCGTCATCACGGATCCTACTGACCCAAATTTGCGGGAATTGCGAAGAGCGCAAACTGGGTGAACTGCTTGCCCGGATTGAAATTGTCGTCCGAGGCGATGACGAAGAGCTGCTTGCCATCCACCACCGGCCCGAAGGCGAAGCTTTCGATATTGTCGATATCGAGGCCGAAATCGCCTTCGTTGATTTCGAACCACGCTGATTTGGATACGGCGGTCACGGATGCCTGATCGATCTTGTCCCTGCCGAGAATATTGTCGGCGCGGGAGAGGTCGGCGATGAAAAAGCGGATATGGTTGCCGACCCCGGAAGCGAAATTGCGCTCGACGGCAACGAAACGGCCATCCGGCAGGGCCTCAATGGCGGAGAGACCATTGTCGTTATATTTCGGCTCGGCGGCTGTCGGGGTCTTCGAGATCGCCTCGGTGACATAGACATGTTCCGCGACCGGCTTCAGCGTCGTCGTGTCGATCACGAGGATACGGGCCGGGCTGCCGGCCTGTGGTGTCGCCTTCGGGCCGTCCTGGATCAAGGCATTTTCGGTGGCGGCGATCAGCCGGCCGGGCATCAGCGTCAGGCCCTCGAAGGCGAGATTGTTCTGTACCCCCTTGGTCTTCGCGTCATCGACGAGATAGGCGCCGGGCAATTCCAGCCGCTTGACATTGCCGCCATCGAGGTCCGAGGCATAAAGCGCGGGCTGGTTCTTGAGGTCACGCTCGGAGGACCAGTAGAGCTTGCCGCCCTTACGGTCGAGCGCTATTCCCTCGGCATCGATGCCCTTTAGGGCGAAGGCTGCGCCGGCCTCATCCTTCAATTCCCGCGTGGCGGCGATGTTCAGCTTAACGACGCCTTCCGTGACGGCCAGTTCCAGCTCGTAATAGCGGGCGGGACCATTCTCCACACGATCATCGGAAACAGCGAGATAACGGCCGGTTTCACTGTCGAAGGCGAGATCCGAAATGCCGCCGAAGGCGACGCCATTGATGGAGAGGCCCGAAGGAACGACGATCTGGCCAAGAAAGGCCGGCGCTGGCGGGGTCTGCGCGGCGGCCGGAAGTGCCACAAGGCAAAGAGCGGCGATGGTGGCGATGCGAAACATGGAGACGATCCCTCTTGTGGCGGCTGCCCTGCTGTTATGGATGCCGTGAGGATTAGCCCCCTGTCGCTAAACTTTGATGACGTTTTCCGCGTCTCCCGTACCTGAAGCCCGGCCGCTCATCTTGCCAAGCCTTGTCTTTTTTGATCCTGAATATAGTCATGCTTCATCCAAAGCGTGTCGCCATCTTCGGATTCGCGCTCCACGCTTCAAGTTTTGTTCCTGTCCGTCGTCAATGCAGACCGCTGCGGTTTTTGCGACAGGCAGCAGGCCGCAGAGTGCTTCATGCTGAAAGATTTTTCCGTCCAGAGCCTGTTCATGGGGTGCCTCACCGCCTTTGTCGGTTTTGCCAGCTCCTTTGCCGTCGTGTTGCAGGGCCTCAAAGCCGTCGGCGCGACGGATTTCGAGGCGGCTTCCGGGCTGATGGCGCTTTCGGTGGCGATGGGGCTTTGCGCCATCGTTCTTTCTGTCGCCACACGGCTGCCGATCAGTATCGCGTGGTCGACGCCGGGTGCGGCCCTGCTGGCGACCACGGGCGTGATCGAGGGCGGATTTCCGGCGGCGGTGGGCGGTTTCATCATCTGCGCCGTGCTGATCATCATCGCCGGCCTGTTCCGGCCGCTCGGGCGGGCGGTTGCCTCCATTCCCGCGCCACTTGCCAATGCCATGCTCTCAGGTGTCATCATCGGCCTGTGTTTCGCGCCGATCAAGGCGATCGGTTTCAACCCGGCGCTTGGCCTGCCGATCATTCTCGCCTGGATCGTGGTGGGTGCTTTCCGGCGGCTTTTCGCCGTGCCTGCGGCGCTTGCCGCCTTCGTGCTCGTCATGATCTTCGGGGTCGATATTCCGGCTGGCGCGCTCGATAGCGTGGCGCAATCGCTGACGCCGCCGATGGAGTGGGTGACGCCCGTCTTCAGCCTGCATGCCGTCGTCTCCATCGCGCTGCCGCTGTTCATCGTCACCATGGCCTCGCAGAATATTCCCGGCATCGCGGTGCTGAAGGTCAATCATTACGATCCGCAACCCGGACCGCTTTTCGCCACGACCGGTTTCTTCTCGCTGCTTTCGGCCCCCTTTGGCGGCCATGCCGTCAATCTCGCGGCGATCACCGCGGCGATGTGCGCGGGCGAGGACGCCCATGCCGACCCCAAACGGCGCTATTGGGCGGCGATCATCGGCGGTGTCGGTTACATCATCTTCGGCCTGTTGGCTGGCGTGGTCACGGCCTTCGTGGCGCTGGCGCCACCGATCCTCATTCAGGCGGTGGCGGGGCTGGCGCTGGTCGGTGCCTTTTCCGGTTCCGCCGTCGCGGCCTTCAAGGAGCCGGAAACCCGTGAGGCAGCGGCGATCACCTTCCTCATCACGGCCTCGGGCCTGTCTTTCGCAGGCGTTTCCGGAGCTTTCTGGGGCCTGATCGGTGGCGGGCTGATGATGGCGTTGCAGCGGGTGGTGAAGCGTGGTTAGATAGGGTGCTTATTGTTTTAAGAAATATTTATCTGCTCATTTCCGTCGGCGTTCTGGAGACAGGAACAGTGTTATGAAGACGATCAGCACTGAAGAGTTCGACAGGAAATTCGACCAAGGCGAAGACATCGATGAATATCTAGATTGGTCCACGGCTCGCCATGCGGGACTGGATTTGGTGCGTGTAGATATTAATCTTCCCGAGAATGTTTTGCGTGAACTGGATGGAGAAGCGACGCGCCTTGGAACTACACGCCAGTCGCTAGTGGCGAAATGGATTGTGGAGATGTTGGAGAATAGTCATTCTGGAAAATAGCGCCGGTCATCACAACATCACTTGTCAGACCGCCAGTCGCTGTTTATACACGTCGCCATGAGCAACCGCATCGCAACCATTTCCGGCATGAGCGCGCAGATTTCTGCGAAGGCCTCGCCGTGCGGTGCACTCTCGCTTCTTAGCCTCGACCTTACACGCGGTTGCCGGGTCCAGTGAGGAGCGCCCGGCGGCCGAAAGCCCGCTGGCGCAAACGCTCCTCATCTCGAAATCTCATTTTATACCGGATTTAGGCCCTCAAGGGCCGCGCATCCGCCGATGGCTTGAAGAAGCCCGCGGACTGCGCAAGGAGGAAGCGAAATGGACGGCAAGATCACCAATATTTCCAAGGGCATGAACGACGCGAGCGTGAAGTATCGCCCTTACCCGACCATCAATATCCCTGACCGCACCTGGCCGGGCAAGATCATCGACAAGGCGCCGATCTGGTGTTCGGTGGATCTGCGCGATGGCAACCAGTCGCTGGTCAACCCCATGGGCCACGACCGCAAGGCCCGCATGTTCAAGCTGCTGCTCGAAATGGGCTTCAAGGAAATCGAGATCGGTTTCCCCTCCGCCTCGCAGACGGATTTCGATTTCGCCCGCTGGTGCGTGGAAGAAGGCAATGTGCCTGACGATGTCTCCCTGCAGGTGCTGGTACAGTGCCGCCCGGAGCTGATCACCCGCACCTTTGAGGCGCTGGAAGGCGCCAACAAGCCGATCATCCACTTCTACAATTCCACTTCGGAACTGCAGCGTCGCGTGGTGTTCGGCAAGGATGTACACGGCATCAAGCAGATCGCCGTCGATGCGGCCAAGATGATCACCGACATGGCGGCGAAGGCCGGCGGCGGTTACCGTTTCGAATATTCGCCTGAGAGCTTTACCGGCACCGAACTGGAAGTGGCGCTGGAAATCTGCAACGCCGTGGTCGAGGTGGTGAAGCCGACGGCCGACAACAAGCTGATCCTGAACCTGCCTTCGACGGTGGAAATGGCGACGCCGAACATCTATGCCGACCAGATCGAATGGATGTGCCGCAATATCGATAATCGCGAAAACGTCATCATCTCGCTGCATCCGCATAATGACCGTGGCACCGGCATTGCGGCAACCGAACTCGGCCTGATGGCCGGTGCAGACCGCGTCGAAGGCACGCTGTTCGGCAATGGCGAGCGCACCGGCAATGTCGACGTCGTGACGCTGGCGCTGAACATGTATACGCAGGGTGTCGATCCGGAGCTGGATTGCCGCGATATCGAGCGCATCAAGTCGGTTTACGAATATTCCAACGAGATGACGATCCCCGAGCGCCACCCTTATGTCGGCGAACTGGTTTACACGGCCTTTTCCGGCTCGCATCAGGATGCGATCAACAAGGGCATGAAGGCGATCAAGGTCGCCAACCATCCCGTCTGGGAAGTGCCCTATCTGCCGATCGACCCGAAGGATGTCGGCCGTTCCTATGAGGCGATCATCCGCATCAACTCGCAATCCGGCAAGGGCGGCATCGCCTATATTCTGCAGCAGGATTACGGCATCAACCTGCCGCGCAACCTGCAGGTGGAGTTCCGCGAGGATATCCAGCGCATTACCGATGAAGAAGGCGTGGAACTGCCGGCCAAGCGCATCTATGAGCGCTTTATCGAGCGTTACGTGACGCAGCCGAAGGCGCGCATCAAGTTCGTCGATCACCACACCTATCCGGCCGGCGATTTCAAGGGCGTGCGCATCGTTGCCGCCGAGATCACCGATAATGGCGAGGTGAAGCGCATCGAGGGCAAGGGAACCGGTCCGATTGACGGGTTCATCAATGCGCTGTCGGTCTATCTCGGCATTGACCTGTCGGTGAATGATTATTCGGAGCATTCGCTGCAGCATGGCTCGAATGCTTCGGCCATCGCTTATGTCGAGATGGAGCATCCGGGCGGCAAGCTGTTCGGGGCGGGGGTCAATACGAACATTGTGGCGGCTTCGCTGGAGGCGATCGTTTCGGCGGCCAATCGGGTGCTGGAAGAGCGGGCGCGGTAAGTGGGCCTTGAGGGTGGGGCTTTACCCCCCTCTGCCCTGCCGGGCATCTCCCCCTCAAGGGGGGGAGATCGGCAGGAGGCGCTACCACCACTTCATTCTCAACCTTCGAGATGGGCGAGACCCAACCACGAGTCGATCTCCCCCCTTGAGGGGGAGATGCCCGGCAGGGCAGAGGGGGGGAAGCCACACGCTCCAACCTCACGGCAGCGAACCTATTCCCCCAACAGGGAAAACCCCAGCGGCCGCCCGTTTTCATAAAACACCCTGATATCTTCCAGCGCCACACCCGTTCCCGTCTCATCAAGACTATGGCGCTCACAGGCGACATTCCATGTGCCGGGACCACCGGAAATGTGGAAGAGATTATAGGCCGCGCGCGGTTTTTCCCCACCCGGCCCCTGGCTGGCCGAGGCGATGCCGACGACCGGAATGTGGTCTTCCCCGTGATGCGTATTCAACCAGTAAACCGTGTTGAGATGGGTGTGACCATGCAGCACGAGTTCCGCGCCGCCGACGCCCAGCGCCGCTGCGAAACGACGGATGCCGATCATGCGCTTGTGGGTGGCGGTGGCACCGCGAATTGGCGGGTGATGGATCATCACCACGCGGAACAGCCCCTGTTCGCCAGCTTTTTTCAAAAGTTCCGCAGTGGCGCGCGCCTGCCGGTTGCCGAAATAGCCGGTGGCTGAAAAGGGCGGCGTGGCAATCGAGGTTGAGCAGCCGATCAGCGCGACCGGGCCACGCACGCGCATATAGGGGAAAATCTTGCGGTCATCGTCCCATTCCGGCGGGTCGCCATCGCCGCGCACGTAAGGATACCAAGCCTGCATGGCCTTGTCGTGCGCGCCGGAAACATAGGCGTCGTGATTGCCGGGAACGACGGAGGTTCTTTCAGGCTCGCCCACTTCCTCCAGCCAGTCGGCGGCGGCGCGAATTTCAATGCCGGTCGCAAGATTGACGAGATCGCCGGTGATAGCCAGATGGTCTGGCGACTTTGTCTCGAGATCGTCGAGCAGCTTTTCCAGCGTATCGGTGAAGAGATGCTTGCGGCGGTTGCGGTGCCAGTTGACGAAACCGGTGATACGCTTGGATGCAAGTTCCCGGAAAGTGAGCTTTGGCAGTGGCCCCAAATGGACGTCTGAAATATGCGCAAGTTTGAACATGGCGGCAGAGATAACCTATGATATGCGGCACGTCCAATAAAAGCCTGCCGGCGGGGAGAAACCAGGGTGAATGACGAGACAACCGGGCAGAAGGCCCGTCCGTTCCACATGCGTGTCTTCATCCGCTTTCTGCATTTCATTTTTCTGCTCACACGGGGTGCCACGCTTGGCGTGCGTGCGGCCTGTTTCGATGAAAAGGGCAGGATTTTTCTGGTGCGGCATACCTATCTGCCGGGCTGGTATCTGCCGGGCGGCGGGGTGGAGCGTGGCGAAACTCTGCTGATGGCGCTGCACAAGGAAATCCGCGAGGAGGGCAACCTCGTGGCCGCCTCAACCCCTCAGCTTTTCCATGTCTATCTCAATCTGGAAGGCAGCAATCGCGACCACGTGGCACTCTACCGGCTGGAGGTCAGCCAGACAGCTCCGAAAAAGCCGGACCATGAAATTGCCGAAAGCGGCTTTTTCGATCTTTCGGCTTTGCCGGAAGGGGTGACAGCCGCCACCCGCCGCCGCCTCGCCGAACTTGCCGGCGAAACGGAAATCGCCGACCACTGGTAGTGGCGGGAGGCTTCCCGTCAGGAGAGCGCCTCGCGGCCATGGGCCATGGTCAGGTCCAGCTCCGGGCCGACGGGCACGATACCGGTCGGGTTGATGGTGCGGTGGCTGCGGTAATAATGTTCCTTGATGTGGCGCATATCCACCGTATCAGGCACGCCCGGCGTCTGGTAGAGATCGCGCAGGTAACCCGTCAGGTGCGGATAGTCGTGGATGCGGCGGATGTTGCACTTGAAATGGCCGACATAGACGGGATCGAACCGCACCAAAGTGGTGAACAGGCGCCAGTCCGCTTCCGTCTGTTCTGAACCGAGCAGGAAGCGCCGGTCCTTCAGGCGATCTTCCAGCATGTCCAGCGTTTCGAACACCTTCACGGCATTCTGCTGATAGGCATCCTGCGTGGTGGCGAAACCGGCCTTGTAGACGCCGTTATTGACGGTGTCGTAGATGATGTCGTTCAGTGCATCGATCTCGGCGCGCAGCGCCTCCGGGTAATAATCCGCTTTCGATCCGGTGAGATCGTTGAAGGCGGAGTTGAACATGCGGATGATTTCCGCAGATTCATTGGAGACGATGGTGCCGCGCTGTTTGTCCCACAGCACGGGCACGGTGACGCGCCCGGAATATTTGGGGTCCGCTTTGGTGTAGACCTGCCAGAGCGTGGAGGAGCCGAAAAGGTGGTCTTCGGTCGCGCCCGGTGTGCGTTCGCCCTCAGGCTTGAATTCCCAGCCGTTTTCCAGCATCAGCGGGTCGACAACGGAGACGGAGATCAGGTCTTCCAGCTTTTTCAGCTTGCGGAAAATCAGGGTCCGATGCGCCCAGGGGCAGGCGAAAGAGACATAGAGGTGGTAGCGATCCTTCTCCGCCTTGAAACCGCCTTCTCCCGAAGGGCCGGGGGCGCCATCGACCGTCACCCAGTTGCGGAACTGCGAGGCGCCGCGCTTGAAATGCCCCTTGGTTTCCTTGGTGTCGTACCAGACGTCTTTCCATACGCCTTCCACCAGCATGCCCATGACGATCTCCTTATGTGTTTCCTTGATGGCGATCTTACCCGTTTCACGCCACGCCGCGAACCCGCAAGGCGTTGAACAATGCGTTTCCGGTCCTGCATGGGCTGAATGGGGCAGGCATAAGATTTGTTCTGGACGGGTTTGAATTTTCCTGATAATTGCGGTTTTCACAAATCTGAGGAAATTGCTGACTATGATCGAACTACGGATGCTCCGACGACGCTGACGCTCCTGAACGCCCTTACCGGCGCAGCCGTCACCTATTGTCGCATCCGCATTCTGGAAGTTTCGGTCTCTTCATGTCCAAGCACGATCTTGTCTACCTCACCGAGGACGCGTCGCACGACGCCATCATCGAAGTCATCAACGAAGAAGCATTCGGTCCCGGCCGGCATACCCGTGCCGCAGCGCGCATCCGCGAGCAGGGGCCACATGACCGGTCGCTGTCCTTTGTCTGCGCCGATGATGGAGAAACCATTGCTTCTGTGCGCATGACGCCGGTTCTGGCCGGCGGGGTGAAGGGCCATATGCTTGGCCCGCTTGCGGTGCGGCCCTCGCACAAGAACAAGGGCATCGGCCGGGAACTCGTCCGGATCGCTATTGCGGCGGCCCGGCGCAAGGGCTCCGAAGCCGTTATCCTGATTGGCGATCCGCCCTATTACATGCCGCTCGGTTTCGAGAAGGTCGCTTATGCGGCGCTCGATTTTCCGGGTCCGGTCGACCCGAACCGGGTGCTGGTGGTGCCTGTTGGTGACGACGTGCATCAACGGCTGAAGGGCAAGATCGGCTGGCGCAAATGCGAGGCCGTGATGCCGGCCGCTGCGGCGGAAGATGAGGGTTTTGAGGAGCCTCTTCGGGTTTACGGCTGAGGGGGTATCCGAAGGGGCTTTGTGCTTTTTGGTGCAACATAAACCCCGTCATTCCGGCCTCGAGCTGGAATCCAGCCAGCCCAAGTCTTTGGGCTGAAAGGACTTTTCCCACGGCGCAGACGCGCCGTGACTGGATCCCGGCTCAAGGCCGGGATGACGGAAGGGGCGTTGCGCGCTATGGCAAACATCGAGACTGCCGTGCACATCTCCTTGTGTGGTAAAATCTTCTTCCGGTAGCCTGTCTCGAAACAACGCGTCTCCCCTCCACAGAATTCAATTCCGTTTCCTCCCCCTATACGATAGCAAGTGAAAGTCGATTACTGCGAAGGGGCGGGGCATGACGGCGATTACCATGAACGATGCGCTGGAGCGCGCGGGTGCGGGCGCCTATCAGCGCAGGCTGATGGGCATTTTCGGCCTCGTCTGGGCGGCGGATGCCATGCAGGTTCTGGCGGTTGGTTTCACCGCAGCCTCGATTGCCGCAACCTTCGGCCTGACGGTGCCGCAGGCCTTGCAGACCGGAACGGCGTTCTTTTTCGGCATGTTGCTCGGTGCTGCCGGTTTCGGACGGCTGGCGGACCGTTACGGCCGCCGACGTGTGCTGATCGTCACCGTCGCCTGTGACGCCCTGTTTGGTGTGCTTTCGATATTTTCGCCCGATTTCACCATTCTGCTCATCCTGCGTTTTCTCACCGGGGCCGCCGTCGGCGGCACGCTGCCAGTGGATTATGCAATGATGGCGGAGTTCCTGCCTGCCAAAAATCGCGGCCGCTGGCTGGTCTTTCTCGAGGGTTTCTGGGCTGTCGGAACGCTGATCGTGGCGCTGGCTGCGTGGGGTGCAAGCCTTGCCGGTGTGGCTGATGCCTGGCGTTATATTTTCGCCGTGACGGCTTTTCCGGCCGTTCTCGGCCTCGGCCTGCGTTTTCTGGTGCCGGAATCGCCGCTTTACCTGCTGCGCAGCGGGCGATTGGACGAAGCCAAGGCCGTCGTCAACCGTATGCTGGTGACGAATGGCCGTGCGCCTCTTGATGCCGGGACGGGGCTTTTCCAGCCTGACGTGGTCAAGGGGCAGGGGATATTTTCACCGGCGCTCCGGCAACGCAGCATCATGATCCTTACCATCTGGTTCCTCGTCTCCGTTTCCTATTACGGGGTCTTCACCTGGATGCCGGCGAAACTGGCGGGCGACGGTTTCGGTTTCGTGCGCGGTTATGGATTTCTGGTGCTGGTGGCGCTGGCGCAGATCCCCGGTTATGCGCTTGCCGCCTATGGCGTCGAAAAATGGGGCCGCAAGCCGACGCTGATCGGCTTCTGCCTGCTCTCCGCGCTTGGTTGCCTGCTCTTTACGCTCGCCTCCGGCGGCGCGATGATTGCCGCCTCGCTTCTCATCATGAGTTTTGCCCTGCTCGGCACCTGGGGCGCGCTTTATGCCTATACGCCAGAGCTTTACCCGACGGAATCGCGGGCGACCGGCATGGGTGCTGCAGGCGCCATGGCACGGCTTGGCGGCCTGCTGGCGCCGTCGCTGCTCGGTTATGCCATTGCGCAGGGCTTTGGTGTCGCGATCGGCATATTTGCCGGGCTGCTGGTGCTGGCCGCCATTGCGGCGACGATGATCAATGCGGAAACGCGGCAGGTGGCGCTGACTTAGTTGCCGCCAAGGGTGATGGCCTGATCTGATCCACGATCAGGCCATTCTGTTCTGCGCTTACAGCGTCGTATAATTGACCGGAAGCCAGTCGTAATTGGTGCTGTCGGTGCGCACATGGCCGATGCCGGGGAAAGCGATGTGAGCGCCGGCCACCAGATATCTGCCCTCCACCGCCTGTTTGAACGCCAGATCGCGTGCCACGACGGCGGCCTTCTGGTCGACATCGAACTCGATCGCCACGTCAGGCTCATCAAACTGGAGGATATCGCCATGGGTGATATCACCCCAGAAGACGATTTTCTGGCCGTCGCTTTCCAGAACAACAGCGCTGTGGCCGGGTGTGTGGCCGGCGTAAAGGATCGAGCCAAGACCGGAGACCGGTGCGGCATTGTCGCCGAAAGTCTCGAATTTACCGGCATCGATATAGGGCTGGATGCTTTCCCTGGCTTCGGCATAACCCTTCTTCAGCGCTTCAGGGGCCGCCTTGGCCTTTGCCTCGTCAAGCCAGAAGGCGGCTTCGCGCGCATTGACCCGGAGCGTCGCATTGACAAAGACACGGTTGCCATTCGAGGACAGCCCGCCGGAATGGTCTGTGTGGATATGGGTGAGGACAATGTCGTCTATCTCGTCAGTTTTGTAACCGGAGGCCTCGATATTGGCGACGAGCCTGCCAAGGCTCGGACCGAGATAGGTGCCGGTGCCGGCATCGATCAGTACCAGCCTGTCTCCGGTGTTGACGAGAAATGCATTGACCGAAGTGGGCGTCTCTTCCGGCAGGAAGGCATCCCGCAGCACCTTGGCGGCATGTTCCGGCGTCGTATTGGTGTAGATTTTGGCGAGCGGCAGTGCAATGACGCCGTCCGAAAGGGCGGTGACTTCCACCTTGCCGACCATCAACCGATAAAAGCCGGGTGCCTGCGTGGCGGCCAGGGGCGCCTTGGCGAATGCGACGGTGGGCGCAACGAAAGGTACTGCGAAGATGGCGCTGGCGGCGCCTTTGAGAAGCGAACGACGTGATGGCATGGGTGGCTCCTGAGTTTGGGGAACGTCTTGAAAGTTTCCGAACTCCAGCTAAGTGTAGAGAGGCCAGCAATCAAATCGATGTGACTTATGCAAACTATCGATCATTTCAATCTGCGTTCCTTCGACCTCAATCTTCTCATCGCCTTTGATGCGATGATGGAGGAAATGAATGTCACGCGCGCTGCGCGCCGGCTGAAAATCCAGCAGCCGGCCATGAGCCACAACATCTCCACCCTGCGGATATTGTTTCAGGATGAGCTTTTCATCCGCGTGGGACAGGAGATGAAGCCGACGGCACGGGCGCTCAATCTGGCCGGGCCGGTGCGGCAGGCGCTGAGGCAGGCGCAGGCCGCGGTGCTGACGGCCGATGTTTTCGATCCGGCGACGGAGCGGCGCACCTTCCGGCTGGGCATGTCGAGCGAGGTGGAACTGTTGCTGCTGCCGGACCTGACGGCGCGGCTGCGCGAGATCGCGCCCGGTATCCGCATTCTGGCCCGCAGCGGGCAGGAGGAGGAAATCACCGCGATGCTGGATACGGGTGTGATCGATATGGCCGTGGGATGTGCCTATTCGAAAGAGCAGCGCCATCATTGCGAGCCGCTTTATTCTTCCAGCGTGCTTTGCTGTTTCAACCCGGCTCTGCTCGATCTGCCCAATCCCGTCGGGCTGGACGCCTATATGGAGGCCAAACATGCGGTCATATCGCAGACGGACAGCCTGCATGGCTGCATCAAGGACGCGCTGGAACTGAGCGGATTGGAAATCGATGTCGTCGCAGCCGCGCCGGATTTCCTCTCGGTGCTGGCAACGGCGCGATCCTCGGCAGTACTGGCGACCGTGTCCTCACGCATCGCGCTGCGTTATGCGCCGATGCTGGGACTGGAAATAAGCCCGGTGCCGGTGACGCTGAATTTCCCGCCGGTCGCCATGGTCTGGACCTTGCAGACCGATGCGGATGCGGGAGCCGTGTGGCTTCGCCAGCAAATTCGCGAGGCCATGGGCCGCACGGTCGACAATGAGGTATCGGGGATCGCGGCGTAGCTGTTTTCGCAATCTAGAAGCGCTTCTCCAGCCAGGTGATCGACTGGCCGCTGGAAAGGGGGCCAAGCGAGCCGATTCTGGTGAAACCGTAGCGTTCGTAGGTTCTCAGGGCATCAGGGTTCATCGTATCGATGTAAGCGCCGGTGCAGCCGCGCTTTCTGGCTTCTTCCTCCGCCATCGCAAGCAGTTTCGCAGCCGTGCCCTTTCCGCGCATGGTTTCCGGCACGAAAAGAAGCTGCACATAAAGCCAGCCGCGGCCGGTATATCCCACCAGACCGCCGGTCACAGCGTTTTCGTCATCGCGGATGGTGATATTGAGCTCGCGTTTGTCGCTTTCGCCGAAACGGGCGATATTATAGGCCACCAGCGGATCGCGGATGGCCTTTTCAGCTTCTGCATCCGCGACATCGCTCAAAACGAAATTCATGATTTTCTTTCCCGGACGCCGGGCGGCGGCCGTTTGTCGTTTTCCAGTTCAAGACGCGGAAAGTCTTGCACTACTGCCAAGGTTCTACCGCCCTTCACGCCACCAGAGCGCGGAGAAGGCAAGCAGCAGGGCGCCAAGCCCGGCAAAACCGGCAAAGAGCGGCAGGGTGTTGACGCCTTTCAGCACCGTCTCATCGGTCATGCGTATCAGCATGCGATCCTCGTCGGCAACCCTGATGTCACCCCGAACCGGCAATATATCCGGCAGCGCGATGCGGCCGGAATTGTCGGCAACACGGTGCACGCTGCCTTTGGTTGCGTCGGCCAGCGGCTTCAGCGTCTCCGTCGTCGAAATCATCGCCTTGAACTCCGGCGCATCCACTGCGCCGACATGGACGAGGGTGGTGAAATCGCCGTTCTTGATTTCGAACAGGCCGGTTTCGTCCATGCGACGCTCGATCTTGTAAAGACCGGGCTCGGTGGTGGTGAAGGCCATGTTTTCGGTCTTGCCGGAGGGGAAACGCACGCTTGCCTGACCGGGATCGTCGCCGATGGTCTGGCGGGTGATTTCCAATGTGCGGCCATTGGCCCGCGCCGTCAGCGCCTCTTCTTCAAGCTCGGGCTCCTTCATCAGCCAGTGGGCGATGCGGCGATAAAGCGCCACATGCGGGCCACCGCCTTCGAAACCACGCGCCCACAGCCAGCCCTGATCGGACAGAAGCATGGCGACACGGCCTTCGCCCTGGCGGTTCAGCACCAGCAGCGGGTCCTGCCCATCGCCCAGCATCACGGTTTGGCCCTGCGGCGGGTCAACGCTGATGGTGCGGAACCAGCGGCCCCATTGCGGCGGCTC
This sequence comes from Rhizobium rhizogenes, assembly GCF_002005205.3. The sequence continues at coordinate 1,962,259 of NZ_CP019701.2, read as the reverse complement.
GTTGGCCGATCCATCCAGCCCGCGGGTGACAGGGTGCTTCTTGCCCGCTTCCGAAAGGCGGGGATAGAATGCCGCCTGATGCACCTGACCGGTCGGTTGAGCCGGCAACACGGAGGCGAGCGGCGTCATGGCGATCGAATCCTGACCGGCATGTTCCGGACCTGCGGCAATCAGGAGCGCGCCGCCCTTTTCGACATATTGGGCGATGTAATCATAATAGAGAATCGGCAGCACGCCGCGATGCTGGTAGCGGTCGAAGATGATAAGGTCGAAATCCTCGATCTTTTCGACAAACAATTCGCGGGTCGGGAAGGCGATCAGCGAGAGCTCGTTGATCGGCGTGCCGTCCTGTTTTTCCGGCGGGCGCAGAATGGTGAAATGTACCAGATCGACCGAGGCGTCGGATTTCAGCAGGTTACGCCAGGCGCGTTCGCCGGCATGCGGCTCGCCGGAGACGAGCAGCACACGCAGGTTCTGGCGGATGCCTTCGATAAGGTGGACGGCGCGGTTATTGGCAGCCGTCACTTCGCCGGGAAGCTCGGCGACGGAAAATTCCATGACATTGTTGCCGCCACGCGGAACCTTGAAGCTGAACGGCGTCGGCTGGCCGGGTGTGGCCTGAAGCGTGGCGATTTCTTCGCCGTTCATCTTCACGGTCACTTCTGCCGAGCCGCCGCCTGCGGGACGGCCGTCATCAAACACACGCAGCGTCAGCTGCTGTTCCTCGTTGACGATGCCGAAGCGCGGGGCACGGACGATCTCGATGCGGCGGTCGAACTCATCGGCCTTGCCGGTGATCAGCCCATGCACGGGGGCGCGGAAGCCGAGCGCCTGTTCGGCATTGGGCAGGGCATTCGGGATATCGTGGATCTGGCCGTCGCTGAGGAAGATCGCGCCGCCGACGCGTGACGGCGAGACATCCGCGACGGCCGAGGAGAGCGCAGAGAAAAGCTGGGTCGAGGGCGAATCACTCTCGCCATCGTCGCGCACCTCCACGATGCGCGGTTCGATACGCGGGAAGCGGGAGAGCCGGTCTTTCAGCGTCTCCAGCGCCGTATCGGTCATTTGCGGCCGGTCCTGTACATCCTGGCTCTGCGAGCGGTCGACGATGACGGGCACGATGGTGGAAAGCGGCTCGCGTTCCTCCTGCGTCAGAAGTGGATTGGCTATTGCCGCAAGCAAGGCGGCAAGCGCCAGCCCGCGCAGCCATGCGCCACGCACGCCACGCCACAGGCCGATGAAGGAGAGCGCAAGAGCGGCGACGGCCAGAACGGCGATCACGATCCACGGCAGGAAGGGGGAGAAGGTCAATGTCATGTCACTGCCCTAACCGTTCGAGAAGTGCGGGAACGTGAACCTGATCGGCCTTGTAGTTGCCGGTCAGCATATACATCATGATGTTGACGCCGGAGCGGAAGGCGTGCTCGCGCTGCATCTCGTCCGGCGGCACGGTGGGCAGAACCGGCGCGCCCTGCGGATCGACGGCCCAGGCGCCGGCGAAATCATTGCCCGTTATCATGATCGGCGTCACGCCATCACCGGAAGAGGAGAGGCCCGAGGTGGTCTTGGCGGCTCCCTGTCGCGATTCCACCCAGAGTGGCGAACCATTGTAACGGCCGGGGAAATTGGTGAGCAGGTAGAAGGACCGCGTCAGAACATGGTCTTCCGGCACAGGCTCCAGCGGCGGAATATCGATATTGGCGAGGATCGCCTGCAGGCGTTCGCCGTTAGGGCTGGTCGCGCCGGTATCAAGCGAAGAGAACTGGTCGCGCGTATCGAACAGCACGGTGCCGCCGGCGCGCATATAGGCATCGATGCGCGAAATCGCGGCGCTTGACGGCATGGGTGCCGTGGCGGAAACCGGCCAGTAGATGATCGGATAGAAGGACAATTCATCCTTGGAAATATCAAGTCCGACCGGCTGACCGGGTTCCAGTGTCGTGCGCCAGGTCAGGAATTCGCTGAGACCCTGGAGACCCTGCTCGGAGATGCGGTCGACATCATCCTCGCCGGTGCGGACATAGGCGAGATGGGTAGTGTCCAGCCGCTCAAAGATCTGCTCGTCGCCGGGTTTCGGATCGTCGGCGCGGGCGTCGGTTGGCGACATGGCGGCAAAGGCGCCAAGCGCCAGCAGCAGGGTGGCAACTGTCGCGCTGCGGGCTTTCGGCAGGCGCGCGAAGGCGCCGTTCATGAAGAGCACGATCAGGCTGTCGGCAATCAGCATCAGGAAGGCGGCGATGAACAAAGCAGGGCGCAGCGATTTCGCGGTTTCGCCGATCAGCGCTTCACTGGTGGTGCTGACACCGGCGACGGATGCGTCAAGCGGGCGCAGCGTCGCACCTGCGGGCAGGAGGTTGAGAGCCACGAAACCATCCTCTGTGCCGTAAAGGCCGGGGGGATTGTCGAAACCGGTGCGCGGCGGCTGGCCGGCGCGCATTTCCAGCGGACGGGCAGTGCCGATTTCGGCAGACAGAGCGCCTTCGGCCGTCAAGAGGCGGAACGGGGGCAGGGCTGCGGCCGGGGCATTGGCGGAAGCCGAAGCGCCGCCCGCTTTCGACAATTGCACGATACGGCGCAGCATATCGACGAAATGGCCTGAGATCGGCAGGTCGGACCAGCTTGCCTCGGCGCTGACATGGAAGAGCACGATGCGGCCTGCCTCGACAGTGCGGGTGGTGACGAGCGGCGTGCCGTCGGCAAGGCTGGCCCAGGTGCGTTCAGCCAGATCGGGCGTCGGTTCGGCCAGAACCTGGCGTTTGACGAGAATGCCATCGGCCTTCGGCATGCCGGCAAAGGCGCCGAAATTCGGGAAATCGGCAAGCGGCTGTGGCTCCGCCCAGGAGAGCGCGCCGCCGAGCGCGCGTTCACCCTGCCGGAGCGTCACCGGCACCAGCGGATCGTCGGCCGGGGCTGCGGCAAGGCGCGGACCGGCAAAACGGATCAGCGTACCGCCGGCTGCAAGCCAGCGCTGCATCGGCTCATAGGTTTCCTGTGGCAGTCGGCCAATATCGGCCATGACGATGACCGACGGGTTGGATTGCAGGATCTCCGGGATTGCCTGCGCCAGATCGGCCTGCCGCTGCGGAATGAGGTCGACAAAAGGCTGAAGCGCGCGGCTGATATAATAAAGCGGCTGCAGCAGCGGCTGGAAATCATTGCCGGTTTCGCCGGCCAGCAGGGCTACCCGGCGGCGGCGGAAACCGTCATCCAGAAGATGCACGGCGCCAGCCGTCGAAACGCCTTCGAGGGAGAGGCGGGCGAAATCGTTGCGCAGTTCGAAGGGGGCTTCCACCGTTGCCGTTGTTTCGGCCTCGCCGGGGGCGAAGCTGGCCGTGCCATTGGCGAGAATGCGGCCCTGGCTGTCCTGCGCATTGACGGTCAGCCGGGCGGCTTCGGCCGTGTCGAGCCGCGAAAGGGTGACGCTCATCGCATCGGCATTGTTGGTGGCGCCGGTAATGGCGGCGATGGCCTTGCCGTCGCCCTTCACGATGCGGAATTCGGCCGGCGAGAGGCTGGCAAGCGTTCTCATCGCGTTTTCATCCTGCGCGGTCTGAACACCATCGGTAAGATAAGCGAGCGTGCCGGGGGTCGTGCCGTTCAGCGCCTCGGTGATGGCTTCGGCCGTGCGCACGCGGTCCGGCATCAGCGGTTTCGGCTTGGCGGCGGCGAGCTTTTCCAGCGCCACGGCTGTCGTTCCGGATACGGCGTCATGTTCGGCATCGGCGGTGAAGCTGATGGAGACGGGGCGGTCGGCCCGCTCCGCATCGCCGATCAGGGCCTGAGCGGTGGCCACGCGTCTTTCCCAGTCGGGCGCGGCGGCCCAGCTATTGTCGACCACCAGCACCAGCGGGCCGCTGCCGGCGATGCTGTTATTGCGCGGGTTCACCACCGGATCGGCGAGCGCGAAAATCACGGCGGCGGCAAGCGCCATGCGCAAAAGGGTCAGCCACCACGGGCTTTTCGAGGGCGTTTCCTCGCGTTTCAGCACCGTCGCCAATATCTTCAGCGGCGGAAAGACTTCCGCCTTGGGGCGCGGCGGGGTGAGCCGCAGCAGCCACCAGATGGCGGGTAGCGCCAGCAAGCCGAAGAGGATGTAGGGGCTGGTGAAGACGAAAGGCAATGCGCTCATCGGTGCCCACCGCCCTGTGCCGGCGCGCCGGAAAGATACATGTGAACGGCCACAAGCGCCTCGGAAGCGAGATGATCGGTGCGGTGGAAGACGAAGTTCCAGCCGAGACGGCGCAGCGACGAGGACAGCGCCTCGCGTCTTGCGAGATAGGCGCGGGTGTAATCTTCACGAATGGTCTCGGCGCGGCCGGATACGAGTTTTTCGCCGGTTTCCGGATCGGTGAACTCGGTACGGCCGGAATAGGGGAAGGTTTCTTCGGCCGGATCGGCGATTTCCACCACATGGCCGCGCAGGCCGCGCCGGGCGAGAGGCGAAATCCGCTCCATCACGTTTTTCGCGTCATCGAGAAAATCGCCAATCAGAACAATGTCGCTCGCGCCGCGGATCATGCCCGTTTCCGGCATGCCCGTTGTCAGCGGCGCGTGCATGATGGCGGCGGCCAGCCGTTCGGCGGCGTTTCTGGCCGAGACCGGCTCCATGATGCCGGGGCAACCAATGCGTTCGCCAGAGCGCGCCAGGATTTCCGCCAGCGCCAGCATCAGCACCAGCGCCCGGCTTTCCTTGGAGACGGAGCCGAGGGTGGATTTGAACATCATCGACGGCGACATGTCCGCCCAGAGCCAGATGGTGTGGGCTGCCTCCCACTCCCGGTCGCGCACATAGGTATGGTCGTCGCGGGCCGAGCGCCGCCAGTCGATGCGCGACAGGCTTTCGCCTTCGGCATAGGGGCGGAACTGCCAGAAATTTTCGCCGATGCCGCGTTTGCGGCGGCCGTGCCAGCCGGCGGTGACGGTGTTGGCGATGCGTTTTGCCTCGACCATGCAGTCCGGCACCAGGGCTGCGCGCTGGCGCGCGCGCGCCAGAACTTCGCTACCCGGCGTCTTGTCTACGATCTGGCCGATGGATGCCACAGGCACTCCTTTCGCGAAAGGTTAGGCACGCGTCTTTTAATTCTTCGCCTGCTCCACGAGGGCCGCAATCACATCGCGCACCGACATGCCTTCGGCGCGGGCCGCAAAGGTCAGCGCCATGCGGTGTTCCAGCACCGGCTCGGCCAGTGCATGGACATCGTCCAGCGACGGGGCGAGGCGGCCTTCGTAGAGCGCACGGGCGCGGGCCGTCAGCATCAGCGACTGGCCGGCGCGCGGGCCCGGACCCCAGACAACGTGTTTGTCGGTCAATTTGTTGCCATGGCCGGGGCGGGCGGAGCGGACGAGCGACAGGATCGCGTCCACGACCTTGTCGCTGACCGGCATCTGGCGGATGAGGGCCTGGATTTCCATCAGGCGCTCGGCACCGATCACGCCGCGTGCTTCGCCGGAGGCGGTGCCCGTCGTGTCGAGCAGGATCTGGCGTTCGGCGGCAAGCTCGGGATAACCGACATCGACCTGCAGCAGGAAACGGTCGAGCTGGGCTTCCGGCAGCGGATAGGTGCCTTCCTGTTCCAGCGGGTTCTGGGTGGCGAGAACGTGGAACGGCTTCGGCAGCTCATAGGTCTGGCCGGCCATGGTGATGTGATATTCCTGCATGGCCTGCAAAAGGGCGGACTGCGTGCGTGGGCTGGCGCGGTTGATCTCGTCGGCCATCAGCAGCTGGCCGAAAATCGGACCCTTGATGAAACGGAAGGAACGGCGGCCGTTCTCGTCCTGATCCATGACTTCGGAGCCGAGGATGTCAGAAGGCATCAGGTCCGGCGTGAACTGGATGCGGTTGGCATCGAGGCCAAGGACGGTGCCGAGCGTGGTGACGAGCTTTGTCTTGGCGAGGCCGGGAACGCCGACCAGCAGCGCATGGCCGCCGGAGAGGATGGCGAGAAGCGTGTTCTGCACCACTTTTTCCTGGCCGAAAATGACCTTGGAGACCTCCGTGCGGATGGCCGCAATGTCGGAAAGCGCCTTTTCGGCCGAGGCGACGATGGCCTTTTCATCGAGGGTTTCGCCGGTATTCATCACGCCCATGTCGCTCTCCTCATACCTTCGCCGCTGTCACATTCGCATCCCGGTTTTGCTGGCTGCCAACCGGGGCGGATTTTGCGCTGCATCTAGCTTATTGCTCTCTTGGCCGCTGACAAGCGCCATTCGAATGACTATGTCGTGACTTAGTATTTCCTTATCGGCAAAGCGAGACTCGAATATGGCAGCGGAGACGATAAATTCGGCTGATGATGCGGCGGGGCTTGCGGCGATGATTTCCCGTGCCGCCGAACAGAGCGGCGATGCCAAGCGCGGGCCGGCCCCGGTGGAGCGCTGGAATCCGCCTTTTTGCGGCGATCTCGACATGGAAATCCGTGCTGACGGCACGTGGTTCTACCTCGGGACGCCCATCGGAAGGGCACCTCTGGTGCGGCTGTTTTCTACGGTTTTGCGCAAGGATGAGGATGGTAAAACCTATCTTGTAACTCCTGTGGAAAAAGTCGGCATCCGGGTGGTGGATGCACCCTTCGTCGCCGTGGAAATGACGGTGACTGCGGCTGGTGCGGATGGCGAATCCCTGCTGACCTTTCGCACCAATGTCGGCGACGTGGTGGAGGCGGGGCCGGAGCATCCGCTGCGCTTTGAAATTTTCGGTGAAAACCGCGAATTGAAACCCTATCTTCTGGTGCGCGGCCGGCTGGAGGCGCTCGTCTCGCGGGCCGTGATGTATGATCTCGCGGCACTCGGCGAGGTGATCGACGTGGATGGCGTCGACATGTTTGCGGTGCGCTCGGGCGGGGTGATCTTTCCGATGATGCCCGCCAAGGAATTGGAACGGCTTTCGCAATGACGACAACGGCATTCAAGACTTTTACCGCCACCGATTTCCGCCGCCGGGTGCTGCAGGAAGGCGAGGGCGTGGCCGAGCGGGAAAATGGCGACCATGTGCTCAATCCGGGCGTAGTACTGTCTGGTAACGGCATCCGGCTGAAGGATGCCGCAGTGCTGATACCGGTTATCGACGATGGCAACGATGCGCGGGTGATTTTCACCCAGCGCACCGCAACCCTGCGCCAGCATTCAGGCCAGATTTCCTTTCCCGGCGGCGGCATCGATGCCGAGGACCGCACGCCGGAAGAGGCGGCGCTGCGCGAGACGGAAGAGGAGATCGGTCTTTCGCGGTCTTTCGTGGAAACGGTCGGGCGCCTGCCGGATTATATTTCCGGGACGGGTTTTCGCATCAAGCCGGTGCTGTCAGTCGTCCGCCCCGGCTTTGATTTAACGCTCAATCCCACTGAGGTGGATGAGGTTTTCGAGGTGCCGCTGTCCTTTTTGATGGACCCGGCCAATCACGGGCGTGGCAGCCGCATCTTTCAGGGGAAGGAGCGGTTTTTCTACGAAATGCCCTATGGCGAACGCTACATTTGGGGCATTACGGCGGGCATCGTGCGAACGATTTACGAGAGGTTTTATACATGAATAGCCTTGCCGGGCGGGACTGGTTTGAAAAACCGGCGCTGAAGCGCATCTTTACGCTTCTGAATGCCGATGGCGGCGAGGTGCGGATCGTCGGCGGCGCGGTGCGCAACGCGCTGATGGACCTGCCGGTCGTCGATGTCGACATGGCGACGACGCTCACCCCTGACGTGGTGGTTGCGCGAGCGAAGGCTGCGGGTATCAAGGCGGTGCCGACCGGCATCGAACACGGCACGGTAACGCTGGTGATCGATGGCGAAGGTTTCGAGGTGACGACGTTGCGACGCGATGTCGAAACCAATGGCCGCCACGCGCAGGTGGCCTTCGGCACCGACTGGCAGACCGATGCCGAGCGGCGCGACCTCACCATCAATGCTCTTTACGCCGATGAAAAGGGCGAGATCATCGACCTCATCGATGGTCTTCCCGATATTGAAACCCGCACCGTGCGCTTCATCGGCGAAGCGGCGATGCGGATTTCGGAAGATTACCTTCGGATTCTCCGGTTTTTCCGCTTTTTCGCCCACTATGGTTCCGGTCGTCCTGATGCCGATGGCTTGCGGGCGAGCGCGCGGGCCAAGGACAAGCTGGCGACACTTTCGGCCGAGCGGGTGTGGAGCGAGCTGAAAAAGCTGCTTTCCGCCCGAGACCCTTCCCGCGCCCTTTTGTGGATGCGGCAATCGGGCGTTCTTACGGAAATTCTGCCCGAAACGGAAAAATGGGGCATCGACGCCATTCACGGCCTGGTGGCGACGGAGCAGGCTCTCGGCTGGGCGGTGGACCCGTTGCTGCGGCTTGCCGCCATCGTGCCGCCGGACAGGGACAGGCTGGCCGCCCTTGCGGCGCGGCTGAGGTTGTCCAAGGCCGAGGCGGGTTATCTTGCCCATTGGGCTTCGGCTCCGGCGGCTGACCCCGAGATGAAGGAAACGGCGCTTGACCGGCTGCTTTATCGTCAGGGCGTCGAAGGTGTGAAGACGCGGCTGAAACTCGCACTTGCCGCCGCCCGTGCCGATCTTTCGGCCGGCGACACGGCCATGCAGAAGGTTGCACGTCTTTCGACGCTGCTGGCAAGGGCGGAGAAGTTCCAGAAGCCCGGCTTTCCGATAAGTGGCGCCGATGTGATGGCCGCAGGCGTGGCGCCCGGTCCGAACGTGGGCGAAGTGCTGAAAAGCCTTGAGGAAAAGTGGATCGATGTCAATTTTTCGCTCGACCGGGCAGCGCTGACCGCCCGGCTGAAAGAAATACTCGGAAATTGAAGCCGCGATAGCCGCGGCGTTTCGGCTCAGGCCGCATTTGCCTCGTCGCGGATGCGGGCCTTGATGTTTTCGATCATGTTTTCGCGGATGACCGTTTCGCCATGGGCAGAGCGCATGTGCTCCACCGTGCGGCGGACGACTTCCGCATCATCATCTGCGCGGGTATGCCAGGCACAGCCGGGCACGAGCGTTCCGCATTCAAACAGTCTCATGGTCTTGCCTCCCTGTTTCAGCGTGAGAGACAGCGGCTCAGGGTCCGCTGTCTCTCCCACAGGAAACGAATGTTCGCCGCTTATGTTCCGAAGCGGCGTCTTTCAGCCCCTATTCGGGCATTGCCCAGCACTGGAAAACAGAGGATGTGCCGGCTGCCGGAATTTTGGTCCGGGGCATTTCGTCATTGGCCGCCCGCCGCGCCGTGATTTGCCCGGCAAGGCTGCGTTTGACCTGTTCGACGTAAAAGGAATGCGGCAGTTCACGATCGCCCGTGGCACGCATTTCCGCTGCCAGGCGGTCGATCAGTTCGGGGGTATCGATGGATTGCGGTGCTGCCTCGGGGGCAGCAGAAATAGGCATGCTGTTCGAAGTAATCATGACGATAGCTCCTCCAGTACGTCTGCGGGAGGAGACTACCACTGCCTTGATTTTTCCATAAGTCCTAATTTGCGCTATTTGCGACAAAATGGCTGATCAGCGTCAAATTTGCGTGAGGTTTTTTAAGGCCAGCGCACCACCGGCGGCAGGGACGACAGGATCGATTCGACATTGCCGCCGGTCTTCAGGCCGAAGATGGTGCCACGATCGTAAAGCAGGTTGAATTCCACATAGCGGCCGCGACGGATAAGCTGCTCGTCACGGTCCTCTTCCGTCCAGTTCTGGTTGAAATTGGCGCGGACGATTTTCGGATAGACGAGGTTGAAGGCACGGCCGACATCCTGCACGAAGGCGAAATTGGCGTCCCAGCCGCCCTTTTCTTCTTCCGGGTGCAGCCAGTCGAAAAATATGCCGCCGATGCCGCGGGCTTCGTTGCGGTGCTTCAGGAAGAAATACTCGTCGCACCAGCTTTTGTAGCGCGGATAATCAGCGACCGGGTGGCGTTTGCAGGTGATTTCGAAGGCGCGGTGGAACAGCTGGGTATCTGCGTCCTCCTGCGTCCGTCTGCGGCCCAGCACGGGTGTCAAGTCCGCGCCGCCACCGAACCAGTGGCTGGTGGTGACGACCATGCGGGTGTTCATGTGCACGGCCGGGACATTGGGGTTGACCGGATGGGCGATCAGCGAAATGCCCGAGGCCCAGAAGCGTGGGTCTTCTTCCGCACCCGGTATCTGCTGGCGGAATTCCGGCGAGAACTCGCCATGGACGGTGGAGGTGTGCACGCCGACCTTTTCGAAGACGCGGCCTTCCATCATCGACATCTTGCCGCCGCCGCCTTCGCCATTGTCGCGCAGCCAGTCCTTCTGCACGAAGCGGCCGGGCTCCTGATCGGAGAGTGGGCCGGTCAGATCGTTTTCGAGCGTTTCGAAGGAGGTGACGATGGTGTCGCGCAGATGCTGGAACCAGGCTTCAGCTGTGGCCTTCTTGTCTTCGATGTCCTCGGGCAAGCCCTTCGGCAAGATTGGCCGTTCCATATCTTTTCTCTCCTGCGGTGAAGTCCGTTCCCTGCCGCGTCTAGCAGGTGTTTGCGCCGCGCACAAATTCGACTCGCCAAGGCGGCGTGCCGACACTATCTTTACCGGTGTAGGTGCCAGAGGTGAATATCATGACGAAATTTGCCGGACCGCCGCCCCTCGAGGGTCTGAAGCGCAGGATCGCCAATCACCGCAAGGAACGCGAAAGCGCCGGCGGCGAACAAAAGCGCGACGGCATGTTCGTGCGCCAGACCTTCTGTCTCAGCCGCGAGGAAGCCCGCGCCAAGGCGCGCGAATGGTTCGACAGTTTTCCCAAGGCCGCCTATTGGACGGAAGTGGAAAGCTGGCGGCAACTGGAAGGCGACCGCATCGAATTCACCATGCGCAGGCTGCCCTCGGCCGACTGAAATCGAATCAGGCGCGTGGTTCCGCGTAACGCAGGCGGCTTTCGATCAGCACGCCGCTTTCATCCAGAATGGGATGCGCCACCGAGACGATATGGGCGTTGATGCGCTTTAAATCCCGCAGCATGTCGAGATGCAGCGAGCTGGTCTGCATGCTTTCCGTCAGCCCGTCACGCAGCCGCTCCAGATGGCGGTTGGAGGACTGTTTTTCGAGGCGGCGTATATCCACCTTGCTTTCCATCAGCCTGCGGGCGAGCTCGAAATCGCCGGTCACCAGAATGCTCTGGGCGGCGCGCAGGTTCTCGATGGTCATGTCGAACAGGGTCTTCAGCTCCTCATAACCGTCATCGGAGAACTTGAAGCTGTTGAGCACCTTCTTGCGGATCTGCTCGCAGATGCCCTTTTCGATGATGTCGCCGATATGTTCGAGATTGATGGCATAATCGATGATGGCGATCGAACGGCGCGCTTCCTCGTCGGCAAGCCCCTTGCGCCCCAGTTGCGAGAGATAGACCTTCACCTCCTGCTGACGGCGGTCGACCTTCTTTTCGAGCAGGGAAACCTCCTGCAGCGGCGTCAGATCATTGTGCTTGAAGGCGTTTTCGGCGCGGATCAGCATTCGCTCGATGCTGTCGCCGACGCCCAGCACTTCGCGGGTGGCGTTGGCAAGCGCCACGACGGGCATGTCGAGAGCCTGCTGGTCGAGGAAGTTCGGGCCGTCTTCAGCCTTCGGATCGCCCGGCACCAGCTTTGCCATCAGGTCGGATATCAGGCCGGAGAAGGGCCAGGCCAGCGCCGCCAGAATGACGTTGAAGATGAGGTGGGCATCGACCGGCAGTTTTGCGGGTGAAAGCGGCAATTGCTGCAAATACGTGGCGCCATAGGAAGCGAGCGGCAGCGCGATGAGGCAGCCGATGGTGCGGACCACAAGGTTGCCGATGGTGATGCGCCGCGCGGATGCGGGACCGGACAGCGTGGCGATGACGGGCGGAACGGCGCCGCCAAGATTGGCGCCGAGGATGAGGACGATAATGAGGCCAGTGGACAAGGTGCCGGTGGCGGCCAGCGACAGGATCAGCACCACGACAGCGAGGCTTGAAGAGGAAACGAAGGCCAATACGGCGGAAAAGATCAGCGCGACGGGCCATGCGCCATCAAGCAGGCCGATGAAAACGCCCAGTGCCGGTGAAGCGCGCATCGGTTCGGTCGCGCCGCTCAAAAGATGCAGCGACAGAAGCATCAGGCCGATGCCGATCAGCGCCGTTCCGCCACCCTGTCTGGCGTTGGAACTGCCTTTTTTGAGCACGATGCCGGAAAGGATCAGAAGCGGCGACAGCCATTCCACCCCGGCCGCCACGATCCATGCGGTGACGGCGGTGCCGACATTGGCGCCCAGCAGAACGACCTGCGCCATGCGCGGCCGGATGAGGTCGCGTTCGGCGAAGGACGCAACGGTGAGCGCCGTTGCCGTCGAGCTTTGCAGGGCGACAGTTGCGAAGAAGCCGGAAAAGAAGGAGCGGGGGCCATTCTGGGTTCCCGTGGCCAGCACGCTTCTGAGTTTCATGCCAAAGGCGCGGGTAACGCCATCCTTGACCTGGGCAAGGCCGAACAGCAGCAGCGCGACCGCGCCGAGAAGGTTGACTATGACAATGGTGGATTGCATGCGACGTCTCCTCACACCCGCCGGCGGATGGTTCCGGCGAGAGCGATTTTTATTGTCCGGCTAATCAGTATAGGAGCGCTAACGCCTTCGGTACAGGCCGGGTTGCGACAGTTTCGCGGTAAAAACGGTCAATTTTCATATTTGCCTGAAAAAATGGCTGCAAAGATGGCAGGTCACACCCATGCCGTCTGGCGCAGCGCCTCGCCGGTGATCATCGCGGCCGACATGGCGACGTTGATGGAGCGTTGTCCAGCCACCATGGGGATGATGATTCGCTCATCGGCCTTGTCGTGCACATGGTCGGGCACGCCGGCGCTTTCCCGGCCGAAGAGGAGGATATCGTCGGGGTGGTAACCGATATCCGTATAGGGCAGGGCGGCCTTGGTGGAGGCGAGGACGAGGCGGCGGCCGGTGGTCGCACGCCATTCCTCGAAACGGTCCCAGCTGACATGGCGCGTCAGCGCCGCAGCGGCGATATAATCCATGCCCGCCCGTTTCAGATTGCGGTCGGAAATATCGAAACCGGCCGGCTCGATGATATCGACGCCAAGGCCGAGACAGGCGGCCAGCCGCAGGATGGTGCCAGTATTGCCGGGAATATCGGGCTGGTAGAGGGCGATCCTGATGTTGTTCATGTTTTCTATGCCGGTGTTACGCGCTTCATACAGAACGCTTAACACGAGCGGACCTCAAACCGCCATCGTGAGCCAGGGCCATCTTGTCTGGTAGTCACGGCATTTGCGTTCGAAGAGATCGATTTGCGGATTGTTCGGATTGAGACGCAGGATGCCGTTCCACATGTCGTCCAGCCCGTCCGGCGCATAAAGGCTGCGGTCTCCAATCCTTATTCCGAGGCGCGTGCAGGCAACCAGATATCGGTCGATACCGTCTTCAACCCGCTTCAGGGGCGGACAGAAAGCGCCGAATTTCCGTTCATACCACAGGTGCACGCGCGCCTGATTCCTGATCTCGACCTTCTCCGCCAGATCGCCGAGGAGCCGGTTGGCCCGCCGGATCACCGCGTCTTCCGCTTCCCATGAAAGATCGCCGGCATCGAAATAGAAGACGTCGTAGTCCTTGATGGCCCGTTCAGGCTCGTAACCGCTTTTGAGGTTCCAGACGGTCTGGAACAGACATCCCGCCGTCAATGTGGCCTGCGGCAGCTGCAGGTCGGCAAGACCATCCAGCAGCCAGGCGTTGGTTTGGTTTTGCGTGACGTATTCGATGAATTGCCGTTCGGAAATCGCCATGGTTCGCCGTGAATCAGTCTGCCGGTCAGGTTTCCCATGTTCCAGCATGGATCGTCATTGTCACGGAGTTTCAGAGCGCCGGGTCATTCGGCTGTCATGCGCCGATGCTAGTCATCCTGCAGTAGCGATGACAGGAAAAAAGCCATGTCCGAACGGGTGAATTTCGTCCATCTGACCGATCTGCATATCGGTAATCCGCAGGTGCAGGATGATGATCTTTATTCCGAGACATCGGCCACGCTGTCTGCAACGCTCGCGCAGGTCAAGGCGCTGGTGCCGCCGCCGGAATTCATCGTCGTCAGCGGCGACCTGACCAACCGGGGCGATGCCGGCAGCTATGAGGAGCTGAAGCGGCTGATGGCTGAGGCGGAACTGGATGTGCCCGTCCTTTTTGCGCTCGGCAATCATGACCGCCGCGACGGCTTTTACCCCGTGATGCTCGACCGTCATGAGGATGTGGAAGAACCTTACGATCATGCGCAGGTCGTGGCCGGCATTCATGTCATCGTCATGGATACCAGTGTTCCCGGCAAGGTCGGCGGCGCTTTCGAGCCCGGTCAGATCGAATGGCTTGAGGACGAACTTGAAAACCACCCGGAACTGCCGAAACTTCTGGTGATGCACCATGCGCCGGCGCTCGATTTCGACCGTGCCGAGGCGGAATGGGAATCCCTGTCCTTTGACGATACCGAGGCGCTGGACGAGCTGCTGTTCGAACATGATGTCATCGGCATCCTCGCAGGCCACATCCACTATGACCGCATGTCGCACTGGCAGGGTATTCCCGTGGTGGTCGGCATCGGCCAGCATTTCGCCACGGATCCGCTATGGCTGCATGAGGGCGTGCGCATGTTGTCCGGGGCGTCTTTCGCTATCGGCACGGTGCGGGATACGGGCCTGACCGTCACCTTCGCGCCGCAGCCCAGCGATCGCCGGGAACTCAAGCGCCATACGCAGGCCGGAATGGTCGAGCTGATCACGCAATATGAGAGTGGCAAGGCGCAGGACGCCGCTGAATAAGACGACACATTCGTGTCTGCTGCCGGGCGGAAACCTTAGCGGGTAAATCCGCCCATTTGGCCATGTCCGCCACAATCGAGAGTTTTCCAGCGCATCAGTATCTTTCCGGCTGGTCATTGACTAATTTTTGCGCTACAAGGCCACATCTTCAACACCAGCTCAGGGAGGTTCGCATGGATATTTACGTTCGCTTTCGCCTCCCGGCCCCAGTAGTGCCGCTGCTGGCTTAGGTGTTACTCCGCGGTTCGACCGCGTTTCCCATATTCCGATTCGTCATGTGGCTGTCACGGCCATATCCAAAGACTTCTCCGTTCCGTCGTGAGCCATATTTGCGTCCGCTCACCTTTCACGATGGGGCGATTGATTGCCGGAGCTTGGCCTATGTTTGGCTGGTTTGAAAAACGCCTTGATCCCTTTCCGTCTTCGACGCCCTCCGTGCCGCCGAAGAAATTGCTGTCGTTCCTGTGGCACTATGTGAAGCCCGCATGGCCGTGGCTGCTGCTGCTCGGCCTGATGTCCATGGGCATCGCCATTGCGGAAGCCATGCTCTACAAATTCCTCGGCAATATCGTCGACTGGCTTTCCACGGCCAATCGCGAGACGTTTTTTGCCGATGAGGGCTGGCATCTGATCGGTATGGCCGGACTGGTGCTTTTCCTGCTGCCGCTGATGGGCGCGATCCACACGATGACGATGCACCAGACGCTTGCCGGCAATTTCGGCATGATCGCGCGCTGGAAAATGCACCGCTTCCTGCTGCGCCACTCCATGAACTTTTTCGCCAACGAGTTTGCGGGCCGGGTCTCGACCAAGGTGATGCAGACGGCGCTGGCGATCCGCGAAGTGGCGCTGAAGGTGATCGACGTTTTTGTCTACGCCATCAGCTTCGTCGTCTCGATGCTGTTCATGGTGGCGGCGGCGGACTGGCGGCTGGTCATTCCGCTGCTGGCCTGGCTCGGCATCTATATGGCTATTCTTGCCTATTTCGTGCCGAAACTCGGCCGGCTGGCGCAGGAGCAGGCCGATGCGCGTTCGATGATGACGGGCCGGATCGTCGACAGCTATACCAATATCTCGACGATCAAGCTGTTCTCCCATGCGGGCCGCGAGGAGAGATATGCACGGGATGGCATGAACGTGTTTCTCGGAACCGTTCACCGCCAGATGCGCAAGATCTCCGGCTTCAACATCCTGATCGACCTCAACAATGCCGTGGTGCTGTTTTCCACGGCGGCGCTCGGTCTTTATTTCTGGATGCAGGGTTCGGTGACGGCCGGTTCGGTCGCCATCGCCATCAGCCTTGCCATGCGCGTCAACGGCATGTCGCAGTGGATCATGTGGGAAGTCACGTCGCTGTTCGAAAATATCGGCACTGTCTATGACGGCATGTCGATGATGACGAAACCGCACGATATCGTCGATGTCGCCAAGGCGCCGCAGCTTGCGGCACCGCAGGGCGCCATCCGTTATGACAATGTCCGCTTCCACTACGGCAAGAACAAGGGCGTGATCGACGGGCTGACGCTGGATATCAAGCCGGGTGAGAAGGTCGGTCTCGTCGGCCGCTCGGGCGCCGGCAAGACGACGCTGATGAACCTGCTGCTGCGCTTCTATGATCTGGAAGCGGGCAGGATCACCATCGACGGGCAGGACATTTCCAAGGTGTCGCAGGACAGCCTGCGCGAGCTGATCGGCGTGGTGACGCAGGATACTTCGCTGCTGCACCGGTCGATCCGCGACAACATCGCCTATGGCCATCCCGAGGCCACTGACGAGCAGGTGATCGCGGCGGCAAAGCGGGCGAATGCCTGGGACTTCATCGAAACGCTGGTCGACATGCATGGTCGCCAGGGTCTCGATGCCCAGGTGGGCGAGCGCGGCGTGAAACTGTCAGGCGGCCAGCGCCAGCGTATCGCGATCGCCCGCGTCTTCCTCAAGAACGCGCCGATTCTGGTGCTGGACGAGGCGACCTCGGCGCTCGACTCCGAAGTCGAGGCGGCTATCCAGGAGAACCTGTTCTCGCTGATGGAAGGCAAGACGGTGATTGCGATCGCCCACCGCCTTTCGACGCTGACGGAAATGGACCGGCTTATCATCCTCGACAAGGGCCAGATCGTCGAGGCGGGCAGCCATGCGGAGCTGGTGGCGATGGGCGGTATCTATGCCGATCTGTGGCGGCGCCAGTCCGGCGGCTTCATCGCCGACCACGAAGCGGAAGTGGCCGCGGAATAAGGAAAGAGAAAGGGCGGGAGCGATCCCGCCCTTTTTTGTCGAAGGCCTAAACCTCTCTGTCGTCATGCCGGATTTGAGCCGGCATCCAGCAATGGCCTGTCTGCGCCGTGAGAAACGGGTCTTTTGCGATCAGGCGCTGATCGCGTCGGATTCCGGAGCCGGAGCAAAGGGATGCGAATGGAGCTGATATCACCGCAAAAATCCGCCTCTTCCGGGTTTACGACCGAGTGGCGTGGAGCGTTCGGGAATGCCGAGGTCAATGCCCTCCATGCCGAGTGCTTTGAGCATCGAATCCTCACCGATGACTGGTGGTCACAGGTCAATCGCTTCAGTCTCGGCTGGGTGTGTACCCGCCATTCGGGGAAGCTCGTCGGGTTCGTTAACGTCGCATGGGATGGCGGGGTTCACGCGTTTGTTCTCGACACAATGGTGTCGTTGACTTTCCAGCGTCGGGGCATTGCAAAGGCGCTGATGCGGGAGGTGGTTGATCGGGCGAAAGATACCACCTGCGAGTGGCTCCATGTGGATTTTGATCCGCATCTCCGGCCATTTTACTTCGACGCCTGTGGATTCCGCCCTACGGACGCTGGACTCATCGCCCTGAAGTAGCGACATCGCCTGGCGTCCGTTTCATTCCCGTCCGTTTCATTTCACGAACGTTACCGAAATATAATCTCTTCGCAAAGGCTCCGCGGCTGTTCGCCAGCCGGGAATCCGCCTATATCCGGATGATGGTCATTACGCGCATCTTCGAGTTCTTCGAGAACTGGATCAGGCCTTTCGCCCGGAAGGACGACCTGAGGCCGCCTGAAAACACATTCGCTTTCATCTGGTTTTATATTTCACAGGCCAAGGCGCCGTTTTTCGCCATGCTGGTGCTGGGCGGGCTGACGGCGGCCATCGAGGCGGCGTTGTTCTGGTTCGTCGGGCGGCTGGTGGATATTCTTTCGACCGTCAAGCCGGGCGATGGCTGGGCCGGACTTCTGGCTGCCCATGGCGGCGAACTGGTGGGCATGCTGGTGCTGATCGGCGTCGTGCGCTTCGTTGTCACGATGATTACGGCACTGGTGGACCAACAGATCATCACGCCCGGTTTTTACAATCTGGTGCGCTGGCAGTCCTACATGCATGTGGCGCGGCAATCGCTTTCCTTTTTCCAGAATGATTTTTCCGGCCGCATCGTCACCAAGGTCTGGTCCGGCGGGCAGGCGGCGGGTGATCTCGTCACCTCGCTGATGGAAAGCGTCTGGTTTGTCGGCATCTATTCCGTCTCTATGCTGTTTCTGATCGGCGGGCTGGACTGGCGGCTTGCTCTTGTCGTCCTCGTCTGGGTGCTCATCTTCTCGGCGCTGGCGCGTTATTTCGTGCCGCGCATCCGTTACCATTCGAAAGAGACGGCGGAAGCCGCCTCCATGCTTTCCGGCCGCATGGTGGATGCCTATAGCAATATCCAGACGCTCCGGCTGTTCGGACGTGACGATGCGAATGACCGCTACATGCGGCAGGGTTTCGACATCTTCCAGAACGCGACCATGACCTTCACGCGGTTCATTACCGGCGTGCGCGCCTCCATGGCGCTGCTGTCAGGCGTGATGATCACCTCGATGGCGGCGTTGTGCATCGATCTGTGGCTGTCCGGCAGGATCAGTTCCGGTGCGGTCGCCTTCACGCTGGCGCTGGTGCTGCGTCTCAATTTCCTGCTCGGCCGCTTGATGACGCAGTTCAACGGCATCATGCGCAATTTCGGCACGGTGCAGAATGCTGCCGAGTTGATTTCGCAGCCGATCGGTCTGGTCGATACGCCGGATGCGGCGGTGCTGGAGGTCAAGAAGCCGAGTATCCGCTTTGAGAATGTCAGCTTCCATTACGGGCGGGCCAATGGTGTCATCGACAATCTCAACCTCGATATCAAGGCGGGCGAGAAAGTCGGCATTGTCGGACGCTCTGGCGCGGGCAAATCCACGCTCGTCAACCTGCTCCTGCGCTTTTACGATGTGGAGAAAGGCCGCATCCTGATCGACGGTCAGGATATCGCCCGGGTAACGCAGGAATCGCTGCGCGCCCATATAGGCATGGTCACGCAGGATACCTCGCTTTTGCATCGCTCCATCCGTGACAACATCATGTTCGGCCGCATGGACGCCACCGAAGCGCAATTGCGGGAGGCGACACGCCGGGCCAAGGCGGATGATTTCATCGAGCGGCTGGAGGATCAACGCGGCCGGACCGGTTTCGACGCACATGTGGGCGAACGCGGGGTGAAACTCTCCGGCGGTCAGCGCCAGCGCATCGCCATCGCTCGCGTGATGCTGAAGGACGCGCCAATCCTCGTGCTCGACGAGGCGACCTCGGCGCTCGATTCGGAGGTGGAGGCGGCGATCCAGAGCAATCTGGACGAGCTGATGCAGGGCAAGACGGTGCTCGCCATCGCCCACCGGCTGTCGACGATCGCGGCTCTCGACCGGCTGATCGTGATGGATCAGGGCCGTATTGTGGAGCAGGGCAGCCATTCCGATCTCGTCCTGCAGGGTGGGCTTTATTCGGAACTCTGGGCGCGGCAGTCGGGCGGTTTTCTCGCCGCTGAAGAGACGGCCTGAGGGTGGCAGGGGTGAGTCCGCATTCGTTCAAATATGCATAAATATAAAATCATTGGTTGCTAATACCTTTAGCTATTCCGTTTATAAAAAGATTTATTCAACCTAAAATTTATGATCCGGCGGTAAGCTCTTGTTTATCGATGCGTGTAAAAAAAGGCCGCGGGAGGAACGCGCTCATTTTTTTTGGGATCGAAAACAATGCATATTTTCAGAATTCGTATTCTTCTGCCGGCATTGTTCGGCATCACCGTCCTCTTTTCCCTCGCGCAGGGAATTGCAAGCATGCGATCCGTCACCGAGATGGAGCAGCAGGCGGACAATATCGTTCGCCGCATGGAGCGGTCGCTCATCATCGCCGATCTGGGCGACAGGCTTAACGATATTCGCCGGAACTATCTGGCGGTCATGACTGCCGCGACGCCAGAGGCGCGAAACGCCCTGTTCCAGCGCATTCTCAAAACCCAGCAGGAGCGCGCTGAAGCTTTCGACGCCTATGCCGCGCATCTGCAGCTGCCTTTAGCGAAGGAAAAATTCCAGCGCTTGAATACGATGGTCGCAAATTACGAGGCCATGGGTGCGGAGCTGAAAAAAATCGTCATCACCGGCGATGTCGATGCAGCGCGGGCGCAGGTTTCCAGCATGACGCCGGTGGGCAATGCCGCCGGTGCGCTGATGAAAGAGATGATCGAGGATAATCGCCAGCGTGGTCTGGCGGACCAGCAGGCGGCGGAAGCGGCCGGACAGTTTGCCTTCTTCACCTCGGTTGCCGCAATGCTTGTCGCCGCCGCGGTCGCGCTTGTTGCCGCACTCTTCAGTTTCCTGCGCATTTCGCGTCCGATCAACGACATCACCCGCGCCATGAACGGTCTGGCGGCAGGCGATAATGCGAGTTCCATACCGCATTCGGGCCGCAAGGACGAGATCGGGGAAATGGCTGCGGCCGTTGCCGTGTTCCGCGATAATGCCATCGAGCGAGAGCGCCTGGAGCGGGAAACCGAGGCCAATCGCAGCCTCAGCGAGCGGGAACGTCTGGAGCACGAAGCACAGAAGGCGCGGGAGGCGGAAGAAATCCGTTTCGCGGTTGAAAATCTGGGTGCCGGGCTGAAGAAACTTTCGCAGGGCGACATGACCTGCCGTCTGGACATGGCCTTTGCCGAGCGGCTTGACGGTTTGCGCGGCGATTTCAACGAATCCGTCGCCACGCTGCAATCGGCATTGCGCTCGGTCGGTGAAAATGCCCGGGTCATCGATGCCGGTGCCGGTGAAATCCTGGCGGCGGCGGGCGATCTTTCCCGCCGCACCGAGCAGCAGGCTTCTTCGGTCGAGGAAACAGCTGCGGCGCTTGAACAGGTGACGACGGCCGTGAAGGATTCGGCCCATCGGGCTGCCGAGGCCGGCCGGATCGTGGAACGGGCGCGCGAAAGTGCGGAAATGTCCGGCCAAATCGTTACACGCACGGTTCTGGCGGTACAGGATATCGAAAAATCCGCCAATGAGATCAGCAATATCATCAGCGTCATCGATGAGATTGCCTTCCAGACCAACCTTCTTGCACTGAATGCCGGGGTTGAGGCTGCGCGCGCGGGCGACGCCGGCAAGGGGTTC
The DNA here is from genome assembly GCF_002005205.3 of Rhizobium rhizogenes. The sequence goes on along the minus strand of NZ_CP019701.2, from coordinate 1,941,089 downwards.
GCCGTGGTCGCGCAGGAGGTGCGCGAACTGGCGCAACGTTCGGCCAATGCCGCCAAGGAAATCAAGGTCCTCATCAACCGCTCCGGCGAGCAGGTGCGCGAGGGTGTCACGCTGGTCGGCAAGACCGGGGAGGCGCTGGCGGGGATCGTCGACGAGGTGCGTGATATCAACCGCCACGTCGCATCCATCGTCATCTCCACGCGCGAACAGTCGACCGGCCTTTCGGAAATCAGTTCCGCTGTGAACCTGATGGATCAGGGCACCCAGAAAAATGCGGCCATGGTGGAACAGACGACGGCGGCCAGCGGCAGCCTCGCTTCGCAGGCAAGCGCTCTCAACGCGCTTCTGGCGCAGTTCCGACTGCGGGAGGCGGCAGAGACTATCCTTGTCGCCGGTCCGGCCTCCGTTCCGCAGCCTTCGCCGGCACGCGCTATGGGGCATAAAATCGCTGCCGCCTTCGGGGGCGGGCGACAGGCGGCGTCGGCACAGGAATGGTCCGAGTTCTGAACCGCGCCCGGCAGCGTCCTGAAAAACACAATGGCGGCTTTCGGGCCGCCGTTTTCTTATGGTTTGCGTCTGCTACCGGCTGATCATGAAATCCGAGATCAGCCCGTAGTGATTGGAACCGAGGCTGCCGGGCAGGCGGGTCGTCTTCATCAGGATTGCCGGCGCACGGGCGAAGACGTGGTCGATGGCGATGCCGAAGCGGCCGGCCTCCGTCGGCCATGTGGCCGGTTCCCAGGTCGCCTTCCTGAGGTCGTTGGCGGCGAGGAAAGCGCGCATGTCGGGGGCGATGCTCGCCGAATTGAAGTCTCCGGCCAGAATGAGCGGCCCCGTGACACGAAAGAGAATTTCGCTGACTTCATCCAGCTCGTCGCGGTGATAATCGTCGAAATAAGGTTTGGTGATGTGCCCGGCGGCAAGCGTCAGCTCAGTGCCGTCGAAATCGACGCTGGCGATTGCGAAGCGGTCCCGGCGCAGATCGCTGAGACTGTGGAAACGGCCTTCCAGCAACGGCCGCTTCGACAGGATCAAAAGGTCGCATCCCGGCGTTCCGGCAAAACAGCCGAGCCTGTAAGGATAGGTTTGCTGCAGGCGCGGCAGGACCGACTGCAGCGCCGCCGCTTCGAACAGATAGACCGCATCCGCGCCCGAATCGAGAATGGTGTCGGCGATCGCATCGGCATTGGCGGCATTGTCCATCAGCACGTTGAAGGACAGGAGCCGGAAAGGCCGGGCATCGGGCGTCGAGGTTGCGGAGGTGGAGAATTCCAGAAGCATGACGACGGCATGGATGGCGAGCGCCAGCGACCAGACCACAAGCAGGCCGGCAACCGCGTCGCGCGTGAGCCAAAAGACGAGGCATGACAGCAGGATGCAGATGATGGCGATGTGAAGCTGGAAACTCGTGACGAAGGCAAGAAGCCAGAAATCCGTCACATAACGCAGGCTGGCAATGAAAAGAACGGCAGCCACCACCGTGGAGACCATGCAAGCGAGCTTCGCCGTCATCCGAATCCCTGCGTTCCAAGCTCTCCCTGCGCGTCTCCTAACATGGCGCAGGGGTGCGCACAATGTTGCCCGCCTGCCAAGGCGCGGGAAAAATGAGAAGCAAATCGGCCCCTTGGGCAGAATTACGGCAGCTTTGTGTGCTTTGCTCTTGCCAAGTCAGTCAATATTTTGCGATCAAACACAGTGACGCGGTTTCTTAATGCCGCAGTTGTGTCCAGGACGATGGGACGGAGTTTGTCCTGGATCAAATCATAGCGGGAGGACTCATGCGATTTACGGCAAAAACAGCGCAGAGGATGGTGTAGCGGTGAGCGAGCACGTAACCAATCACGACGCCTCGGGTGAACCGACCCGTCGCGATTTTCTATATCTAGTAACCGGAATGACGGGCGTCGTTGGCGCCGCTGCAGTCGCATGGCCTTTCATCGACCAGATGCGTCCCGATGCATCGACGCTGGCGCTCGCTTCCATCGAGGTTGACGTGGCGGCGGTCGAGCCGGGCATGTCGCTGACGGTGAAGTGGCGCGGTAAGCCGATTTTCATCCGCAACCGCACGGAAAAGGAAATCGAGGAAGCCAAGGCCGTCGCCCTTGGCGATCTCAAGGATCCGGTGGCACGCAATGCCAACATCGCTGTCGACGCGCAGGCGACGGATATCGACCGTTCCGCCGGTGAGGGCAAGGAAAACTGGATCGTCATGATCGGTTCCTGCACCCATCTCGGTTGCGTTCCGCTCGGCCAGGCCGGCGATTTCGGCGGATGGTTCTGTCCCTGCCATGGCTCGCACTACGATACGGCGGGCCGCATACGTAAGGGTCCGGCGCCGGAAAACCTCGCCATCCCGACATTTGCATTCACATCCGATACCGTGATCAAGATCGGATAAGGGGACAGATATTCATGAGTGGTCATTCCAGTTATCAGCCGTCCACCGGCATCGAAAGGTGGATCGATTCGCGGCTTCCCTTGCCGCGCTTGATCTATGACAGCTTCGTTGCCTATCCTGTCCCGCGTAACCTGAACTACGCCTATACCTTCGGCGCGATGCTTTCCGTCATGCTGATCGTGCAGATCCTCACCGGCGTCGTGCTTGCCATGCATTATGCCGCTGAAACGACGGTTGCCTTCAATTCCGTCGAAAAGATCATGCGTGACGTCAACCACGGCTGGCTGCTGCGCTACATGCATGCCAACGGCGCGTCGTTCTTCTTCATCGCGGTCTATCTTCACATTGCCCGCGGTCTTTATTACGGATCCTACAAGGCGCCGCGCGAAATCCTCTGGATTCTCGGCTGCGTGATCTATCTGCTGATGATGGCAACGGGCTTCATGGGCTACGTGCTTCCCTGGGGTCAGATGTCCTTCTGGGGTGCGACCGTCATCACCGGCTTCTTCACGGCGTTCCCGCTCGTGGGTGAATGGATCCAGCAGTTCCTGCTCGGCGGCTTTGCGGTGGACAATCCGACGCTCAACCGCTTCTTTGCGCTCCACTATCTGCTGCCGTTCATGATTGCGGGTGTCGTCATCCTGCACATCTGGGCGCTGCATGTGACCGGCCAGACCAATCCGACCGGCGTGGAAGTGAAGAGCAAGACCGATACGGTTCCTTTCACGCCCTATGCGACGCTGAAGGATGCGCTCGGCGTTTCGGTGTTCCTCATCGCCTATGCCTGGTTCATCTTCTACATGCCGAACTTCCTCGGCCACCCCGATAACTACATCATGGCGGATCCGCTGAAGACGCCGGCGCATATCGTGCCGGAATGGTACTATCTGCCGTTCTACGCGATGCTGCGCGCCATTACCTTCAATATCGGGCCGATCGATTCCAAGCTCGGTGGCGTTCTCGTCATGTTCGGCGCGATCATCGTGCTGTTCTTCCTGCCCTGGCTCGATACGTCGAAGGTTCGCTCCGCCGTTTATCGCCCCTGGTACAAGATGTTCTTCTGGGTGTTCGTGGCCAACGCCATCTTGCTCGGCTGGCTGGGTTCGCGCCCTGCGGAAGGCATGTATGTCGTCATGTCGCAGCTGGGAACGCTGTATTATTTCGGGTTCTTCCTCGTCATCATGCCGATCCTCGGTCTGGTGGAAACGCCGCGGCGTATTCCGAATTCGATTACCGAGGCCGTTCTCGAAAAGAACGCGGCCAAGAGGGGTGCCGCGCCAGCGGCCGCCGAAGTCTGAGCGCGAAGGAAGGATGACGACAATGAAGACGCTTCTCACGAGCATCGCGCTTATCGCCGCCATCGGCTGTTCCTCCGCCGCCTTTGCGGCCGAGGAGAGCCATGACCTTGCCACCAAGACCGAACATGCGATTGCCGGCGGCCACTTCCCGGTGATCAAGCCCGAGGAACAGAGCTGGTCCTTTGCTGGACCTTTCGGCAAATACGACAAGGGCCAGCTGCAGCGCGGTCTCAAGGTCTATAAGGAAGTCTGCTCCGCCTGCCATTCGATGAACCTTGTTTCCTTCCGCACGCTGGGAGATCTCGGTTATTCGGAAGACCAGGTGAAGGCCTTCGCTGCCGAATATGAGGTGCAGGACGGACCAAATGCCGATGGCGAAATGTATAATCGTAAGGCTGTGCCTTCCGATCATTTCCCTTCGCCGTTCCCGAACCATGAAGCGGCTGCCGCCGCCAATGGCGGGGCCGCACCGCCCGACATGTCGCTGCTTGCCAAGGCACGCGGCGTGGAGCGCGGATTCCCGCAATTCATCATCGACATGATCCCGATCGTCGGCGGTTATCAGGAAGGCGGCCCGGATTATATCCACGCGCTGCTGACCGGATATCAGGACCCGCCGGCCGGCGTCGAAGTTTCGGAAGGCACGCACTTCAACCCGTATTTCGTCAGCGCGGCGTCGCTGAAGATGGCGCCGCCGATCAGTGCCGATCAGGTGACCTATGACGACGGTGCACCGCAGACCGTGGATCAATATTCCAAGGACGTCTCCGCTTTCCTGATGTGGGCGGCGGAACCGCATCTGGAACAACGCAAGCGCACCGGCTTCATGGTCATGGTGTTCCTGTTCATCTTCACGGCGCTGATCTATCTCACCAAGAAGTCGGTCTACGCCAACAAGGAACATTGAACCGGTTTTAATCGGCTGGAATCATTGGCCCCCACGGTCTTCCGTGGGGGCTTTTTCATGGCCGGCCGGACAAGCTTGCCTGTATCGCCGCTCGTGCGCCCCGGGCTATCGAGGTTCCGTGCCAACAGATGATGGCCGTTGCCTGCGCCGGTCCTTTTTTGTTGGTCCGCAGCCGGCAAGTTGATAGGGTGGCCCGAACCTTCTGATCCATTCCCATCTATGGAAATACCATGACCGTTATCGCTTCGGAGCTTGCCGCCGCCATCCGTTCCATTCCCGACTATCCGAAGCCGGGCATCATCTTTCGGGATATTACGACACTGCTCGGCAATCCGCGCGCTTTCCGCCGGGCGGTGGACGAGCTTGTGCAGCCCTATGCGGGAACGAAGATCGACAAGATCGCCGGCATGGAGGCGCGCGGCTTCATTCTGGGCGGCGCGGTGGCGCATCAGCTCTCGGCCGGTTTCGTGCCCATCCGCAAGAAGGGCAAGCTGCCACACACGACGGTGCGGGTCGCCTACAGCCTGGAATATGGCGTCGACGAAATGGAAATGCATGTGGACGCCGTGCAGCCGGGCGAGAAGGTCATTCTCGTCGATGACCTGATTGCGACCGGTGGTACTGCTGAAGGCGCGGTCAAGCTTTTGCGGCAGATGGGCGCGGAAATCGTCTCCGCCTGCTTCGTCATCGATCTGCCCGATCTCGGCGGTCGCAGGAAGCTGGAGGATCTTGGTGTCGAGGTGCGGACGCTGGTGGAATTTTCGGGCCACTGAGGCCGAAGGAACGGCTCAGGGCTGCTGCGGCAGCCTGCGTTTTTGGCTCGTCTTTCGCAGGGCGATCCACGTCCAGTGAACACCCAGAGCGCGGTTCCCCGGCTGAATGGAGTCAACCTCCACCTGTCTGATGAGCGTGAAGCCGAAACGGGTGGCCTCGTCTATGGTTTCCATCGGGGAAATGGCAAAGGCGCGGCGGCCCCTGGGCGCCGGGCCGTGACGCAGCGACATGATCAGCAATCCGCCTGTCGCCGTCATCTCCGAGAGGCTTGCCATAGCGGTCTGCCTCACCCCGTGATCGATGTGGTGCCAGACGCCGCACAGGGCAACCAGATCGAAGGCGCCATAGCGGCGAGCCTTTGCCAGTGCGGGCAAAGTGTCATCCAGCCAGGTTATTCTGTTCGATGGATGCAATTGCATGCCGGGTTCACGAAGCTCTCCAACCGGCTCGACGGCCAGAACATCATGGCCCTGCGCGGCAAACCAGGCGGCATCGCGCCCGGTGCCGCTGCCGATATCCGCGATTCGGGATGGTGTCGCCCGCAGCAGGTCGATGACGGGTGCGTAAATCTCTCCGCAGTCCAGTCCGTCAAATCTGGAAATCAGCTCAGGCGTCGCGGCTTCGGCATAACCCTTTAGAATATCGTTCATATTTATCTGCCCGCCGCGATTCTTCCGGAAAAGGTATCGCGGCGGATTGAGATGGGCCAGCGCCTATTCGAATTCCAGAACTCCGCTGCGGAAGGTCAGCACCGTTTCTCCCGACTGGTTCACACCTTCGTTGAAGGTGGTGTTGAGCCAGACGCCGGCGCGGGATTCCAGCGGACGGGCGTCGAGCAGCGTAACGAAATAGGTCACGTCGTCACCGGCGAAAACCGGCTTTTTCCATTTGAGTTCGCGAAAACCCGGGGAGGGGCCAAGCCGCGGCGGTTCAAGGCCCTGCTGTTTCAGCCTTTTGACCTCCTTTGCCCAATGGGACAGGAAACACTTCATCCAGCCCGCGCCGGTGTGCCAGCCGGAGGCGCACAGGCCACCGAAAACGCTGTTCCTGGCGGCTTCGGCATCGAGATGGAAGGGCTGAGGATCGAAATCCCGGGCGAAACGGATGATGTCCTCGGCGGAAAAATGCAGGGTGTCGAGGGTGACGCGCTCGCCGATCGGTGAAAGTTCCGCCAGTCTCATGCTGCAAGACCTCCGCCCGCCCGCATCAGGAACATTACGGTGTTTTCGCCCTGCGCGACCAGAATACCGCGCTGATTGTAAAGCTCATGACGGAATTTCACGAGGCCGATACCGGGGCGCGATGCGGAAGGACGCTGTTCCAGAACGATGGATTTCCCCGAGAGCGTGTCTCCGGCCAGAACCGGTTTCTTCCAGTCGACGTAGTCGATGCCGGGGCTGCCCTGCGAGGTCGAGTCGGAGATGTAGCTGTCGGCCATCATCCGCATCAGCAGGCTGCAGGTGTGCCAGCCCGATGCCGCAAGCCCGCCGAGAATGCTCTGGCGGCCCGCTTCTTCGGAAAGGTGCATGGGTTGCGGGTCGAATTCACTGGCGAAAGCAATGATCTGCTCTGCGGAAATCGATTGCGGCCCAAGGGGAAATTCCCGCCCGACGGGAAAATCCTCATAGGCATAAGTCGCGACCGGCGTCATGGCGTCCTCCCTTCGCACAGTCAAGGTCGGCGCATCTAAGATGATTTTTCCCTTTACGTAAAGGTCAAATCGAGAGGGCGACGTGCTCTATGGGGAGGTGGTGTGGAGCGTGGAGGCTCGTCGCCTTCTCCCCGGGGGGGCGCGGTAGTGAGATGAGGGGCAAAGGAGGTGATCTCCGGAAAGGATTTCCCATCTAACCCCTCGGGCTGGCTTCTCCCCGGAGGGGAGAAGCACAAGCGACAGGTGTTGTGCCACTGGGACGTCAAAGAAACGACCGGGTTGTCACCTTGCTCAGGGCCAGATCAGGTATTGAAGCGGAAGTGGATGACGTCGCCGTCCTGAACCACATATTCCTTGCCTTCATCGCGGGCCTTGCCGGCTTCCTTGGCGCCGACTTCGCCCTTGAAAGCGACGTAGTCGTTATAGGCGATGGTATTGGCACGGATGAAGCCGCGTTCGAAATCGGAGTGGATGACGCCTGCGGCCTGCGGGGCCTTGGTGCCGCGCTCGATGGTCCAGGCGCGGCATTCCTTCGGGCCGACGGTGAAATAGGTGATGAGATCGAGCAGCTTGTAGCCGGCGCGGATCAGACGGTCGAGACCCGCTTCCTCGAGCCCGAGGGCGGAGAGGAATTCCTTCGCCTCTTCATCGGGAAGCTGCGCGACCTCGGATTCGATCGCCGCGGAGATGATGACGGTTTCAGCACCCTGGGCCTTGGCCATTTCGGCAACCGCCCTCGTGTGTTCGTTGCCATCGACGGCGTCGCCTTCGGCGACGTTGCAGACGTAAAGAACCGGATGTGCGGTGAGGAGGTTAAGGCCCTGAAGGATGCGCAACTCTTCGGCATCGAGCGTGGAGAGCAGGGTGCGGACCGGCTTGCCTTCGTTGAGAAGCTTCAGCGAAGCTTCCATCAGCGGCAGCTGCGCGAGCGATTCCTTGTCCTTGCCGGTGGCGCGCTTGCGGGTCTGTTCCGTGCGGCGCTCGAGGCTTTCGAGGTCGGAGAGCATCAGCTCGGTCTCGATGGTTTCGGCATCGGCCACGGGGTTGATCCGGCCTTCGACGTGGGTGATGTCGTCATCCTCGAAGCAGCGCAGAACGTGCACCACGGCGTCGACTTCGCGAATATTGGCGAGGAACTGGTTGCCGAGGCCTTCGCCCTTCGATGCGCCGCGCACCAGACCGGCAATATCGACGAAAGAGATGCGGGTGGGGATGATTTCCTTCGAGCCGGCAATGTCGGCGAGGGTTTTCATGCGCGCATCCGGAACCGCCACTTCGCCGGTGTTCGGTTCGATGGTGCAGAAGGGATAGTTGGCGGCCTGTGCGGCGGCCGTTTTCGTCAGCGCGTTAAAGAGGGTGGACTTGCCGACATTCGGCAATCCAACGATACCGCATTTGAAGCCCATGGCTTGAAACCTGTCCGTTTGAAAGAATTCGTTGAGGAGCCTTTTGCGGAAACGGCAGGGCAAGGTCAAGCCCGCGGGCCGATTTGTGCGGGCAAAGCCCTGCGAATGGCGCGGAATTTCGCGCAGGCACCGCGCCGGGCTTGTCGATGGCGCGGTTGCGGCGCAATATAGGCGGATCAAGCCACCGATCTTTCGTCATCAACGGGGTTTTCCATGAACAACCACGATGAGCGACAGGCACGAGCGACGATGATGAGTGACAGCCCTGTCGATCTCAAGCCCAAACCGAGCGTTAAACCGAAGCTGGAGCGGCCGAAGCTCTACAAGGTCATTCTGCTGAACGATGATTATACGCCGCGCGACTTCGTCACCGTGGTGCTGAAGGCCGTCTTCCGGATGGGAGAGGAAACCGGCCACCGGGTGATGATGACGGCACATCGCTTCGGCAGCGCCGTGGTGGTTGTCTGCGAACGCGATATCGCCGAGACCAAGGCGAAGGAGGCGACCGATCTCGGCAAGGAGGCTGGATTTCCACTGATGTTCACCACCGAGCCGGAGGAATGAGCGTTTTTTGAACGCCGGGGCGCGGCACACTGGATGCGTCCGTTCTCACTCGTCCTCATTCCTGCGCTAATCACGGGAAACCAGCTGGCGCGCGTCTGTGCGGCCGGAAGGGCCCTTTCAGCCCAGGGATCTGGGCTGGCTGGATCCCTGTGACAAGCACAGGAATGCGCGGTGGGCAACAATTGCAGATAAAATTCCTATTCGTGCTCCGGGCCTAATCTTGCCGGATCTGGAAGCCGGTCTTGTTCTGCACGAAGCCGCAGCTTTTGTAAAAGGCATGGACTTCCGGTCGCTCCCGGCCTGTCAGCAGCATCACCTTGTAACAATTAGCGGCAAAAGCGGCCTCGACGGCATGGCGCACGACCGCGCGGCCATATCCAAGGCCGCGACGGGTTTCCAGCGTCACCACATTTTCGATGAAGGCATAGGGGCGGGCGGCGCGCGTCAGGTTCGGGACAATCTGGAGCGTGGCGGTGGCGACGGGGTTCTCGCCATCCATTGCCAGAAACACGGTAAGGCCGGGCTGCCCGAGCATGGCGGAAAAGGCGGCGTTTGCCTCGTCCGCCGTTAATGCCGGATCGGACGGGTTAAGCGCGCGGTAAAGTTCAAGCAGGCCGGGCAGATCGCCGGCTTCGGCTTTGCGCAGGACGAAGGGCTGAGCAGGCATCCGCGGTCTAGTCCTTCTTGCCGAACATGCGCTTCAGCATTTCGGCCATCGGGCCGGTTTCCGGCAGCTTTTTCGGCTGGGCGCTGTTGCGTGCCTGATGGATGTGGGATTGCGCGGCGGGCTTGGCTGTCTTGGCCGGCTTTTCAGCTTCCGGCTTGCTGCCCGTGGCGAGCGCCAGCTTGTTCATCAGCTGTGAATCCTCTGATTTCACCAGCATGGCGGCATTGTCGGCAATGGCGTCCAGAAGCGGATCGAGCCAGACACGGTCGGCCTTGGCGAAATCGCCGAGCACGTGGCCATGCACACGCTCCTTGTCACCGGGATGGCCGATGCCGAGGCGCAGACGGCGGTAGTCCTTGCCGCAATGGGCGTCAAGCGATTTCAGGCCGTTGTGGCCGCCATGGCCACCACCCGTCTTGATGCGCGCGCGGCCGGCCGGAAGATCGAGTTCGTCATGGATGGCGATGATGTCGCCGGGCGCCAGCTTGAAGAAGCGCATGGCCTCGCCGACGGATTCGCCTGACAGGTTCATATAGGTCAGCGGCTTCATCAGCAGGACCTTTTCGCCACCGATCTCTCCTTCGGAAATCTCCGCCTTGAACTTCCTCGACCAGGGCGAAAAGGAGGGCAGGCGCTGCAGCGCGTCGACGGCCATGAAGCCGATATTGTGACGGTTTCCCGCATATTGCGTGCCGGGATTACCAAGTCCTGCAATGATCTTCATGGGGCATGTCCGCGTTTTACCTGATGATGCTGTTGTCACCACCCCGAAATCCGCCGGCTGTCAATCTTTTTATGGATTTGCGGGATGCCGCTCAGGGGCTGACGAGGTTGTAGCGGTCGAATATGCGCTGTTGCGTTCCGTCAGCGATCAGCCTGTCCAGCCGGGCCTGCAGTTTGGCGATCAGGGCGTCGGGAACGCTTTTATTGCAGGCAAGCCCCAGCTGTTGTCGCGTCAGGGTTATCACCTCCCTGAACGTATCCGCCGGCAGGCTTCTGAAGGTGCTTTCCGACATGGGCATCAGGTCGATGCGCCCGGCTTTCAGCTTGTGAAGCGTGATCTGGAAATCCGCCCCGACATCCACCTGCGGGAAACCGAGCGTTTCCAGAAGGGTTTCGGTATAATCGCCGCGCTGGGTCCCGACCCGGTATTTCCTGGCGTCCTCAAGACTGGAGATACTGATATCCGCTTTGCGGCGAGCCACGAGGATGTTGCGGTCGATATGGATCGGCGAGACCCATTTGAAGAGCTTTTCCCGCTCCTGTGTCCTTGCCGTGGCAAAGACGCAATGCATGGCCTGTGTCGTGGCCAAGGCGATCGCCCGCGCCCAGGGCATGACGGCGACCTCATAACTGGTGCCGGTTTCCTCCAGCACGATCTTCAGCTGATCGAAATAGACGCCCCGCACGCTGCCGTCAGCGGCCTGCAGACTATACGGGGGGTAGATTTCGGTCGTCAGGAAAAGCTTGGCGGCGCAGGCCGGGCTGGCGAGAGCAAGAAAGATCAGGCAAAAGCGGATCAATCCCATATCTCTTCCCTCCGCCCTACGCCTGCCGTGCCGCAATGCGGCCCATAGCGGATTGCCTTTCCAATGTAGTGATCAGTCCGCTGATAGGCTGCGGCCGGGCGAAGAAATAGCCCTGACCGTAATCGGCGCCTATATCGGCAAGAAGCTCCTTCTGCTCCTGCGTCTCGACGCCTTCGGCGATGACGGAGCAGTTCATCTTGTGCGAGATGGCTGCAATGCCTTCGACAAGCATGCGGTTGCGCTGCCTGATTTCCATCGCGTCGTCGCAGATCGAGCGCGTGAAGGACTGGTCGATCTTGACGATGTCGACCGGGAAACGGCTGAGATAGCTGAGCGAGGAATAACCCGTGCCGAAATCGTCCAGCGCGATGCGGCAGCCCAGCTGGTGAATGGCATTGAGGATCGCCCGGATTTGCGGATCGTCCTTCATGATGACGGCTTCGGTTATCTCGATGACCAGCCGCCTGGGAAGAATGCCATGGCGGTGCAGCACGCCGGCGATGCGTGTCGGCAATCCCGGCTCGAACTGCAGCGGTGAGAAGTTCACCGCCACATAGGTCTGCTCCATGCCTGGCAGGCGCGACAGTCTGGCGAGATTGGCGATCGACTGATCGAGGATAACGTTGCCGATGCGATGGATGGTGCCGTTTTCTTCCGCAAGGCTGATGATGGCGGCGGGAGAGAGCAGACCCTTGTCCGGGTGATTGAGACGCAGCAGGGCCTCGAAGCCGGCCGTCTGGCCGGTTGCGAGGTCCTGAATCGGCTGGAAGTAGGCTTCGAACCAGTTTTCGGAAAGCGCCTGCGCGATATCCCGCTCCAGTTCCGCATGTTCGCGCGCCCGATCCATGATCGAACTGTCGAAGACCTGGGAACCATTCTTGCCCGTTCTCTTGCGGGTATACATCGCCATGTCGGCATTCTGCAGAAGCTCGGAGGCGCTGGAAGCGTGCAGGGGGTAAACCGCCATGCCGATGCTGGCGCTGAGGCGGATGCTGTTGCCGGCAATCTCGAAAGGTGTGTCCAGTATGGCGCAGATGCGTTCGCAGAACTCGAGCGCGCGCTCTTCCACCTTGTCGCCGGCCAGCAGGATGGCGAATTCGTCGCCGCCGAGCCGCGACGCGCTGTCCAGCGCCGTCAGCAGCGGTTCGAGCTTCAGCGTGAACTGCTTGAGAACCGCATCACCTGCCGCATGGCCAAGATTGTCGTTGATGGCCTTGAAGCGATCGAGATCGATGAACAGGCAGGCCAGTTCGCTGCCGTTTCCGTCCGCTTCGCGGATCCGCAGGTCGAGGATCGCCTCGAAACCCTGACGGTTGAAGAGGCCGGTCAGGTGGTCGGAAATGGCCTGCTGGCGGTTGCGTTTTTCCGACTGGCGCAGTTCGGTTACATCCGTCATGACGCAGAGGCAGGTGCTCTGATGCACGGCATCGCCGGAATCGAGAGGCTTTTCGAGGATGAGCGCATCCATCACGCTGCCATCCATGCAATGAAAGCGGACGGTAATGCCGGCATGCGAGACATCTGGTGACTGCTGTGCTGCCTTGCGTTGCCGGAAGAGCAGGCGATCATCCGTGTGGATGAGATCGGCGAAGTTCAGGCCGAGTATCCTGGCGCGATCGTAACCGGTCGCCTGCACCCAATAGTCGCTGACGGCGGTGATCCGGTCGTGCCTGTCGAGCGAGAACAGCATGGCGGGTGTGCGGTTGTAGATTTCCGTCTTGCGTTCGTGGGCATTCTTGATCTCCAGCTCTTCCTTTTCGAGCTGGGTCTGCATTTCGTTGAAGCTTTTTGCCAGCCGTCCGATTTCGTCCTTCGACCGCCAGTCGACATGGTGGCGGGAGCCGAGACGACGTGTTGCCTCTATCGCTGCCGCAAGCCGCATCAGCGGCCGGATGACCATGAAGCGGTTGCCGGCAATCGCCGCCAGAACGATGGTGAGAATGGCGAGAACGAAAATCGTGATGAAGGCCATCTCGGTGCGGCTGAGGGAGGTGAGAAGGCTGACACTGTTGTAATAGACCGTCAGTTCCCCGACTGTGATCGTGCCTTTCGTCGTCTTGTAGGTCACCTCGCGCGTCGTCGTGGCCGCATCCTGAATGAACTCGCTGCCGGCCGTCTGCACGATATCGAGCTGGCCGGACGTGTCCTTGACCTCGACCATCCTGATCATCGGGTCGGAAACGAGGGTTCCGGTAATCTGGTTTATCGTGTCGTCGTCGAGATCCCAGAGGGGGCGGGCAAGTGCCTGCGCATTGGTCGACAGCAGAATTTCCAGGTGATTGCGCTGGCTACGGATGGCCTCGTTGTAGGAAAGCGTCAGCAAAAGCGTGAAGAGCGGGGCGACCACTGTGAGAAGTGCGCCGGAAACAATCGCGATAAAGCGACTTTCGACGGAATGAGCCATGTTCGATTGCAGCTACCCTTTGCCCCAGAATTGCTGCGCTCCGTTTCACCCATCCGGAGAGAACTTCGCGTGGGTTTCGGCAAAAGCCCTGTTTCCCCACGATATTTCCCGGCCCGTCCGGTGTTTCCACGACAGCGCAAGGGTATCGTTTCATGGAAGTGTTAATCGACGCTGAAACAGGGGCCGCATCCTGCGCAGGCGGCAAGCTTTCTGGTTTTAAAGTTCATAAAAACTAAAAGGCCCGTTCCGGAAGGGAACGGGCCTCAAGTCTCGAAACTGTCCGGCCTTGCGGCCGCCGATTATTCCTCGGAAGCTTCTTCAGTCGCTTCTTCTGCAATGCCCGCAGCCGGAGCAACGATCGTTGCGATCGTGAAGTCACGGTCAGCGATGACAGGCGTGATGTTCTTCGGCAGCTTCACACTCGAAATATGGACGCTGTCGCCGATCTTCAGACCGGTCAGATCAACCGTGATGAATTCCGGAATGTCGTTGGCCGGGCAGTGGAACTCGACCGTGTGGCGAACGATGTTCAGAACGCCGCCGACCTTGATGTCCGACTTTTCTTCGTTTTCGAAGTGAACCGGAACTTCGACGTTGACGAGCGTGTTGCCCGAAACGCGCAGGAAGTCGACGTGCATGGTGAAGTCGCGGACCGGATCAAGCTGGTAGTCCTTCGGGAGGACCTTGATCTTCTTGCCGTCGACGTCGATGACCGCAACCGTCGTCATGAAGCCGCCAGCGTGGATACGCTTGGTCACTTCGTTGGTCGAAAGCGCGATGGAAATGGGGGCCTGCTTGTCACCATAGATGACAGCGGGAATCAAACCGTTGCGGCGAAGTTCACGAGAGGACCCCTTACCAACTCGTTCGCGCGCCTCGGCCTTGAGCTCATACGATTCTTTGCTCATGGCAATTCCTTTCGAGGTTATATGGAGAGTTCATGCCGAACAAAGCGGCCTGAACCGGAGAGGCCTTAAGGCCATCCCGCCCGCGTTGCCTCCAAGGGTGTCTACACGGGTGCGGGCGCTATAATACAAACGGCACATAAAGACAAGAGTGATCCGTTTTTGCCCGGTACCTAGTCATGATTTCATTAGTTGCAACTAATGCACCCTCTTGTTGCAACCTTTAATATATACTTATCCATTCATATAAACCCCGTGAAAACCTGATAAATGATAAGGCTGCGCAAAATTCCAATAGCGTAGACGCCAATGCTCACAGTTCTTCAGTGCCTTACCATCGATCACGACTTCCGGTACACCGCCGCAGCGGTCTTCGTCTGCATGTTGGGAAGTTTCGTTACGATACGCCTTTTTTCGAGGGCGCGCCTGGCGACGGGGGTGCAAAAGATCAACTGGCTGTTTCTGGCCGGCGTAAATGGCGGTGCGGCGATCTGGACCACCCATTTCGTGGCGATGCTGGGTTATGTCGCGGCGGGCGATGTGGGTTACGATCCCTATCTGACCGGGCTGTCGCTGCTGATCGCCATCACCACGACCACCATCGGCTTCGGTATTTCCGCCTATGCCGGGCGCAGCGTGCTGGTTGAGGCGGGCGGGGTTACGCTCGGCCTCGGCATCGCGGCCATGCATTATACCGGCATGGCGGCCTATAACGTTCAGGGCATGCTTTTCTGGAACCAGACCTATGTCATCGCCTCGCTGGTGCTGGGGGCGGTGCTGGGTGCCGTTGCGGTCAACCGGGTTGCGCGGCCTCTCAATCGCTTCTGCCAGTATAGCGCGGTGACATTTCTCATCCTGGCCATCGCCTCGATGCATTATACCGGCATGGCGTCGATGTCCTTCGCCTTCGATCCGCGCGTGGTCATTCCCGAAAACCTGCTGCCGCCGGCCATCATGGGCGGCGGTGCCATCGCCGTGACCCTTCTGCTGCTGGCGCTCGGACTTTCCACCTATGTCATCGATGCCCAGTCCACCCAGCAGGCGGTTGCCCGCTATCGCCATCTTTCGCTGCATGACCCGCTGACGGGCATTCCCAACCGGGCGGCTTTCATCGAGCATCTCAACCGTCGCACACGGCATGTGTCCATGGGTGCGCATACCGCGCTTCTGTCCATCGATCTCGACCGCTTCAAGGAAATCAACGACGTCCACGGTCACGCGGCGGGTGACGCCGTGCTGCGCGCCATCGCCGACCGTGCTAGCTCCGTGCTGAAGGCCGGGGAGTTTCTGGCGCGCATGGGTGGCGATGAATTCGTGGCGATGACCCATTCCTATTATACCCGCGCCGATGGTGCGGAATTTGCCCAGAGGCTGATCGAACAGATCAGCAAGCCGGTGGAATGGAACGGTCAGACGTTTTCCGTCGGCGCCAGCGTTGGCATATCGGTCCGAAACAGCGGCTCCATCGATGCCGATACGCTGATGGCGCAGGCCGACGTTGCCATGTACCGGGCAAAAGGCGGCAGTTCGGACACGATCTGTTTTTACGACAAGTCCATGGATGAGGCGGCGCGCGAACGCAATGCGCTTGCCATCGCCATGCGCAGCGGCCTCGCCAACAACGAATTCGAGCTTTATTACCAGCAGCAGAATGATACCCGCAGCGGCAGCATTGTCGGTTTCGAAGCGCTCCTGCGCTGGAAACATCCCGAACGCGGCATGGTCTCTCCCGCGGAGTTCATTCCGATTGCCGAACAGACCGGCTTTATCGTCGAACTCGGCGAATGGGTTCTCCGGGAAGCCTGCGTGCAGGCGGCGCTCTGGAAAAAATCGCTTGCGATCGCGGTGAATGTCGCGCCACAGCAGCTCGCGGACAATGATTTTCCCGAAAAGGTTGAGAAAATTCTCTCGGAGACGGGGCTTGCGCCGGAAAGGCTCGAGCTGGAGATCACCGAAGGCAGCATCATTGCCGACCACCGCCATGCGCTGCTGACCATCCGCAAGCTGAAGGCGCTGGGTGTCAAGATCGCCATGGACGATTACGGCACAGGTTATTCCTCGCTATCGACCCTGCAGAGCTTCCCTTTCGACAAGATCAAGATCGACCGCGCCTTCATAGACGGCCTTTCGACCAATGTGCAGTCGGAGGCGATCGTTCGCTCGACGCTCATCCTGGCGCACAGCCTCAATATTCCGGTGCTTGCGGAAGGGGTGGAGACCAAGGCCCATATCGAGTTCCTGCGCCGCGAAGGCTGCCTGCAGGTGCAGGGCTTCTTTTTCGGTAGGCCCGGTCCGCTGAACTCCATCGCCAATCTGGTGGATGACACGTTTCTTGCGCCCGAGGACGAGCCGGATGCCGCGGCTGATCGGCGACGTTACTTCAAGGCGGTCTGATTTTCAGGCGCAGCCCGCGGTTGCGCCCCGCAATGGCGGTCGCGAAGTTTTTAGTTGAAACATGAACGCTTCCAGCGCACCATCGCCGAAAAGCTTTGGGAGGAGCGTATGCCGACAGACATCGCCCATGCAGAACGCGTGTATGAGACCGCACGCCACCGTTCCGCAGCCGCAAGTTCTCCGATTGTCGCCTCGTGGCGCCGCTGCATGGTCAAGCACCGTCTTGCGCCGGAGGAAAACCGCAAGCCGATCTTTCTCAGCGATTTCGAGTTTCGCCGCGCCCGTGAAAGCGCAGCCGGCCTGATCGCCGAAAGCACGGATGAACTGGACCGGATTTTTCACAGCGTCGGCAGGGCCGGCTGCTGCCTGCTTTTGACCGATGCGCAGGGTGTTGCGCTGGAGCGGCGTGGCGCTGCCGGCGACGACCGTGATTTCCGCGCCCTCGGTCTCTGGTCCGGCGCGGTCTGGAGCGAGGCGAGCGTGGGTACCAACGGCATCGGTACGGCGCTTGTCGACGAGCGCTCCGTGGTCGTCTATCGCGACCAGCACTTCTTCACGTCGAATACCGAGCTCTGCTGCACCACCGCGCCGATCCGCGATCACACCGGCCGGGTGACGGGGGCGCTCGATATTTCCACCTGCCGCGATGATATCAACGAGATGACCTTCTCCTTCGTCACGCAGGCGGTGAAGGATGCGGCGCAACGCATCGAGGGCAATCTTTTCCGCCGCGCCTTTCCCGGCGCGCGTATCGTTGTCGTGCCGACCGGTTTCGGCGCGGCGCTTTCGCTGCTGGCCGTGGATCAGGACGATCTCGTGCTGGGTGCGACACGCGCCGCACGCCTTGCGCTGAAGCTCGACGATCACGCCATCGCACAGGGTTTGCCGGCCGCGGATATTCTGCAGGAACAGCGCCATGACAGCGGCTCCGACCTTGCTGAAGCGGAGCGTTCGGCGCTGCGCCGGGTGCTGTCGCGCACCAACGGCAATGTCACGCAGGCCGCTTCCCTGCTTGGCATCAGCCGCGCCACACTGCACCGCAAGATGAAGAAGCTGGCCGTGCATTAGGCTGTTTCAGCCGTCCCGCCGCGTGTCTGTCGCAGATGTGAGACAATGTGCGCTGCGGAACCGCGCCACCCCTCTACCGAACCGCACCATCTGGGCCCACCTTCCTCTCATGCGATCCGTCGCGGATCGTTTTCATCAGGGAGGATGAAACCATGAATATTCAGGTTCAGCAGAAAGCCGGCGAAGCGCCCTTCAAGCTGAAATACGGCAATTACGTCGGCGGAAAATGGGTGGAGCCGAAATCCGGCCGCTACATGGACAATCTTTCGCCGGTCACGGGCCACAAGATTTGCGAAGTGCCGCGTTCGGATGCGGCCGATATCGAGTTCGCGCTGGATGCCGCCCACAAGGCCCGCGACAAATGGGGCAAGACGAGCATTACCGAGCGCTCCAACATCCTGCTCAAGATCGCCCAGCGGATCGAGGACAATCTCGACCTCATCGCCCGGGCCGAAACCTGGGACAACGGCAAGCCGCTGCGCGAGACCACCAATGCGGATATTCCGCTCGCCATCGACCATTTCCGTTATTTCGCGGGCTGCATCCGCGCCCAGGAAGGCACGATCGGCGAAATCGACAACGACACGGTCGCCTATCACTTCCATGAGCCGCTCGGTGTTGTCGGCCAGATCATCCCGTGGAACTTCCCGATCCTCATGGCCGCGTGGAAGCTCGCACCGGCGCTTGCCGCCGGCAACTGCGTGGTGCTGAAGCCGGCGGAACAGACACCGGCCTCCATTCTCATCGTGATGGAACTGATCGAAGACCTGCTGCCGCCCGGCGTCCTCAACATCGTCAACGGTACGGGCCTCGAAGCCGGCAAGCCGCTGGCGCAGAGCAACCGCATCGCCAAGATCGCCTTTACCGGTTCCACCTCGGTCGGCAAGGAAATCATGCGTTATGCCGCCGACAACGTCACCAACATCACGCTGGAACTGGGCGGCAAGTCGCCGAACATCTTCTTTGCCGATGTGATGAACGAGGACGACGCCTTCCTCGACAAGGCGCTCGAAGGTTTCGCCTTCTTCGCGCTCAATCAGGGTGAGGTCTGCACCTGCCCGTCGCGTGCGCTGGTGCATGAATCGATCTATGACCGTTTCATGGAAAAGGCCATCAAGCGCGTTCAGGCCATCAGCCAGGACGATCCGCTCAATCCGTCGACCATGCTGGGCGCACAGGCCTCGCAGGAACAGTTCGACAAGATCATGAGCTATCTGGAGATCGGCAAGAAGGAAGGCGCCAGGGTTCTGACCGGCGGCGACCGCAAGACGCTGACCGGCGATCTGAAGGACGGCTATTACATCCAGCCGACCGTCTTTGAAGGCAACAACAAGATGCGGATTTTCCAGGAGGAAATCTTCGGTCCGGTTGTTTCCGTCACCACCTTCAAGACGGTGGAAGAGGCGCTCGAAATCGCCAATGACACGGTTTACGGTCTGGGTGCGGGCGTCTGGAGCCGTGATACCAACATCGCCTACCGGGCTGGCCGGGGCATCGAGGCGGGCCGCGTGTGGACCAATTGCTACCACGTCTACCCGGCGGGTGCGGCCTTTGGCGGCTACAAGCAGTCGGGCATCGGTCGCGAGACCCACAAGATGATGCTCGATCATTACCAGCAGACCAAGAACCTGCTGGTTTCCTACAGCCCGAACAAGGTTGGCTTCTTCTGAGGTCCTCCCCGGAAGCCGGCGACGGATCATCGTGATGTCCAGGACGCCGGCGTGTTCCCAGGGGCTTCGGCCCCTGGGAGCCCGGTTACAAACAAAAAGGCCGGAGGATTGCCTCCGGCCTTAATGATGGCAGGGATCGAAGCCTCCTCCGTCATGCCGGACTAGATCCGGCATCCAGCCACGGCGCGTCTGCGCCGTGAAAGATTCTCTCGCGATCAAGGACTTGACCGCGCTGGACCCCGGATCAAGTCCGGGGTGACGGTGTGCGGATGATGGATTTTTGTCCTTGGTCTGGGGCCGGAGATAAGATCTCCGGCTTTTTTTTGTTGTTGCTTTACGCCGCGTAGCGCTGGTCCCGTTGCCGGCTATCACCGACGGAGAATTGCCCGACCTGTTCGGTAAGCCCATCCGCCTCGCTTGCCAGCGAGAAGGCGGAGGCGGTGGTTTCCTCCACCATCGCCGCGTTCTGCTGCGTCACATGATCGAGTTCGTTGACGGAGGCATTGATCTCGCTGAGGCGACCGGACTGTTCGCGCGACGCGGTGGCGATTTCGCCGATCTGGTCGTTGACCGACTGGATGCGCTTCTGGATCTGCTCCAGGCTTTCACCGGTCTTCAGCACCAGCGCCACACCGCTTTCCACATCGCCCGCCGAGGTGGCGATCAGCGTCGTGATGTCACGCGCGGCGGCGGCGGATTTCTGCGCCAGTTCGCGAACCTCCTGCGCCACGACCGCAAAGCCCTTTCCGGCTTCACCGGCGCGCGCGGCTTCCACACCGGCATTCAGCGCCAGCAGATTGGTCTGGAAGGCGATCTGGTCGATGACGTCGATGATCTGGCGGATCTTGGACGACGAGGTTTCGATACGCTCCATGGCGACGATCGCCTCTTTCACGACGGCCGTGGACTTGTGCGCATCCTGCATGGTGTCCGCCGTCGCCGCGACGGCGACGTTGCAGCGCGACAGCGAAAGATTGACGGCCTGCGTCATGTCTCCGAGTGCCGCTGCGGCTTCCTCCAGGGCTGCGGCCTGGCGTTCCGTGCGCCGTGACAGGTCTTCCGATGCGCTTTTCAGCTCGCCGGAGCCGGAGCGGATGGCGTTGGCGCTTTCGCCGATATTGGAGATCGTCGCCTCCAGCCCGGCCATGGAATTGTTGAAGTCGACGCGCAGATGATCGAGTGACGGCACGAAGGGTTTTTCAATGCGAAGATCGAGCCTGCCGGCGGCCAGATTGGCAAGACCGGTCGCGAGCGCGTCGACGGCTTCTTCCAGTTCCCTGGCGCTTCTTGCCTTTTCCATTTCCCGCTGGGCGCGTTCCTCGTCCAGCTCCTCGCCCTTGCGCTGGGCTTCGGTCTCCATGCGCTGCTTGTCGAGAATGCCCTGGCGGAAGGATTCCAGCGCGCGTGCCATGGTGCCGATCTCGTCACCACGGGAAACCGCCTTGATCTCGATATCGTTCTCACCGCCGTTGAGGCGCTGCATCAGCCCGGCAAGGCCGGTCAGCGGTTTGGTGAGGCTCGCGGAAACGAAAATGCCAACAAGCGTCATGACACCGAGCACGGCAAGCGTGGCAAGCGTTGCCCAGAAGGCGAGATCGTTGGCGGCCGCGAGAACCTTGCTTTCCTGCTGGCCGATGGCCAGAAGATGTTTCTGCCCGAAGACGGAGACCGGACGATAGGCATAGAAAATATTGCCTGCAGGCGTCTGCGCCATCAAGGTTCCCGCCTCGCTTGCGCCCGCAAGGGCGGCGAGGCTTTCGGAAACGGCGGCATCCGCGCCGCCGGAGAGCACGCCGGCGCGGCGTTTGCCCTCGGCGCTCAGAAGAACGGCGTCATCGATGGTCTTACCGGTTTCCTCAGGGGTGACGACCGCGCCGACGCGGTCGGCCGAAATGCGCATGATGACGGCGCCCTTGCGCTGGAGCTGGCCCCAGTTGGAGACGGCGAGCGGCATGCCGATCATGGCCGAGTCATCGGCGCCGTTGCTGAAGCCCGTGGTGCTGACGACGCCGTCCTTGCCGGCTTCGATACGGTCGAACAGGTCCTTGATCGCGGCGTTCTGCGGTTCCGTCACGTTGGTCAGGAAGTTCTTTCCCTTGGTGACGGTGTAAATAATGAGGCCGGTCTTGTCGATCACATAGATGTCGCTGACCCGGGTGTTGCGCCAGACGCTGGCGATGGTGGAATTGATGGTGGCGTGGCGGATGGCATAGAGCAGCCGCAATCCTTCGCCGTTGAAGGAGGCGCGCTCCTCCTCGGAGACACCTTCGCGGCGGAACGCCTGGATGATCGCATCCTTTTCCGTCGGCACGACATTGGTCATGGTTTCCAGTGCCTGGGCGATCGCGGCATTCTGCGACAGTTCGGAAATGCTCTGTTCAACCCGCAGCGTATAGGCGTCCAGCTGCTTGGACTGGTTTCCCGCAACCGTCTCCAGCCGGATCTCGCTGGCGTCGATCAGACCGGACTTGCCTATCTCATAGGACAGGAGCCCGACGGACAGGCATGAAACCAGAGTGGCGCCCGTGACGAGCGCCGCAAATTTGGCCTTGATTGACAATGATTTAGCTTTGACAGCAGTCGGATTTACACCCGGCATCTGTTTCCTCCCCCCAAAAAACGTGGCCGCAGCGTCGCAACAATTGTTTACGGCCACGTTAAAGGGCTGAAATTTGTATGATTATTTCCCGCATACCGTGAAAAAATCGCTGACCGGCAGGGGTGCCGCGCCCGTAATAAAACTGCAACAGAACGGGCGCATACCGTGCGAAGTTCAACGGTCGTTCATATTCATGCAAGCTTTTCGCGCTCCATCTCCTGCCACTATCGATGATGTTTGCGGAACCCGCGCAGACGGATATGACGGAGCCACCGTGAGATCTATCCCGGATTTCGCCGTTATCGTGCCCATGCACAATGAAGAAGCGAGTGTCGAAACACTCGTGGCGGAGATCGTGGCTGCGTGCCAGCCGGTCGGCCGGTTCGAGATCGTCGTGGTGGATGACGCATCCTCGGACCGCACGGCGGAGGCCGTTCTCGCGCTCGGCAACCGTTATCCCATGCTGCGGCTGGTGCGGCACGACCGCCAGGGCGGGCAATCGGCGGCAATCCACAGCGGCGTGCAGGCGGCGCGCGCGCCCGTCATCTGTATGCTGGACGGAGACGGGCAGAACCCCCCGGACAATCTGCCCGCGCTTCTTGCACCGCTGCTCGCCGCCAATGCGCCGGGCCGGCTCGGCCTCGTGGCGGGCCAGCGCGTCGGCCGGCGCGATACGCTTGGAAAACGGCTCTCCTCGCGCTTCGCCAATGGCCTGCGGGCGCGCATCTTGAAGGACGGCACGCGGGACACCGGCTGCGGCCTCAAGGCCTTCCGTCGCGATGCCTATCTTGCCTTGCCCTATTTCGATCATCACCACCGCTATTTCCCGGCGCTGTTCAACCGCGACGGCTGGCAGGTGGCCCATGTCGATGTCACGCACCGGGCGCGGCTGCATGGCAATTCCCATTACACCAATAT
The DNA here is from genome assembly GCF_002005205.3 of Rhizobium rhizogenes. Next base: position 1,917,937 of record NZ_CP019701.2, on the reverse strand, counting down.
CGGACGCGCGCTCGTCGGCATCCACGATCTGATCGGCGTCGCCTGGCTGCTGCGCCGGCGCAAGCGGGCAAGCTGGGCCGAGACTTTCAAAACGGAGACATTGCCGTGAATGCACCGGCTTTATGGTCCATGCTGCATGTGAACAGCTGGAAGGAATTCATCTGGGTCTTGACCGGCTTCATGGGGCAGATGCTGTTCACCATGCGTTTTCTGGTTCAATGGATTTCCTCGGAGCGGGCAAACCGCTCGGTCATCCCCGTGGCCTTCTGGTATTTTTCCGTTCTCGGTGGGCTTGTGCTTTTGTCCTACGCAATCTGGCGGCGCGATCCGGTCTTCATTCTGGGTCAGGCATCCGGCCTGTTCATCTATGCCCGAAATCTCTGGTTGATCCATGCAGAACGCCGCCAGCACGCATAACGGGGCCACGTTGCCCTATGCGCAGGCGGGCGGGCAGCGGCAATGGATGACGCTGGCGCTTGCGGCCATCGTGCTGGTGACGGTGCTGCGTATCCTCGGGCTTGCCTTTAACCGCACTGATCTTTTCGTCGATGAGGCGCAATATTGGCTGTGGGGCCGCGAGATGGCTCTGGGGGCCTATTCCAAACCACCGCTGATCGGCTGGCTCATTCGCGCGGCAACCATTCTTGGCGGCGGCGAGGGCACTTTTCAGGTACGGCTGGCCGCACCCGTGGTGCATGGCGTCGCGGCGGCGGCCATTCTCGTTCTCGGGCGGATGATCTACGACGTCAGGCTGGCTTCGCTTGCCGCGGTCGTCTATCTGACGCTGCCTGCCGTGACGCTCGGCAGTCTGCTGATCTCGACCGATACGCCGATGATGCTGTTCATCGTGCTGTCGATGATCGCGGTGCGCAAGCTGGCGCAGGCCCGCAGCGAGGGCAGGGGGGCGATGCTCTGGAGCCTTGCGCTCGGTCTCTGTTTCGGCCTCGGCCTGATGTCGAAATATGCGATGATCTATTTTCTGCCCTGCTTCATTGCGGCCGGCTGGCTCTGCGAGGCATGGCGCATCCGGCTGCGTGACGCGGGGGTCGCGGCCCTGGTTTGTGTCGCCGTCATCGCTCCCAATCTGTGGTGGAACGCCGCGCATGATTTCATGACCGCGCGTCATACGGCAGACAATGCGAACTGGCATGGCATTCAGCTGAAGATCGGTCCGGCGCTCGAGTTTTTCTTCTCTCAGGCGGGCGTTGTCGGGCCTTTCGTCTTCGTTGCCATGATCATCGCGACAATCCGTGCGAAGAATGCTGAAACCCGGGCGCTGGTGGCGCTTTCCGTGCCGATCGTTCTTTTGATCACGGCGCAGGGGCTGATGTCGCGGGCGCTCGCCAACTGGGCGGTGGGTGCCTATGCGGCCGGTGTGCTGCTGGCGGTGCCGGTCCTGGCATCCCGACGCTGGCTGACTGTTTCCACGCTCGTTCTGGGCGGCATCGTCGCCGTCGCGCTGCCTGTCATGACGATTGCCGGGACGGAACTGCGTCTGCCGAGCGGCGAATTGGCGATGAAGCGGTATCTCGGTCGGTCCGAGCTGGTATCGACCGGCCTGTCGCGGGCACGTGAGGCGGGGGCGGATGCCATCGTTGCTTCCGACCGTTCCATACTGGCCGAGCTTTTTTATCAGCTGCGGGACGAGAAACAGGTCCTGACGCGCGCCTTGCCCGAAACGGGCGTGCCTTCCAGCCACTATGCGCTTCTTTACCCGTTGAAAGCCGGCGAAGCTGAAAATCCCCTGTTTCTGGCAAGCGCGGATGGTCTGCCGTCCTGCCTTGCCGGCGAGGCGCCGGTTGCGCGCTGGACCGCCGGACCGGGTTTCCTCGAGGGCCGGGAAATAGGGCTGTGGCGCCTGCTGCCGCAATGCATGCCGGAGGGCGCCAATGGACAATGATCTTTCCCATATGAGGATTACCATCTGGGTGACACTCGCGACATTGGCGATCGTCATCCTGTTCGCGACCTTTCCCTCTATCGACCTCCGGTTCTCCGCCCTGTTTTTTTCTCCGGTTGAGCAGCCCTGGTCCGGTCGCGAACCATTTCCCGAATGGTTGCGGGACACGCTGCGCGAAGGCACGGAGCTCGCCACTCTTCTGGCTTTTGTAGTCCTCGTCGGTAATCTGCGGCTGGGTACCCTGCAAAGAACCGGCTGGCGGGTCTGGGCCTTCCTGTGCGGGCCGGTGATCCTGTGCGCCGGGCTTCTCGTCAATGGCGTGCTGAAGGCGACGATCGGCCGGGCGCGCCCGTTCAGCATCACCGAATTTGGCGGGCAGCAGCTCTTCACGCCGCCTTTCCAGTTCAGCACGCAATGTTATTCGAACTGTTCGTTTTCTTCGGGCGAAACCGCGCTGATCGCGAGCTTCTTCCTGCCGCTTTGTGTGCTTGTCTGGCCCCGCCTGCGGTCGCGCGGCCGGTTTGTGGTGGGCACAGTCGCCGCCGGAGCCGTCGTTCTCATGTCCGGCCTTCGTATCGCGGCCGGAGGACATTTCCTTAGCGATGTGGTGATGTCCGTGCTGTTTTCCGCCCTCACGACGCTGTTTCTTTACCGGGTTCTGGCAATAAGCCGCCACCGCCACCTGTTCACCGGCACTGCCGTCTCGGCCGATACGGTGAGCATTTGGCGCAACGGTCGCCATGCTGTGCTGACGCGGGTTCGGCGCTGGTGGCCGAAAATCAAGGCCGCCGCCTCCCGGCTGCAACGGCCACCGGATGCGGGTGCTGCCTCGTCTTAAGAGGAAGTCGGGGCGCGGCATCAATGAGATGAAAGGTGAAGCGCGCTGGGCACTCCCGTGTCATCCTCGGGCTTGTTCCGAGGATTTGCAGCCTGGTGATTCTATTCGACGCGATCAGATCCCCGGCGCAGGGCCGAGGATGGCATCGAGAATATCTGCCCGGACCTCAGGGCCGGCCGCAGCCTGCCCGGAAATTTAAACCGGACAGCGGTTGTCAGTCCCCAGGGGGATTGCTGAAGCTTTCAGTCAAACAGGCCGGAAACCGACTGTTCCTGCGCGGTGCGGTTGATCGCTTCGCCGAGCAGGCCGGCCGTGCTGACCACGCGGATATTGTGCGCGGATTGCACGCCGGTGGTCGGCTGGATGCTGTCGGTGATGACGAGTTCACGCAGCTTCGAGGAGGCCACGCGGGCAACAGCGCCGCCGGAAAGCACGCCGTGGGTGATATAGGCGGTGACGCTGGTTGCGCCCTTCTTCAGCAGCGCTTCCGCCGCATTGCAAAGCGTGCCGCCGGAATCGACGATGTCGTCGATCAGGATGCAATCCTTGCCGGCGACGTCACCGATGACGTTCATGACTTCGGATTCGCCTGGACGGTCACGACGCTTGTCGACAATGGCCAGCAGACAGTCGAGGCGCTTGGCCAGCGCGCGGGCGCGAACCACGCCGCCAACATCGGGCGAAACGACCATGACATTGTTTGTGTCGTAGTGGTCCTTCACGTCGCGGGCGAGAATGGGCGCTGCAAAGAGGTTGTCGGTCGGAATATCGAAAAAGCCCTGGATCTGGCCGGCATGGAGATCAAGGGTGAGAACGCGGTCGGCGCCGGCTTCGGTGATCAGATTGGCGACGAGCTTGGCGGAAATCGGGGTGCGGGGGCCAGCCTTGCGGTCCTGACGGGCATATCCGAAATAGGGAAGCACCGCTGTGATACGCTTTGCCGAGGAGCGGCGCATGGCATCGATCATGATGAGCAGTTCCATCAGATGATCATTTGCCGGGAAGGACGTGGACTGGACGACGAAAACGTCCTCACCGCGTACATTTTCACCGATTTCTACGAATATTTCCTGGTCGGCAAACCGCTTTACGGTGGCATTTCCGAGAGGAACATTAAGATACTTGCAGATCGCTTCGGCAAGGTGCCGGTTCGAATTGCCTGCGAAAACCTTCATTGCGGCCGCCTGTTTCCATGCCATCGCCTTGCGCCACGGGGCTTAATCCGCCGTAACCAAGCGTCGTTCAAGGGGAGGAACATCCGGCTGAAAAGCCTTTGCCGGATACGCCTTGTTGCCATGCGCGCCTTAATAGCGCTGTTGCTTCCGATTGCAAGAGGACTCCGCGCTTTCGCAATGATTTTCGTGAAATCTCTGTGACTTCTCCCGCCGTTTCACCTCATCCCCGTTGAGTTTGCTTCCATGACGAATAGTCGTTCAGCGTTTTTGCGGCGATATCCTGCATGACCCTGTCGGTTACGGCGGCCCATGGATCGCTGCCCCTGGCCGTCACCGTTTCCTGTCCCTGAAGGCGGTGCAGCCGCACGCCATTGGCGTCCAGAATATCCCAGACGTAAACGACGTTGACCTTGCTGCCATCGGCGAAGGCGGAAAAATATCCCTTCAGGATGTTCTCGGCAGAATTGTCGTTCGAGGCGCGGATGGTCAGCCCCTTGGCCCGGGCTTCCGCACCGAGCTGCCGCGACAATGGCGTGACGGCCTGAACGGGGGCACCGATGATCGGCAGGAAGCGGATGGTATTGCCGGAGGTAGCGGGTGCAAGCGACGCCGTCTGCTGCGAGGGCGGTGGCTGGGCGCCTGCGGGAGATGGCGCGGATGGCTGGTTCTGGCCACGCAGCGGCTCGCCATACTGGTTGCCGCTGGAAAGCGCCTGTGCCTGCGCCTGCAGGGAATTCTGCGGCGCATAGGCGGGCACGGAAGATGCGGTTGCCGGGGCGCCTGCCGGCGCGCGGTCGGCGGCGGCGGCCATCTGGTCGAGATCGCCCTGCGTCACCGGCGTCGATTGCGAGGTATTGTGGCCGACATCCACCTGCGGTGTCAGCGCCTCCGTGGTGTTGCAGCCCGAGAGAGCCAGCAGCAGCGCCGGAACGACGAGAGCCGGAAAGGCAAAGGCTGGACAAGGGGAGGTAAGCCCCCTCCGGCTCATGTGACGTTTCCTCTCATGTTCCGCTCCTTCTTGCCCAAGGTGGCGGCAATGTAAGGGCGGTTTTCCCGCTCTGTCAAACCCGGCGGCGATTTAAGCTGTGAGAAGATCGAGGCCGTGGCGCGACAGGGGCTCCGGAGCGCCGTCCGTGGTCAGATAGGTCTGGCCGAGCGTCATGGCGGTGCCGGAATCGGAATCCATGACGATCATGTGCACGAACAGCGTCATATCGCCTGTGATTTCCTGCGGATTGCCGGCATGGAACATCTGATGCTCCATCCAGGACGGGGAGAAGCGCGCGCCCAGCGAATAACCGCAGGAGTTCAGCCGATGGCGGGTCAGACCGCGCTCGTCCATGACGCGGGCGTGCATGTCGAAGACATCGCCGAAGGTCTTGCCCGGACGCAGCACGTCCTCGATGGCGGTGAGGTTTTGCAGGCAGGCGCTGTAAAGCTCCTTCTGGCGGAAATCCTGTTCGCCGATCACCACCGTGCGCATCATGGCCGCATGGTAGTGGGCGCTGACGCCTGCCCATTCCAGTGTCAGCTGATCCCTGGTGTCGAGCTTGCGGCGGCCGGACTTGTAACGGCATAAAAGCGCGTCCGCTCCCGAACCGATGACGAATTCATTGGCGGGATAATCGCCGCCGCCAGCCAGAATCGCGCCTTGCATCGCCGTGAGAATTGCGGCTTCATCCGCGCCGGGCCTGATGAGCGGCAAAGCCGCTTCCAGCGCTTCGTCGGCCAGCTGGCCGGCCCTGCGGGCATAAGCGATCTCGGCAGGGCTTTTGACGAGCCGCAGGGTGCTGACCAGATAGGAGGCGTCGCTCATCTGGCAGAAGCTGGCAAGCTGGTTGTCCAGCAGGCGGGCGACGCGCCCCGTCATGCCGTGGGTGTCGTATTCCACCCCGACCTTTGCGCCGAGCAGATCAAGATCGCTGAGAAGATTTTTAAGATCGAGCGTCGGGTCGGCGTTGGGCCGGTCGACCCAGATGAGGATATTGTCGATGATCGAGGTATTGCGCGCCTGACGAAGATCGGCCGAACGGGTCAGCAGCGTCATGGAGCCGTCCGACTTGACCACCAGCGTCTGAAAGAAGCAGTAGCCGAAAGTATCGTAGCCGGTCAGCCAGTACATGCTTTCCTGCGCGAAAAGCAGCAGGGCGTCCAGTTTCTCTTCCGCCATTTTCGCAAGCAGCCGCTCGCGGCGGGCCTCGAATTCCGAAGGCTCGAAGTGCAGGGCCATGTCAGTCCTCCAGAATTGCGATTGCGGAAATCTGCCGGCCGTAATCCGGTTCGGCGCGGTGGGTCGTGCGGCGATAGGAATAGAAACGCTCTTCGTCCGGATAGGTGCAGAGGCCGAGGTTTTCCGCCTTCACACCGGCCCGGGTCAGGCGGTCTATTGTGAATTGCTTGAGGTCGAACAGCGCGTGTCCCTGCTTGTCCGTCGTGGCGAAATAATCCGCATAGGCCGGGTCGATATCGGTGAAGCGCGCGACATATTCCGGCCCCACCTCATAATTGCTCTGGCTGATGGAGGGGCCGAGCGAAGCGACGATGCGCTCGCGGCCGGCGCCGAGCTTCGTCATGGTCTCGATGGTGTTTTCGAGCACGCCGAACAATGCGCCCTTCCAGCCGGCATGGGCCGCACCGACAACGCCCGCCTGCGGATCCGCAAACAGGATCGGGCCGCAATCGGCACTCAGCACGCCAAGCACGAAGCCCGGGGTTGCCGTCACCATCGCATCCGCCTGCGGGCGGCTGCCGTCATAGGTTTCATCGACCACGAGGACATCGGGTGAATGGATCTGATGGACGGTGGCGAGTCGCTCTGTGGACAGGCCGAACCATTGCGTCACACGCCGCCGGTTTTCCTGCACCCGTTCCGGTTCGTCATGTGAGCCGAGGCCGACATTCAGGCCTTGATAAAGCCCCTCCGACACGCCGCCCTGCCGGGTGAAAAAGCCGTGGCGGACGCGGTTTTCGCCGAAGGCGGCGAGCAGGGGGCTCTGGATGGGGAGCGGCAGCGTTGGGTTCTGCATGGTGCGGGAGTTCCTTGGAGAATATCGCTGTTGGCCTGTGTTGTGCCAGAGTTGTCGTAAGCGAGATGTTTCCTGTTGCCGCGGCGTTGCGCGGCGCTTGTCTGATGCAGTTTGCCTGCTTCGCGTTGCGGCGATGTTGGCCCAGAGGTGATTGCGCTGTCAATCCACCGCGCGAAACGGCATGAGATGAAGCGCGGGACTTGAAACGGCGACGACCTTGAAAAGTTCCCCCATCTTGCCGGCGCCTTCACCGGCGAGACGGTTGACCGCTTCCGCAATCGCAAGCGTCTGATCGGGGGTTGCCTTGGCGGCGAGTGCGCTCGCCCTCTCCTTGAGGCCGAGGCCGTAGAGAAAATCACCTTGTCTTAGGGCGCCGTTGACGTGAACACCGGTCGCTTCGGCCGTTCTGACGAGGCTTTCGAAATCGACATGGCTGGTCAGATCGGCTTCGCCGGGATTCGCGAGCGGCGGATCGAAGGCGTGGTTGCGCATGGCCTGCAGGGTGTCGCCAAAACCGGCGACGAGGTGACCGTAATCGATCGCAAGCGCCGTGCCGCCATGGGTCGACAGGCGCTGGCAGATCGCCGTCATCACGGCTTCGCGGGCAGGGGAAATCTCGAATATGGTGCCAGGCGGCTGCCGTTCGGGCTGCGGCGGCAACAGGACCGGGTCGATGCTGGCAAGCCCGGTCGAGAACACGAGTTCGTCTTCCGCATTAAGGCTCACCACCCTTTCGCGGAAACCCTGTGGCGTCTTGACGAATTGCCGGATCGGAATGGCGTCGAAAAGCTCATTGGCGACGAGAAGCAGGAAGCCTTCCGGCACATCGTCGAAACTTTCATGCCATGTCAGCCGGTCGGCATGGTCGGCCAGCGTTTCTCTCTGGATCGTGGAAAGGCGGGGGCTGGTTTCCACCAGATGCACCCGCATCGTCTCGTAAAGCGGCGGCGCGATGCGGCGGATGACACGCAGCATGTCCGACATCATGGTGCCACGGCCGGGGCCGATTTCCACCAGCCGGGGTTCAGCGGGTGCGCCGTGCCGCTGCCAGGCATGGACCACGAAGACACCGAGCATCTCGCCGAAAAGCTGGCTCACCTCAGGCGCGGTGATGAAGTCACCCGAACGGCCGAAGGGTTCGCGGCTTTTGTAATAACCATGCTCTGGGTCAGCGAGGCAAAGCGAGAAATAATCGGTGACGCTGAGCGGACCGTTGAGCCGGATAAGGGATTTGATGCGTTGCGCAAGCGGTGTCGTCATGGCAGGCCATACCGCTTAGGCGCTTTTTGCCGCGCCGTGCGCGCGCAGGACCGCCCACAGACCCAGAAGGAACATCGGTGTGGAAAGCACCATGCCCATGGTCAGCCAGTTGCCGGCGAGATAACCGATCTGCGCGTCCGGCTCGCGGAAGAATTCCACGAAGATGCGTGACAGCGCATAACCGCAAACGAATATGCCGGTGATGAGGCCGGGTGTTTTCAGCGCCCTGAGGGCATAGATGGCAATGGCCAGAATGACGACGAGTACGAGGCCTTCGAGGCCTGCCTCATAAAGCTGGCTCGGATGCCGTGCGAAAGGGCCGCCGGTGGGGAATACGACCGCCCACGGAACGTCGGCGATACGCCCCCACAATTCACCGTTGATGAAATTGGCGATGCGGCCGAACAGCAGGCCGATGGGCGCGACAGCGGCGATGATGTCGAACATGCTCCAGACCGGGATGCCATTCTTGCGGGCGAAGAGGATCATGGCGATGGTGGTGCCGATCAGTCCGCCATGGAACGACATGCCGCCGTTCCATATCTCGATTGCCCTGATGGGATTGGCGGCGACGGCGGCAAGGTCGTAAAACAGGATATAGCCGATGCGTCCGCCGAGCACGATGCCGCCGGCGGCCCAGAGGATGAAATCGTCAAGATGCTGGGCCGAGATCGGCGACGTATCGTTTGGCCACAGGCGATCGGTGCGGGCGAGACGGCGGGCATAAAACCAGCCGAGCATGATGCCGGCAACATAGGCAATGCCATACCAGTGGATCGCCAGAGGCCCTATGGAGAGCGCAACCGGGTCAATATTGGGAAATGGCATGATGGCGAGTTGGGTGGGAGCGGCTAACAATCCGTATATTCCGTCATCGTTGCTGGGCGACAACAGAATGATCCATTGCCTTATGGGGCCGGGCGATGATGCTCACCGGTCTCCCTGACGCCAAGGAAAATGGCGATTGCCGAGGCGGCGGTCAAGGTGATTTTTCGTGATGGGATGGCGATGGCGGGCGCCGCAGTGAGAGGCCGCATTTTTCGATTTCGCTTGCAAGGCGGCTGTCGAGTGCCTACCTGAAAGGCATCAACAGCAGGGAACGGGATGCTCCCTGAACCGACGAAGGAACAGCGCCATGAGCACGACAGGCACCAATCGTTTTCTGGATGAATTCGCCAAGCTGATGACCGATGCGGCCGGCGCGGCGCAGGGCGTGCGCAAGGAAGCGGAGGCGGCCTTTCACGCGCAGGCCGACCGCTGGCTGAACAGCCTGGACGTGGTGCGGCGCGAAGAATTCGACGCGGTGCGCGAAATGGCCATTCAGGCGCGTGACGAAAACGACGCGCTGCGTGCCCGCATCGAGGCCCTGGAAGCAAAGCTCTCCGCCACCAAGGACTGATTTTTCCGCGCTTTTTCCTGATGGTCCCGGATCGCCTGCGATTCCGGGGCTTTTTGTTTTCAGGCGGTGCAACCTGAAATTATCTCCGGTTGCCGCCGGCCGGTCTCCAGCGCGATTTTTTTAAGGCCTGTGGACACTTCCAAAAAACACAATTGCCAGAGTCGCTTATGTATCTCGCCTGAGGTGATGGGGGAGGAGATATCCACTGCTCAAAAAGCAAAAATGGCAGCCGAGGGGTGGCAGCGGGACTCGGCCATTATACACTGATTTTAAATGATGATTCGAAACGACCTGGTAAGCTCCAGACAGGGTGAATGCGTAATTCTGTCGGTGTCGGGCAATCGTCTCAAATATTGAATCCGGTTTGTGTGTGCGTTTTGTGCCCGGCGTTCAAAACAGAACATTCCATACCGGCTGAGAAGGTGCCGCATGAGTCTGATAGAATTTGAAGTCGAGCGTCAGTCCAATCCCGTGGACATGATCGAGATTGTCGCTGCGTCGAACGACTGGTCTTTCGAGCGTTCCGGCGAAGACGAGATCGCCATGACGGTGGCTGGCCACTGGGCCGATTATCACGTTTCCTTTTCATGGATGGAAGAGTTCGAGGCGCTGCATCTGGCCTGCGCCTTCGATATCAAGGTGCCTGACCAACGGGTCAACGAAGTCATTCGCCTGCTCTCGCAGGTCAACGGCCAGGTGCTGATGGGGCATTTCGATCTTTGGCGGCAGGAGGATGTGGTGATCTTCCGGCAGTCCCTGCTTCTGGCGGGTGGCGCGGAGCCGAACAACCAGCAGGTGGAAGTGCTGCTTTCCAGCGCGCTGGAGGCCTGCGAGCAATATTATCAGGCATTCCAGTTCGTCGTCTGGTCGGGGCTGGATGCAAAAAGTGCAATCGAAGCGGTCATGTTCGAGACCGTCGGAGAAGCGTGAAGATGGTATACAAGGCTTCCGGCCCGCTCGTCCTCGTCGGTGCCGGCAATATGGGCGGCGCCCTGCTTTCGGGTTGGCTGAAAAAGGGCGTCGCGGGATCGCAGGTGATCGTTGTCGACCCGCGCCCTTCCGACGCGATGCGCACGACGATTGCCGAAGCCGGTGCGGTCCATCATGAAAGCGTGCCGGATGGTATCAAGGCCGGCATTCTTTTCGTGGCGGTGAAGCCGCAGATGATGGAAGCCGTGTTGCCGTCCCTCAAACCGCTCCTGGGAGCGGATACCGTCGTCGTCTCGATTGCGGCCGGCACCACCATCGGTACGTTCGTTTCCTGTTTCGGCGCGGTTGCCGCCGTGCGGGCCATGCCCAACACGCCGGCCATGGTAGGGCGCGGTGTGACGGGAGCCTATGCCAATGAACTGGTCACCCCGGAACTTAGAGCCGTGGTGGACGGGCTTCTGAAGGTCAGTGGTCCGGTCGAATGGGTGGAAACCGAAAACGATATCGATGCCGTGACCGCGGTTTCGGGCAGTGGCCCGGCCTATGTCTTTTATCTCGTGGAATGCATGGCGGAAGCGGGCCGCAAGGCTGGTCTGCCGGCGGATGTCGCCATGCGCCTGGCGCGCGAGACAGTGGCGGGGGCGGGCGAGTTGCTGCACCAATCCTCCGATGAGGCGGCGCGGCTGCGCCAGAACGTGACCTCTCCGGGCGGCACGACGGCGGCGGCGCTTTCGGTGCTGATGGCTGACGACGGTATGCAGCCGCTGTTCGACAAGGCGGTTGCGGCGGCAAAAAAACGCGCCGAAGAGCTTGCCGGTTGAAGAGCGGGCGGGGTTGAAGCATTGCGGGTAAACGGGAGCAGGGCATGAGCGGTGAAATTTCCTACGCCGATTTCGAGAAGGTCGATATTCGCGTTGGCACGATCGTCGAGGCGGAACCCTTTCCCGAAGCCCGCAAACCGGCAATCAAGGTGAAGATCGATTTCGGGCCCGACATCGGCATCAAGAAATCTTCGGCACAGATTACGGTGCATTATACGCCGGAGAGTCTTGTCGGCCGGCAGGTGCTGGGTGTGGTGAATTTTCCGCCGCGCCAGATCGGCCCGTTCCGTTCTGAGGTCCTGACGCTGGGTTTTGCCGACAGCAACGGCGATATCGTGCTTGCCGCCGTTGAACGACCAGTGCCGAACGGCGAGAAAATGTGCTGATACAGCACCATGGCCGCTCGATCTCTCAGGTTGAGCACGAGACCCCGAAGTCTTCATTACAGTTTTCTGCCCGGTGTCTTACGCCGGTATTTTGACGATTACCCTCAAACCGCCCAGTGGGCTGTCATCCAGAGACACGTCGCCACCGTGGCCGCGGGCAATGTCGCGGACGATGGAGAGGCCGAGACCTGTGCCCGAGGCGTTGAGGTTGCGTGCCTCGTCCAGCCGGAAGAACGGTTTGAAGACATCCTCGCGGGAGGTTTCCGGAATACCCGGGCCGTCATCATCGAATGTCATGATGATGGAGCGCGGCGCCTTGCGGATATCGACATGCAGATTGCTGGCGTAACGCCTGGCATTCTCCGCCAGATTGGCGACGAGGCGTGAAAGGGCATTTGGTCGTGCGATGATCCTGTCGACATTATAGAGTTCGTAGCTGAATTTTTTGCCGTGAAGCTCGAAATCATGGCCGATCTTTTCCAGAAGTACCGGAAGCTCCAGCGTACCGACATCCTCCTCGACATCGGTGCGGGCAAAGGTCAGATAGGCCTCAAGCATCGACTGCATGTCCTCGACATCCTTGTCCAGTCCTTCGAGGTCCGGATTGTCGCCTGCCAGAGCCAGTTGCAGCTTGAAACGGGTGAGGATGGTGCGCAGGTCGTGGCTGACGCCGTTCAGCATGGCGGTGCGCTGTTCCATCTGCCGTTCAATGCGTTCGCGCATCAGAATGAAGGCAAGGCCCGCCCGCCGGACTTCATCGGCGCCACGCGGGGAATAGGCGCTGATCTTCTGACCCTTGCCGAAATTTTCAGCCGCCTTGGCAAGCGCTTCGATGGGCTTGATCTGTCCGCGCAGGAAGAGGATGGAAATGGCAATCAGCACCAGCGATGCGCCGACCATCCAGACAAGGAAGATATGCGTATTGGAGGCATAGGCGGCGCTGCGGCGGGTAAAGACGCGCAGCGTCTTGTCTTCCAGCTGGATACGGATTTCGACCAGCGAACCGTTGCCATAGGTGTCGATCCAGAACGGTCTGCCGATCTGCTGCGCCAACTGGTCGGCCAAAATCCTGTCGAGGATTGAAAACAGCGGTTCCGGCCTGGGGGCGGGCAGGTCCGTTTTGGGCTCGATATAGACGCTGAGATCCAGCTTGTCGCGGGCAATGCGAATGACACGCTGGTAATCGTCTTCCTCGGGGTCGGTTTGCAGCAGTTCGATGATGGCGGCGATATCGCGGGTCACCGCGGCGGAAAGGCGTTCCGTCACCAGCTGCCAGTGGCGCTCCATGAAGACGGCGGCAACCACGGCCTGAAGCAGGATCATCGGCAAGATGATGATCAGCAGGGAGCGGGTATAAAGGCCGGTGGGCAGCCAGTGGCGCAGCCATCTGCCGGATGTGCGCCAGGCTCTCACTATGGCGCTTTTTCTGACCGTGCTGAGAAAATCGAGGCTCGCCATGCCGTCAGCCCGCCTTTCGTTTGGTGCCTGTCAGTCCACGCTCAGCCGGTAGCCGATGCCGCGCACGGTTTGCAGATAGACCGGATTGGCAGGGTCGTCCTCGATCTTGCGGCGAAGACGGTTGATCTGCACGTCGATGGTTCTTTCGCCCACTTCCGATTCCGCCTCGACCAGCTCGTGCCGCGGAATGGTGTCGCCGGCGCGGAGCGCAAACAGCAGCATGATCTCCTGTTCGCGGTCCGTCAGGCGGATCGTTTCGGGGCCGCGCCGCAATTCCTTCTTGGGAATGGAAAAGCTGTAGGGGCCGAACATGATCTGTTCGATCTTGGGCGTATCCGGCGAGGTGTTGCGCCGCAGGATATTGTTGATGCGCAGGACAAGTTCGCGCGGATCAAAGGGCTTGGCGAGATAGTCATCCGCGCCGGCTTCCAGACCTGCAATGCGGGAATCCGCTTCCGAGCGGGCGGTCAGAAGAATGACCGGCACGGATTTGTCCTCGTTCAGCGACCGTGTGAGAGAAAGTCCGTTTTCCCCCGGCATCATCACGTCGAGAATGAGGAGGTCGAACCGGATACCGACCATCTTGCGGCGCGCTTCGGCCGCATCGGCGGCAACGGAGATGCGATAACCCTTGTCGCCCAGGAAGCGCTGCAGAAGATCGCGGATGCGTGCATCGTCGTCGACGATCAGGAGATGTGCGGCGTCGTCATCCGCCGGCGGGCGCTTTGTCGTTGCTGTCGCCATGTCAGTCACCTTCGCCGGTTGCCGGGCTGCGCATCTGCGCCAGGAATTTGCGCACGCAGGCGCGGGCGTCGGGTCCTAGCCCTTCCAGTGCCCGATCGATGCGGCGCGATTGCGGCTCGCTCAGTGCGAGCGCCAGTTCGCGGCCCGTCAGTGTCGGATAGAGCCTGCGCTGGCGGCGGTCTTCCGGGCCGGCCATCTGGCGGATATAGCCGTCGTCGATCAGCTGCTTGAGCACGCGGGCAAGGCTCTGTTTGGTGATTTGCAGCGTGTCGAGCAGATCCGCCACCGTCATGCCGGGCTGCCGGCTGACGAAATAGACCACCCGGTGATGTGCGCGGCCATATTCCAGCTTCGACAGGATGACGTCGGGATCGGAGACGAAATCGCGATAGGCGAAAAACAGCGCCTCGATCGTATCGAAGTCGATCTTGCCGTCGTCAACCTTCGGGAGTGCCGGTATCTGTCGGGCGGCGGCGGTTTTGAGCGATTGCGGTGGCACTGCGGTTCCTTCATATTCTGCGGCTGACATGCGTCGATGCGCCAATATTCTGTAAACATAGCCGAAAATGCGTCCGCTCGGGAGAATGCCGCCGATCATTTTCTGTTGCGGTGGATAATATGCTGCGGGGGCGGGTGCAACTGGAATCCTGAGCGGCATTTACCGGAAATAGAAAAGAGCGCGGGGAAGCCCGCGCTCTTTTCTCTTTTCATGCTGTCGGTCCCGGTCAGTCCAGTGACCGCCGGATGTTTACTGATAGACGTAGACGATCCGGTGGGTTGACGGTTCGACCAGAACCGGCACGTCGTTCACCCTTGTATAACGATACTGATAATCGGGGATTTCCACGAGGCGGGTATCGCGCGGCAAAGTGCTGCCTACGGCAATATCGCCGTCATAGGTAATGGTTTCGGCCGGATGTTCATCCATATAGGTAATGACAGCGTCCGGTGGGGTGATGTCGACATCACCGACGCGGCCGAGGTTCTGGTCACCGGGATTTGGTTCCGCCTGCACGCTTGCCGTCTTTTCATAGGTCACGACCGGCACGCTGAGTTCCGTGCGGCGCTCTTCCAGAATGACCGGCGAACCTTCGTACATGACATTCAGATAATCGGCATGGGCCCAGCCGCGCATGCCGTTGACCTCGATGCGGCACCAGCTGCTGCCTTCCATGCAGCCATCCAGCACGGCATTGCTGCCCCGTGTTGCCAGACCCAGCTCGGGATAGTCTTCACCGGGGCCCGAGCGAACGGAAATGTCCGATGCGGTGGTGGCGACCATGGCGGCGTTTGCGTAACCGGCCGTCAAGGCGAAGGCGCCGCCAGCCATGAGCATTTTAAGCGTCTTGTCCATGTGTCTCACTCCTTTCAAGACTGGAGCTACAACGCCACAGGCACGGGGGCGTTCCACATTTTTTCGGCGGCGATGCCCGTCCGCCATGGTGCTTTCCCAAATATCCAATTGAATTTTATCGTTATTTTTTGAGGTGGCCGCAGGGCTGAAAAGCGCGGATGGTCCTCCGCCATTGTGCGGAAACCGGCTGCAGGCTATAGGAGGCGGAATTTGTCAGACAGGGAGATACGGACATGGGAAAGTTGCAGGCGGGCATTATTCCGGTCACGCCGTTCGAGCAGAATTGCACCGTTCTCTTCGACCAGGATACCAAGGAAGGTGTCGTCGTTGATCCCGGCGGAGATGTCGATGTCATTCTCCAGGTGGTTGCCGAAAACGGCATAACGCTGAAGGAAATCTGGCTGACGCACGGGCATCTCGACCATGCCGGCGGCGCGGACGAACTGCGCGCGAAACTCTCCTTGCCGGTCATCGGGCCGCATGAGGATGACCGGCCTCTGTTGGAGAGGATCGAGGTGCAGGCGGAGAAATACGGCATCAGCGGCTTGAAGAATGTGGTGCCTGATACATGGTTGAAGGAAGGCGACAAAGTTTCCTTTGGAGACCACGTCTTCGAGGTCTATCATTGCCCGGGCCATGCGCCCGGTCACGTCATATATTACAATCGTGACCAGAACTTCGCCCATGTCGGCGACGTTCTGTTTTCGGGATCGGTGGGGCGCACGGACCTGCCGGGCGGAAACCACGAGCAATTGATGGCGTCCATTCGCGACAAGCTCCTGCCGCTGGGTGACGATGTCGGTTTCATCTGCGGCCATGGCCCGGGTGGACGGCTGGGTGAGGAACGGCTCACCAACCCCTATCTCAAGGGGCTCTGAGTGCCGGCCCATTGAGGCCCGCAGAACGCACAAAAAAACCCGGCATTCCTGCCGGGCTTCAACTAGAAAAGAAAGCCGTTTTAGGGTCAGCCAGCAATCTGCAGATTGACTGCCTTCGGGCCCTTGCCGCGACGATCCGGTTCCGTGTCGAAGCTCACTTTCTGATTTTCTGAAAGTCCGGACAGGCCAGAAGCCTGTACAGCAGAGATGTGAACAAAGATATCAGCGCCACCATTGTCTGGCTTGATGAAGCCGAAGCCTTTGTCTGTATTGAAGAATTTTACGGTGCCAGTTTCGGCCATGCATCAGGTCCTTTTCGCTCTGCCCGCGTTCAGCTACAGGCAGCATTACAGTTTTGCCCCGCGAGGGCGTTGGCAGGCAGTTCTTGACTATTGAGAAAATGGACCTTCGCAGCAGGAAGTAATGGCGTTCTCATCCAACGTTTTTCGTCCCACCGCCCAGGGTTTATAGCGTCCCCGGTGCGCAAATTTATAGGCCTTCCCATGCTCGCAAATTGCCCGAACCGCGGTAGAGTGATGCGTTTATCGAAAATTGGCAAGCAAAAGTTTTCACGGGCTTTTTGTCAGATAAAAAACCTGCGGTAGAATTACGACGTGGGATCGCATATTTTTTCCGCATAATCGATAATTGATGAAATAATTGCCGGTTGCGGCGGGTATTGCCGGCAAAATTTTGAACGCTAAACCGTGTTTTTCCGAAGATGGAGAAAAAACGGTTCTTTTCGCGTCACGCCGTTCCGGCCACGGTTTTTTGCCGCTTGCGGGTCAGTTCAGGCACGAGTTCCACAATCAATATGGCGACGAATATGATCAGGCAGCCGACATAGCCTGCGTTTGAAATGGTCTCCTGCAGAAAGATCGAGGCCAGCAATGCGCCGAAAAGCGCCTCCGAGGACAGGAATATCGCCGCCTGCGGCGCCGTGGTGTAGCGCTGGCCGATGACCTGCAGAACAAAGGCGAGGCCGGAGGAAACGAGGCCGACATAAAGGATTTCCGCCAGTGACGCCTCGATGGACGCCATGCTGATGGGTTCGAAGAAGACGCCGATCATGCAACTAAGAAGGGAGCAAACCGCAAACTGTGTGCAGGAAAGCGCGAGCGGCCGCCCGCTTTCGGAGACGAAACGCCCCGCCAGCGTGATCTGGATTGCCCAGAAGAAGGCGCAGATGATGCTGAGAATATCCCCCTGTGTCAGTGCCTCGAATGCGCCACCGGACAGGAGGAATATGCCACCCAGCATCATCAGGGCGCAGGGCCAGACGATCCAGTGCGGATGGCGACGATAAAGGACGACGGCGATGACAGGCACGAAGATGACGTAAAGCCCGGTCAGGAAGCTGGAATTGGTGACGGTGGTGGTCAAAAGCCCGACCTGCTGGGTGGTGGCGCCACCGAACAGGGCGAGCCCAACGAGGATGAAGCTGCCGATTTCCTTGCGGCGCGGCGGCGATTTTTTCGACCGGGTTTCGAGCATCGCGAAGGGCAGCACGGCGATTGCGGCGATGGCAAAACGCAGGCCGGCGAACCAGAACGGGCCGATCGAGGCCATGGCGGAGGATTGCGCGACAAAGCCGCCGCCCCAGATTGCTGCGGCGAGAAGAAGCAGCATATTGGCCTGAATACGCGTCATGATAGGCACCAGCACAGCAGGGGCCGGAGGATCATTCGAGCACGGCCTTGGCAATTCGGGGATTTTTTGAAATGTCGATCCGACGTTTTCCCGGATGCTTTAGCAGCAAGCTGCTGGTGCCGCAAGTCGGCGAAAGACGGTGGCCGGCAGGCATAGGCTGTCGGGCAACGGCCTATTTGTAGCGGCGGGCCTCATCCTTGAGGCTTCGCCGGGTGAGCGTGAGGCCGCCTATGCCGAGACCGATGAAGGCCGCGGCCGAAAGGATGATGAGCAGCAGCATGTGGCCGCCCGCCCGCGATGTCGCTGCTTGCGGGATTGCGGCGGTGTGCAGCGTATCGACGGTCTGCGTTGCCGCGTTGGCGGATGTCGCGATACCTGCGGCCATGGTGACGATGACAAGAAAGGCAGCCACTGCCATCCAGAGGGAAAACAGCGTTCTCTGCGCCCTTAACCTTTCAACGGAAGTCCGGTCGTTGGTAAACATGGCGATCGCCTCTTGTCCCTGCTCCTGAAGGATAAAAGGCTTCGAAATGGACGGCTTGGCGACCGAATTCTGGCGTTCCGCGGCATTTATTGCGGCAATATTGTGGCAGCGGTTGCTGCGGAGCCTGCTTCGCCGGGGATGGCCTCAAAGACCGCGTTTTCCGAAGGTCCGGGTCTGGCGTAGGGGATGGGGGTCGGCGGGGCGCTCTTCCCGGAAAAATGGCGGTATCGTGCCTGGCCTGTCGGTTCGCGGCGGGGCGTTGAAATAGGCGCTGCCGAGTTCGGGAAAGCGCGCGTCGAAACTTGTGGGGGCGAGTTCGGGCTTGGCCAGAACGTAGCCCTGCATCAGCAGGACGCCGAGTTCTTCGCACAGATCGACCTGCCAGCCCGTCTCCAGCCCTTCGAATACCGGCTCTATTCCATCCTCGCGGAACTGGTGGACGATGACGCGCAGAAGGGCGGCACCTGCCGAATTCTGCATGAAATCGCGTACCCAGGCCGCTTCGAATTTCACATAATCCGGCTTGATGAGCTTTACCCGGTCGATGTCGGAATCACCGGCGCCATAATCGTCCAGCGCCACACGAAAGCCGATGTCGTGCATGTGGTAGGCGAAGTCGGCGACGATCTGCGTGTCGGATGCCTTTTTTTCCGAGATTTCGCAGACGATGCGTTCCGCCGTCATGCCGGCCTCGTGGGCGGCAAGCCGCATACGCTCTACTTCCTGCCGCATCTTGGCCGGTGTCTGGAACAGGCCCGGATGGAAGTTGACGAAGATGCGGGCGCGGGAACGGTTGAGCCTGCCGGTGTTGAGAATATGGATCGTGCGCAGGATGCTATCGATGTTTTCGATGTCTTCCGACGCCACCAGCGAGAAGAATTCACCGGGGGTCACCGGCTCGCCATTGCGATGGGGTCGCACCAGACCCTCGAAGGAATCGATATCGAGCGCGCCGCTTGCCGTTCGCCGGAAGATGGGTTGCAGGGCCGATTTCAGGTTGAAGGTTTGATAGGCCGTGGACCATGTGCCATCGACCTCGCGGACAAGACTGGAAAAGATGCTTTTGGGCGCCATTTTTCAACCAGCTATAGAGATACGACCCCTAGGCTCGCGAATGTAGCGTATCAAGCGTTACTTCCGGGTTAAGGAAGACTTAAATTCTCCGCTGCTGCACATAAGCCGGCTTTTGACCTTGAAAGAAGGCCTGTCTTTCGACATAGAAAGTGCCGCAGAAGACAAGTTTTCCAGCCTCTGCTGATGTCAACCCCAATAGGACCGATTAAAAATGGCCTTCCTTGCCGACATTCTCTCCCGCGTAAAGCCATCCGCCACCATCGCCGTTACCCAGAAAGCCCGTGAGCTGAAAGCGCAGGGCCGCGATGTGATCAGCCTTGGCGCCGGCGAGCCGGATTTCGATACGCCCGACAACATCAAGGAAGCGGCCATCGACGCGATCAAACGCGGCGAGACCAAATACACCCCCATTTCCGGCATTCCGGAACTGCGCAAGGCGATTGCCGACAAGTTCAAGCGTGAAAACGGCCTGGACTACAAGCCGGAACAGACGATTGTCGGCACCGGCGGCAAGCAGATCCTCTTCAACGCTTTCATGGCCACACTGAACCCGGGTGATGAAGTCGTTATCCCGGCGCCTTACTGGGTCAGCTATCCGGAAATGGTGGCGATCTGCGGCGGCACGCCGGTTTTTGTCGACGCCACGCTGGAAGACAATTTCAAGCTGAAGCCGGAAGCGCTGGAAAAGGCGATCACGCCGAAGACCAAGTGGTTCGTCTTCAACTCGCCGTCCAACCCCTCGGGTGCCGCCTATTCGCATGACGAGCTGAAGGCGCTGACCGACGTGCTCGTCAAGCACCCGCATGTCTGGGTGCTGACGGACGACATGTATGAGCACCTGACCTATGGCGATTTCAAATTCGTCACCCCGGTCGAAGTCGAGCCTGCGCTTTATGACCGCACGCTGACGATGAACGGCGTTTCCAAGGCCTATGCCATGACCGGCTGGCGTATCGGTTATGCTGCCGGCCCGCTGCCGCTGATCAAGGCCATGGACATGATTCAGGGCCAGCAGACCTCGGGTGCCAGCTCGATCGCGCAATGGGCCGCTGTCGAAGCCCTGAACGGCACGCAGGATTTCATTCCCGCCAACAAGAAGATCTTCGAAGGCCGCCGCGATCTCGTCGTTTCCATGCTCAACCAGGCCAAGGGCATCAGCTGCCCGGCTCCGGAAGGCGCGTTCTACGTCTATCCGTCCTGCGCCGGCCTGATTGGCAAGACCGCGCCTTCGGGCAAGGTCATCGAAACGGATGCGGATTTCGTCTCCGAGCTTCTGGAAGCCGAAGGCGTTGCCGTCGTGCAGGGATCGGCTTTCGGCCTTGGCCCGAACTTCCGCATTTCCTACGCCACGTCGGAAGCGCTTCTGGAAGAAGCCTGCAAGCGCATTCAGCGTTTCTGCGCTGATTGCCGCTGATCGGCCTGCGATCTTGAACGAGGAAGCCCGGCAGCGATGCCGGGCTTTTTTCATTTCGGCTAAAGCCCCAGAAACAGCAGCATGATGAAGGTGGCGAAGAGAATGAAATGCGTCATTCCCTCGATTGCGTTGGTCTCACCGTCATTGAGGTTGATGGCTGCGGCAATGAGGGTGATGAAGACCATGACGGTCTGAACCGGCGTCATCGCCATGATGAATGGCTGGCCGGTATAGAGCGCGATACCCTCCATGACAGGCACGGTCAGGATCACCGTCGAGAGCGATGCGCCCATGGCGATATTGACCACGGCCTGCATGCGGTTGCGCAAGGCGGACCGGAGCGCGGTGAGGATTTCCGGCGATGCCGAGATCGTCGCCACCACCACCGCCATCAGCGCCGGCGGTGCGCTCGTGCCCTCGAGGCTTTCGCTGAGGAAGGCCGACATGAATTCGGCCAGTGCGCCGATCAGCACCACACCGGCGATGATGAGGCCGATGGAGAGCGGCACGCTGCCCTCGTCCTCCTCTTCCGCATGGCTGTCAGACGGCTGACCGGCCGGATGCGCCTTGCGGGGATAGGCGTAGCTGAAGAAGTAGCTGTGCGGGCCGACCTGCATTTTGAGGAAAAGCGCATATAGCGCGATCATCGCGACGATGGTGAAGGCGGAATAGACGTGCCAGCTCTGTTGCGGAATGAATTCCGGCACGATCATCGATATGCCCATCGCCGTCAGGATCATCACGCCGTAGGTCTTGCCGGAATCGTCATTATAGGGCTGCTCGCCGTGGCGAAGGCCACCGAGAAGCGCCGCAAGGCCGAGAATGCCGTTGATGTCGATCATCACGGCGGAATAGATCGTATCGCGCACCAGCGTGGGCGAACTGGATTCACTCATGATGATGGCGAGGATCAGCACTTCCACGGCGACCGCCGAGAGCGTCAGGATCATGGTGCCATAGGGATCGCCGACCTTGGCGGCGAGAATCTCCGCATGATGGGCAACCCGCATCGAGACGAGAACGATAAGCCCGATGAGCACGACCGCGGCGATGAGTGCCGCCGTTTTTCCGGCTTCGAATATTGCATGCTCGGCCAAGTAGGCGACGATTGCCGCCGGTATCGCGAGCAGCAGCATCCGCTCCTGTTTCAGAATAGAACCCGCCATTGATTTCCCTTCCCCTGTCGGTCGCAGGCTGTGACGTATCGTCCTCCAGATCAAGCAGGATTTGCGCTTGAATGCTTTTGGTAGGATAGTGATGTCGCAGGACATGCTGCTCATGCCGCGGTGTCCCCGTCGGGTGCAATGCTTGAAGCGCGGTTGTGGTTGCCATGTCGCCTACCGAAACAGGAGGAACATGCATGACCAAAGTGGTGTATGAAATCGTCGAACATGACGGGGGCTTCGCTTACCGCATGAATGGCGCCTATTCCGAAACCTTCCCTTCCTATGCCGATGCCGTCGAAGCCGCACGTATCGTTGCCGCCGAGCAGCAGGTGGGTGGCGATGACGAGGAAATCAGCTATCAGGACGAGCGCGGCCAATGGCACGAGGAATATAGCCAGGGCGGTGACCGGCCGGAAGCCGAGGTGGTGGACAAGACTTCGCAGCAGGCCGAACCGTTTTGACGGGAAGGTTGGAAATTCCCGGTGAAAACGGTATGGCCCTCCCTGTCCCGCCGGTTTGCTCTGCGCGATTGCGCGCGGCCGCGTGATCCAATGTCCGGACAGTCTCAGCGCCGCTGCGGCGGGGCGTTCGGGTCGGTTTCCTTGAGATGGGCTTTCAGGCCTTCGACCAGGGCGCTGAAAACGGCGCGACATCGCGGTGAGGTCTTGAGATTTTCATGCATCGCCACCCATGTGTGCAGCGGAATGTCGATTTTCGGAAGAACCTGCACCAGCCGCGGGTCCTTGCGCGCCAGGCCGATCTGACAGACGCCGATGCCGGCGCTGGCGCGGATCATGGCAAGCTGGGCGAGATTGCTGTCCGCGCGGATTTCGAAGCAGATGTCTTCAACATCAGGTATTTCCGGATCCAGGGCGCGCATCCGCTGGATGGCAGCCCTGATGAACGGCGTCTTGCGGTCGAAACCGACCATCCGGTGCCCGTTCAGTTCCTCCATGACCTTTGGGATGCCGGCTTTCGCCAGATAATCGCGCGTCGCGTGAAAGCCCAGACGGAAATTGCCGATGTAGCGCATGACAATCGCATCCTGCTGCGGTTCGGTCATGCGGATGGCGATATCGGCTTCGCGCCGCAGCAGGTCTTCCAGCGTATCGGACAGCGAAAGCTCTATTTCGAGCCGCGGGTGCACGTCCTGCAGTGTCGCGATGATGGGCGGCAGCATTTCCACGCCAATGATATCTGACGCGCTGATGCGCACCGTGCCTTCGATCTTGCCGACCTCGCCGGAGGCCGCGCGCATGAGGGCGGCGGCCGTTGCCGCCAGATTTTCCGCATAGGGCCGGAGCGCAAGCGCTGCTTCCGTCGGCATCAGCCCGTGCGGTGAGCGGATGAACAGCGGAAAGCCGACGGCCTCTTCCAGCGCGCCGATATGGCGCCCCGCCGTCGGTTGGGTGATGCCCAGTTCACGCGCGGCGGCGGACAGCGAGCCGTCACGCAGAACGCTGAGGAAGGTGCGGTAAAAATCCCAACTGACATCCCGGCTTTTGATCATAAATTTTTGTATATCTGATCCACTCATTTCGACAATTTCGTATATCGCAGGACGGGACGATACTCCAGTCAGAAAAGGAGTTTCGGTGATGATATATGAAAACCACGCGAATACAGCAGAGAATGACAAACCTCTGGCCCTGATCGTCGGGGCAAACGGCGGCGTCGGCAGCCACGTGGCGAAGATGTTGCTGCAACGGGGCTGGCGGCTGAGGGTGCTGACACGCCATCCGGCTTCGGCAGCCATGGCGGATGGCATGGAACGCGTGAAAGGCGATGCCATGAACCGGCAGGATGTGGCGGAGGCTGCAAAAGGCGCTTCGCTCATCGTCCATGCGGTCAATCCTCCCGGATATCGCGATTGGGACGGCCAGGTACTGCCGATGCTGGACAATACCATCGCCGCCGCCGAGGGCTGCGGAGCGCGGGTCGTCTTTCCTGGTAGCGTCTATAACTTCGGGGCCGACGCCTTTCCGCTTCTGACGGAGGATAGCCCGCAAAAGCCTTTTACCCGCAAGGGTGCCCTGCGCGTGGAAATGGAACGGCGGCTGAAAATGGCGTCGATGCGCGGTGTACCGGTCCTGATCGTCCGTGCCGGCGATTTCTTTGGGCCGGATGCGAAAAACAACTGGTTTTCACAGATGCTGGTGCGGCCGGGAAAGCCGGTCCGCAGTGTTCAGAATCCTGCGGCGCCCCATGCGGGGCATCAATGGGCCTATCTGCCTGATGTGGCTGAAACGATCGGGCGGCTGCTTGATCGTTCGGGCGAACTTCCCGCTTTCGCCGTTTATCACATGGAAGGTTTCTGGGATTTCGACGGGCTGCAACTGGTCGGGGCGATCGAGCGGGCCGCCGGTCACCCGGTCAAGATGCGTCGGCTTTTCTGGCCGGGCATAAGGCTGGCCGCACCCTTCGTTCCGTTGTTCCGGGAAGTGCTGGAAATGCAATATCTCTGGCAGATGCCGATCCGCATGAGCAACCGCAAGCTTGTGGATTTTCTTGGGGCAGAGCCGAAAACCCCTGTTGATATTGCGGTATCGGCGACGCTGGCAAGCCTTGGCTGCCTTGAGCAGACACGGGAGCCGGCCGGTCTTCACCGTTCGGCCGATACCGGGGGCAGGGTGTGATGGCGACGGTGGCGAATGGGCTATCTCCACGGCGTCGCGTGTTCGCTGTGATTTCGGCGGGTGTGCCGGTCCTGATTTTCGCGCAGGTGCTGCTGGCCGGGCTATCGATCTATTATGACGGGTCGCTGCTTCCGGTGCACAAGGGGCTAGGCATCTTTATCGCGGTTCCCGTCGCGTCGCTTGTGGTCCTTGCGTTGCGCCATGAAGAGGTGCGGCCGAACCTTGGCCGCGCGCTCGTGCTGCTCTCCCTCTATTGTCTGCAGGTGGCGTTGATGAGCATCGGCCGGGAAACGGGCAACGGCTTTCTGCAGGCGCTTCATGTTGCCAATGCCTTTGTCATGGGCGCGTTTTCCGATTACGCCGCGCGGCAGGCCCGTGCCTTATCCTGAAACGGAAAACGCCGCACTGCGGAAAAGCAGTGCGGCGTCTGGTTTATCGACTATCAGCCAAGTGCCGGATAGTCGGTATAGCCCTCGGCGCCGCCGCCATAGAAGGTCGGCTGGTTCGGCTCGTTCAGCGGCGCGTCGTTTTTCAGGCGGCGCACCAGATCCGGATTGGCGATGAATGCCTTGCCGAAGGCCACAGCGTCGACCTTGCCGCTTTCCACGGCTTCGATGGCGCTCCCACGGTCATAACCATTATTGGCGATCCACAGGCCCCTGCCGCCTGCATTGCGATAAGCGCCCTTGAAAGCCGCGTAATCGAAGGGCTTGTCGCCCTGCTTGAAATCACGCGGGCCGCCCGTTGCCCCCTCCACAACGTGGATGAAGGCGAGATTGCGCTTGCCGAGCTGTTCGGCCACGTAATCATAAAGCGGCTGAGGATCGGCCTCGAAAATGTCGTTGGCAGGGGTGACCGGCGAAAGGCGGATGCCGGTGCGGCCTGCGCCGATCTCTTCCGCCACCGCATCGACAACTTCCAGCAGGAAGCGGGCGCGGTTTTCGATCGAGCCGCCGTAATCGTCTGTGCGCTGGTTGGTGCTGGATTTCAGGAACTGCTCGATCAGATAACCGTTGGCGGCATGGATTTCGACACCGTCGAAACCGGCCTCAAGCGCTGCGCGTGCGCCGCTGCGATAATCCTCGAGGATGAGGCCGATATCGTCGATGGTGAGCGCGCGGGGCTCGGAGGTTTCGGCAAAGGCGCCGGTGCCGTCATCATTGATGATATAGGTCTTCGACTTGGCGGGGATGGCGGAAGGGGCAACCGGCTGGCCGCCATGCGGTTGCAGCGAGGTGTGGGAAATGCGGCCCACGTGCCAGATCTGCGCGACGATCTTGCCGCCTGCCGAATGCACGCCGTCGGTGACCTTTTTCCAGCCCTCGATCGCTTCCCGCTTATAGAGGCCGGGAACATCGGCATAACCCTGACCCTGCTGGGAGATCGGCGTGCCTTCGGTGACGATCAATCCTGCTGTGGCGCGCTGTTCGTAATAGGTGGCGTTGAGATTGTTGGGAATTGCACCCGGCGAACGGTTGCGGGTGAGGGGGGCCATGACGATACGGTTGGCGAGTGCGATATCGCCGGCCTGTGCCGGTTCGAAAAGACTGGTCATGCGACTTCACTTTCTGGTCGGTTGGCGAAATTGCGCGGCAGGCGCGCTGTCTTTTTGCGGGTGCCGGCCAGAAAACCGCCTTGCGGTTTCCGGTCCGGCACCCCGGGGCTCAAAGCTTGGGAGGCTCAGAGATTGGCTTGCAGATAGTTGCGGAAAGCGTCGATGGTTTCTTCGTTCCGTTCGAAAAACACCCATTGCCCGACTTTCTTCGACCTTATCAGCCCGGCCGCCTGCAACACCGCCAGATGCGACGAGACGGTGGATTGGGACAGGCCGCTGATCTGGAACTGATTGGCGCATACCCCCATGCTTAGCGGATGGTCCTGGCAGAAATGGCTTTCGGGGCTTTTCAGCCATTCAAGAAACTTCAGCCTTGCGGGGTGCGAAAGGGCTTTGAGGATTTCCTCCGGGTTCATCGGTGCTTCTTCAATATCTGGCATGAGCGATATTTATATCGATGATTGTCGATATACAAGTCACGTATCCGTGAGGCTGCTTCGGCGGTAGCGGTAAAAAAGAAGGCCGCTGGATATTTCCGCGGCCTGATAAGTTTGAAGGTCAAAACCTCCAGAGGGGAACAGCTGTCGCGTGCCTTGGGCGAGCGTGACAGCCAATTGAAATATGGGAGCGGCGATAATGCAAAACAAGGTTGCATCATGCGATATTTCGCCAAAATGGAGAAAATTCTTGCGGGTAAAAAAAGAGGGCCGCCGGAAGGATCCAGGGCCCTTTAAGTGTGAAGGTCAAAAACCTCCAGAGGGGAACAGCTGATGCGGTGGAACTGGGAGGAAAAGCCACCGTGTGCATCAGCTGAGAGCGATATGGTGCTTTTTTGTGCACGAAACAACTCTTTTTTGTGCAGGTCAGGCATGCAAGCTGCGCAGACCTCGATATTTCCGGTATATTTTATGTGCAATGCTGAAGAGGGGCGCCTGCGCCCCCCTCTTGCTTGTGTCCTTGTAAGTCTTTGAATTTAAATGATTGTCTCTGAGCGTCGATTATTTTTACGTCAGAAGTTCCAGTTGCGCGCCTTGGCGACGATGAAGTCGCGGAAGGCTTTCAGCTTTGCGGCGTTTTTCATCTCGTCCGGATAACAGAAGTAGGTATCGAATGACGGAATATCTGCGGCGAGCGACAGCTGGATGAGGCCGGGATCGCGGCCGACGATATAATCCGGCAAGCAGGCAATGCCGATTCCCAGCAGGCAGGCGCGCTTGATCGAGGTCTGGCTGTTGATCTGCAGATGCGGCGTGCGCGTATTGTCTGAGGAACGCCCGGCGTTTTCCAGCCAGTTGACATCCAGCAGATAGTTGGGCGCCGGTTCGCCGAAGGAGATGATGCGGTGATTGTCGAGATCTTCGACCGACTGCGGCTCACCATGGCGGTTGATATAGGACGGCGCGGCATAGACGTGCATATGCACCGTGAACAGCTTGCGCTGGATGAGGTCCGACTGCTGCGGCTGGCGCAGGCGGATGGCACAATCGGCGTGGCGCATGTTCACGTCCAGCTCCTCGTTGTCGAGGATGAGCTGGATCGACATTTCCGGGTAGAGCTGCAGGAATTCCTGCACCTTGTCCGTCAGCCAGCCCTGGCCGAGACCGACCGTCGTTGTCACGCGCAGCTTGCCGCTCGGCTTCTCCGTCGTTTCGGTGAGCTGCATCTTGACGGTTTCGAGCTTCAGCAGCACGTCATGGGCGGTGCGATAAAGCAATTCGCCCTGTTCGGTCAGGATCAGGCCGCGGGCATGGCGATGGAACAGCTTGACGCCGACATCCTGCTCCAGCGCGCTGACCTGACGGCTGATGGCCGACTGGGACAAATGCAGCTTGTCGGCAGCATGGGTGAAAGACCCTGCTTCGGCGGCGGCATGAAAAATGCGCAGTTTATCCCAGTCCAATGGCATTGCCATGCCCACCCTGCCTTTCGGTTATTCGGCTGCTACCGCAAGCGGCTGCTGCGCGGTCAGATAACGTTCTGCTTCGAGGGCGGCCATGCAGCCCATGCCGGCGGCGGTGATCGCCTGGCGGTAAATGTCGTCGGTGACATCGCCGGCCGCGAAGATGCCTTCCACGTCGGTTGCCGTGGAATCGGGAGCGGTCCACATATAGCCGTTGTCTTTCAGCTTCACCTTGCCCTTGAAGAGTTCGACCGCCGGCGCATGGCCGATGGCGACAAAGACGCCGTCGATGGGCATGTCGCTGATCGCGCCGGTCTTGGTGTCACGCAGCTTCACGCCCGAGACGGAAGGCGGCATCGGCGGCTTTGCGGGTGCGCCGGTGATTTCGGCGACTTCGGTGTTCCAGAGAATCTTGACGTTTTCCTTGGCAAACAGCCGTTCCTGCAGGATTTTTTCCGAACGGAAGCTGTCGCGGCGATGCACGACTGTCACGGATCTGGCGATATGGGCGAGATACAGCGCTTCCTCCACGGCGGAATTGCCGCCGCCGACCACGATCACATCCTTGTTGCGATAGAAGAAACCGTCGCAGGTGGCGCAGGCGGAAACGCCGAAGCCCTGGAAATGCTGCTCGCTTTCGATGCCGAGCCACTTGGCCTTGGCGCCGGTGGCGATGATCAGCGTGTCGGCTGTCCAGACCTGGCCGGAATCGGTCTTGACCACGAAAGGCCGGGTCGTGGTGTCAACTTCGGTGACGAGGTCGCTGACGATTTCCGCGCCCACATGGGTTGCCTGCTTCAGCATCTGGTCCATCAGCCACGGGCCCTGAATCGGATCGGCAAAGCCCGGATAGTTTTCGACATCGGTGGTGATCATCAGCTGGCCGCCCTGTTCCATGCCGGCAATCAGCACGGGTTTCAGCATTGCGCGGGCCGCGTAGATCGCCGCCGTATAGCCGGCGGGACCGGAGCCGATGATCAATACCTTCGTGTGGCGGGCAGACATGGAAACATTCCTTCTCAATAGCGGGGTCTCTTGGTCGGGGGCCTTCCAGCCGCAGGACGGCGGACGGGCCACAACCCCTTCGTTGGCAGGTATTTAAGGTTGTCTAGTGCCTTTATTCAAGGGCAGCCTTGCGTTACCAACAAGGCAGTTGTGGATGCGCGCGCAATTTTGTGACCCGCTGGCGGCATATTGTTGCGAATCCCGTGCCGAATAGTACAAGGAACTTCTACGGCTTAACGAGGAACTTCTCCGTGACCAGCGTCGAACTCGATGCCATCGATCTGAAAATCCTGCGCGAATTGCAGCGCGACGGGCGCATGACCAATGTGGAACTGGCCGAAAGGGTCGGTATTTCCGCTCCGCCCTGCCTCAGGCGCGTCCGCAAGCTGGAGGAGGCGGGTGTGATCGAGGGTTATCACGCCATGTTGAACGCGCCGAGGCTGGGTTTTGATCTCGTCGCCTTCTGCATGGTCGGCCTCAAGCGCCAGTCGGACAGCAACCTGAAGGCCTTTGCGGCGGCGACCGCCGGCTGGTCGCTGGTGCGTCAGGCCTGGATGGTCTCGGGCGAAAGCGATTTCCTGCTGCATTGTGTGGCGAAAAACCTGACAGAATTTCAGGATTTCGTCATCGAGGTTCTGACGGCGGATGAGAATGTCGATACGGTGCGCACCATGCTCACCATCCGTCAGGTGAAACGCGTTGGTCTGGTGGAAATCTGAACGGCGGCAGCCTTGCGCGCCCTATCCGCGCCGTAGCGCGTCATAGACCGCACCGAGGCTTGTCGCCTCTTTTTCTAGCGGGAATAGGGTGCGCACATGCGCAAGTCCGGCACGGGCATGGTTCAACGCCAGAGCCGGGTCGGCCAGATAGGTCTCTATTGCATCTTTCAGCGACGCATAGTTACCCGCTTCAACAACCGCACCGGTCTCACCCTTGACGATCATTTCCTCGTAAGCGCCGGCAGTGCTGGCGACGACGGCGGTTTCCGACGCCATGGCCTCAAGCGGCGTCAAACCGAAACCCTCATTGCGCGACGGCGCGACATAAAGCGTCAGCCG
This sequence comes from Rhizobium rhizogenes, assembly GCF_002005205.3. The sequence continues at coordinate 1,887,826 of NZ_CP019701.2, read as the reverse complement.
CCGGTACCAGGGCTTGATGTCATCGACTTCGCCCTGAAACACGATGCGGTCGGAAAGGCCGGCGGCGGCGACATCGGCCTTGAGCGCGTCACCAAAGGCCTTGTGTTCCGCCGTCACACGGCCGGAAACCACGGCCGTCCATTGCGGGTGGCGAGGCAGAAGTTCGATCATGGCGCGCACGAAGAGATCGGTGCCCTTCTGGTGGCGCACCCGCCCGAAGCAGCCGATCAGATATTGTCCCGGCAGTCCTGTCGCCGCGATCGTGTCTTCCGGGCCGGTTGCCGGGTGAAACAGGTCGGTATCGACGCCATGCATGACGACGCCATGGGGCACTTCCAGAAACGAGCCGGAGCGGGTGCTGGTCGCAACCACGGCATCCATCTTCGAAATCAGAAATCGGGTATAGGCGGAATGTCGCCTCTGTGCCGCCGAGGTGAACAGCAGCTTCACCTTCATGCGCAGCACATCGCGCATGAAAATGCCCGGTAACATTTCCAGATTGCGGCGGGCGTGCCAGATGCGCGGGCCGCCGAGCGGGCCGTTTTGCCACAGATGCCACAGATCGCGAAAGCGCACATGCGGCAGATGCGGCGGCAGGCCGGGGCCGATGACGGCCACTTTCTGTCCCAGCCGGTTCTGCACCGGGATGAGCTGAACGATGGTGGAGGTAACGCCGGAAAGCCTGCGCTTGAAGTTCGGTGCAAGCACCTGCACATCTTTCAGACTGATGTGGGACAAGATGGGCTTCCGTCTCTGCGGCTGGATTGGCAGTTCTATATGTCAGAGAGCAATGCGCCCGCGAGGGGCGCATTGCGCGAGGCTCATCAGCCCCACTGTACCGCGAGGATTTCGTAACCCTTGGCGCCGCCCGGGGCGTTGACTTCGATGCTGTCGCCGACTTCCTTGCCGATCAGGGCACGGGCGATGGGCGAGGAAATGGAAATGCGGCCGGCCTTCACATCGGCTTCCTGGTCGCCGACGATCTGATAGGTCTTTTCCTCGTCGCTGTCCTCGTCCACCAGCTTCACGGTGGCGCCGAACTTGATCTTCGAGCCCGACATCTTGGAAAGGTCGATGACTTCCGCGCGCGCGGTCAGGTCTTCGAGTTCGGTGATGCGGCCTTCATTGTGGCTCTGGGCTTCCTTGGCAGCATGGTACTCGGCGTTTTCCGAAAGGTCGCCATGGGCGCGCGCTTCGGCAATCGCCTCGATGATACGGGGGCGTTCCTCCTGCTGACGCCAGCGCAGCTCCTCCTGCAGCTTGACGAATCCACCCTGAGTCATCGGTACTTTTTCTACCATTTTTTTATCCTTCGCATTCCGGTCGCTTTACTTGCAGACACAAAAAGAAACAGGTTCCGGAGAGGAACTCCGGAACCATGCCAAAATCATAACTGAGCCGACTATATCAGAAGACGACAGCGAAATGCCAGCAAATTTGAGGAGGGCATATTCCCGCGTCTATTCATAGGCTTAAGCGATATGATTGACATTTTTCAATGGAACATATAGTGAACATTATTATGAAGAAGTCAATCAGGCAGCGACTGGCCATTCTCTCTGACGCGGCGAAATACGATGCGTCCTGTGCGTCGAGCGGCACGGTGAAACGCAACTCCGCAGCGTCAGGCGGGCTGGGCTCCACGGAGGGCTCGGGCATATGCCATGCCTATGCGCCGGATGGGCGCTGCATTTCGCTCCTGAAAATCCTGCTCACCAATTTCTGCATTTACGATTGCGCCTATTGCATCAACCGCTCCTCCAGCAATGTGGAGAGGGCACGGTTCACCGCCGAGGAGGTGGTGTGGCTGACGCTGGAATTTTACCGGCGCAACTATATCGAGGGACTGTTTTTGTCCTCCGGCATCATCCGTTCCTCAGATCACACGATGGAAGAGATGGTGCGTGTGGCGCGGGAGTTGCGTGTCACGCATGGTTTTCGGGGCTATATCCACCTGAAATCCATTCCCGAAGCATCGCCGAAACTCATAGAGGAGGCGGGGCTTTACGCGGACCGGCTGTCGATCAATATCGAATTGCCCACCGATAGCGGCATCGGCCGTTTCGCGCCGGAAAAGCAGCCTGCCAATATTCGCCGCTCCATGGCCGATATACGCCTGAAGATCGAGGAAGCGGGGGAGCCGACGGTACGCACGCGCCGGACCAAGCGCTTCGCGCCCGCCGGGCAGAGCACGCAGATGATCGTCGGCGCGGACGGTGCTGATGACAGCACCATTCTCTCCACCAGCGCCCGGCTTTATGGCAGTTACGGTTTGCGGCGCGTCTATTATTCGGCCTTCAGCCCCATTCCGGATTCCTCAAAGAACCTGCCGCTGATCAAGCCGCCCCTGATGCGCGAGCACAGGCTTTATCAGGCCGACTGGCTTTACCGTTTTTACGGTTTCGACATTGGCGAGATAACCGCGGCTGGCGGTGATGGCATGCTCGATCTCGATATCGATCCGAAGCTTGCCTGGGCGCTGAAACATCGCGAGCGTTTCCCGGTGGATGTCAACGTGGCGGATCGGGAGATGCTGCTGCGCGTGCCGGGTTTCGGTACGAAGACGGTCGCCTCCATCCTGTCGTCGCGACGCTTCCGCCGGTTGCGGCTGGAGGATATCGCCCGCTTCGGCGTGTCCCTCAAGAAGGTGAAAGCCTTTATCGTGGCGGAGGGCTGGACACCCGGCAAGCTGACCGAACGGCCGGATCTGCGGGCGATGTTTGCGCCGCAGCCCGAACAATTGTCGCTGTTGTGACATATGGCCCGGTTCTCGAAGGGCGGGGTGATTTCGGCGAGTGGCGCGATGCCGCGCGCGCGGCGCTTGCCGCCAGCATACCGCCCGAGGCAATTGACTGGCGGTTGCGCGATGACGGGGCCGGACTTCTGGATTGTACCGGCGAGCCCTTGCCGGTGGCGTCGGCGGATGCTGCCCGGGTTTCTGTTCCCGCCTCTTTCGTGGCACTGGCGCAGGCTGTGATCTGCCACGGTGATCGGGGTCGTTTCGCGCTGCTTTACCGGCTGTTGTGGCGGCTGGGACAGGATCGCGCCCTGCTGCAGTTCAAGTCCGATGCGGATGTTTCGCAGGCGCGACTGCTCGAAAAATCCGTTCGCCGCGATTGTCACAAGATGACGGCCTTCGTTCGTTTCAAGGAATTGCCGTTGCCGCAGGGACAGGGCGGGCGACGGCGCTTTGTCGCCTGGTTCGAGCCGGATCATTTCATCGTCGAGCGTGCGGCGCCGTTTTTCCAGCGGCGCTTCACCGACATGGACTGGTTGATCGCGACGCCGAAAGGGTCGGCGCGATGGGACGGAAGCGTGCTGCAGACGTCGCGGGAGGCGGCAGTCAAACCCGATTTGACGGATGAAACGGATGACCTCTGGCGGACCTATTATGCCAATATTTTCAATCCGGCTCGCCTGAAAATCAAGGCGATGACGGCGGAGATGCCGAAGAAATACTGGAAGAACCTGCCTGAAGCGGAACTCATTCCCAGCCTTGTTCTCGGTGCGGAAGCACGGGTGCTCGACATGGCGGCCAGGCAGGCAAGCCAGCCGCAGCCGTTTCACCATCGTTTGCAGGCCGTGGCGGCCGCGGCGCGGGAAGTGTCCCCACCGGCCCCAGCCGACGGGCTTTCCTCATTGAAGCGGCAGGCTGACCAATGTACGCGATGCCCCCTGCATTGCAGGGCGACGCAGACGGTTTTCGGCGAGGGGCCGGAAAATGCGGATGTCATGATCGTCGGCGAACAGCCCGGTGACCACGAGGATCTTGCCGGGCAACCTCTCGTCGGCCCCGCAGGCCGGCTGTTTGACCGGACGCTTGGTGAGATCGGGGTGGAACGCAGACAGCTTTACGTCACCAATGCTGTCAAGCATTTCAAATATGAGACACGCGGCAAGCGGCGCATCCACCAGCGGCCGGATGCGGGCGAAGTGCAGCAATGCCGCTGGTGGCTCAATCAGGAAATCGCGCTGGTTCAACCGAAGCTCATCGTCGCCATGGGTGCGACCGCGCTCTATGCGTTGACCGGCGGCAAGGAGAAGCTCACCGAGCTTCGTGGCCGTCCTCTTCCCATGCAGGAGGGGCGGACGCTTTTTGTCACGGTGCATCCATCCTATCTGCTGCGCCTGCCGGATGCGCTGGCGAAGGAGCGGGAAATTCTCCGATTCAAAAAAGATATGGAGTTTATAAGATTATTCGAATAAGTTACATTTCGAATTCATACATTATAATTTATTGATATTTTAAATTTTGATGATTTAATTTACAATTTGTTGATTTTTTATTTTTATTGAAATTTTATACTTAAGATTATAATTGATGCGGTTAGATTTATTTATTGCGTGGGCCTATTATATTGGGTGAACTCGATCTCGCGACAGTCATATTGATGCAGAAATGCTCTTATGTCGTGGGTCTCATGAGTTTTGTTTATCTGAAGATGACCAATCGCGGTTTGCGGGGGCCGCTCCCCCTGGCGGGCGGCTTTGCGGCCATGACGATAGGCTCCACGCTTGCCGGTTACGGTGAATGGGGAATCGTGTCGCCGGTCTTGTGGCAACTCGGCAGCGTCGTCTTCGGCATTGCGGGCTATTCGCTGATCTGGCTCGGTCTGAAGGTTCTGAGCGACGGCCGCTCCACGGGGCGGGGCACCATTGTCCCCCTCTGTCTCGTCGCGTTGATGGCGGTCATTGCCGCATTTCAGGTTGCGGACAACAATGCCTATCGCGCCGCCCTGTTCAATGGCTGCGCGGCGCTCGCCTATCTTGCGGGGGCGGGCGTGCTTCTCGCCAGATGGCGCAGGGAACCGTTATTGTCCCGTCTGGCGCTGGCCGCGATTACCGGTATTTCCGGCCTGATCTCGCTGTCGGTGCTGAAAAGCATGCTTTTCCCCGATTATACCACCATCAATCTGGTCAACGCCTTCTTCTTTATCATCATGCTCAACTTCGCCATTGCGCTGTTCGTGATGATGCTGGTGGCCGAGCGCTCCGAGCGGAAACTGCTGGTTCTCGCCAACACCGATCCGCTGACAGGGGTGAAAAACCGGCGGTTCTTTTTCCAGGCCATGCCGGCGGTGCCCGATCCCGCCGATGCGGCCATGTTGCTCGATATCGATCACTTCAAATCGATCAATGACCGTTTCGGGCACGCTGTCGGCGACAGCGTCCTTCAGGAAGTCGCAAAGCGCATTGGCGGCAGTATCCGTGGTGGCGATGTGCTGGCGCGTTATGGCGGCGAGGAATTCATCATCTACCTGCCGGGTGCGGGTGTGCAGAAAGCCTCCATGATCGGCGAACGTATCCGCAATGCCGTGGCGCTGGACGAAGTCGATTGCGGTGGCCTGCGCGTTGGCGTGACGATCAGTATCGGCGTTGCGACCAGCGGCGAAATGCGCTGCGATCTCCTGACCTTGGCCGACATGGCGGATCGCGCCCTCTACCGTGCCAAGAGCGAGGGCCGCAATTGTGTGCGCGAGGCGCTGGCGGCTTGAGGTCAGCCGCTGGTTCCTGCGATCTTCGGTAAGCCCGCACCGCATTGTTCTTCAGGTCATGGACAGGTTTTCGGGTCTAGTCCTGCCGCGCGTTTACCTCATCCGCTGCGGCGCGGTGGTGCAGGGCTTCTTTCAGCAGAATCTCGATCTGGGCATTGATGCTGCGCAGTTCTCCATTCGCGGTGTGACGGATCACGTTCAATATTGCGGGTTCGATACGCAGCGGAAAAGCCACCCGCTCCGGTCCCGGCGGACGTCCAGCCATGGCTTCAACTCCGCAAGATGGTGGTGTTGGCCACCGGAGTTGCATTGACGGGAGCATGAATACCGATGATCGGGATGGCGCACGCCGGCGCGATGTAACCGCCATTGGCTGAGGATGGTTTTTCGGTGGTGGACAGGGACATCACGGGCCTCATGTGGGAATGACGTCTTCCCGATATCGGAAACGGATTGCAGCGGGATTACGCAATGCAAAACGCCGCGGGCATGGCGGGCCGCGGCGTTTCGTTTTCATTCAACACATGATGGCGCGGATTTTCCGCGGCGCGCTTACTGGAAGTAGCTTTGCAGCGGCTTCACTTCCAGATTGCCGGCCTTCAGCGCCTTGATGGCGAGGGCTGCCGCTTCCGCGCCGGCCATCGTCGTGTAGTACGGCACCTTCTGCATCAGCGTCGCGCGACGCAGCGACTTGCTGTCCGAAATCGCCTTGTTGCTGTCGGTGGTGTTGATGACGAGCTGGACCTGACGGTTGCGGATGGCGTCTTCGATATGCGGACGGCCTTCCTGCACCTTGTTGATCTTTTCGGCGTTGATGCCCTTTTCAGCGAGGAAACGCTGGGTGCCGCCGGTGGCCAGCACCTTGAAGCCGCTTTCCACGAGAATGCGGATGGCGGGCAGAACGCCTTCCTTGTCCTCATCACGCACCGAGACGAAGACTGCGCCGGAGCGGGGCAGGTCGACACCGGCGCCGAGCTGGCTCTTGGCGAAGGCCAGCGCAAAATCCGTATCGAGGCCGATGACTTCACCGGTCGAGCGCATTTCCGGTCCGAGCAGGATATCGACGCCGGGGAAGCGGGCGAAGGGGAAGACGGCTTCCTTGACGGCGATGTGCTTCAGGTTGCGCGGATCAGGCTTTTCGCCATAGGCGGCAATCGCCGTATTGAGCTTTTCACCGGCCATGACGCGAGCGGCGATCTTGGCGATCGGCGCGCCGATGGTCTTGGCGACGAAAGGCACGGTGCGCGAGGCGCGCGGGTTGACTTCGAGAACGTAGATCGTGCCGTCCTTGATGGCATATTGCACGTTCATCAGGCCGCCGACATTCAGCGCTTTTGCAAGAGCCGTCGTCTGGCGCTCCAGCTCGTCAAGGGTTTCCTTGCTCAATGAACGTGACGGCAGCGAGCAGGCCGAGTCGCCCGAGTGGATGCCGGCTTCTTCGATATGCTCCATGATGCCTGACACAAAGACGTTTTCACCATCGCAGAGCGCATCGACGTCGACTTCGACGGCGTTGGTCAGGTAGCTGTCGAACAGCAGCGGGTTCTTGCCGAGCAGGGTGTTGATCTGGCCGGTCTTGTCGTTCGGGTAACGCTGCTTGATGTCTTCGGGTACGAGGCCCGGAACCGTGTCGAGCAGGTAAGTCTGCAGCTGGCCTTCCGAATGGATGATCTGCATGGCGCGGCCACCCAGAACGTAGGACGGGCGAACAACCAGCGGGAAGCCGATTTCGGAGGCTACGAGGCGAGCCTGCTCGACCGAATAGGCGATGCCGTTGTTCGGCTGGGCGAGATCCAGCTTCATCAAGAGCTTCTGGAAGCGGTCGCGGTCTTCGGCAAGGTCGATCATGTCGGGCGCGGTGCCAAGGATCGGGATACCGTTCTTTTCCAGCGCTTCGGCGAGCTTCAGCGGGGTCTGGCCGCCGAACTGCACGATGACGCCGACCAGCTCGCCCTTTTCCTGTTCGGCGCGCATGATCTCGATCACGTCTTCGGCCGTCAGCGGCTCGAAATAGAGGCGGTCGGAGGTGTCGTAGTCGGTGGAAACCGTTTCCGGGTTGCAGTTGATCATGATCGCTTCGAAGCCGGCATCCTTCAGCGCGAAGGCGGCGTGGCAGCAGCAATAATCGAACTCGATGCCCTGGCCGATACGGTTCGGGCCACCGCCGAGGATGACGACCTTCTTGCGGTCGGAAACCTGCGCTTCCGAACGGGCTGCGCCAACGAAGGGAATTTCATAGGTCGAATACATGTAAGCGGTCGGCGAAGCGAATTCGGCAGCGCAGGTGTCGATGCGCTTGAAGACCGGGCGAACGTTCAGGCTGTTGCGCAGCTCGGCCACTTCTTTCGGGCGCTTGGACGTCAGGCTGGCGAGGCGGGCGTCGGAGAAGCCCATGGCTTTGAGCATGCGCAGGTTTTCGGCATCCTGCGGCAGGCCATGCTCGCGGATGCGGGCTTCCATGTCGACAATGGCCTTGAACTGGGCGATGAACCACGGGTCGATCTTCGAGTTTTCGTGGACTTCTTCTTCGCTCATGCCCATGCGCAGCGCCTGGGCGACCATGCGCAGGCGATCGGGCGTCGGCGTGCCGATGGCGGCACGGATGGCATTCTTGGAGCCTTCGCCTTCCTCGTAGCCGGGGATTTCGATTTCATCGAGACCGGTAAGGCCGGTTTCCATGCCGCGCAGCGCCTTTTGCAGCGATTCCGCGAAGGTGCGGCCGATCGCCATGACTTCGCCGACCGACTTCATGGCGGTGGTGAGGATCGGGGACGCGCCGGGGAACTTTTCGAAGGCGAAACGCGGGATCTTGGTGACGACGTAGTCGATGGACGGTTCGAAGGAAGCAGGCGTCGCACCGCCGGTGATGTCGTTCTCAAGCTCATCCAGCGTGTAGCCGATGGCGAGCTTGGCGGCGATCTTGGCGATCGGGAAGCCGGTTGCCTTGGAGGCCAGAGCCGAGGAGCGCGACACGCGCGGGTTCATTTCGATGACGACGAGGCGGCCATCCTTCGGGTTGACGGCGAACTGCACGTTCGAGCCGCCGGTTTCCACGCCGATCTCGCGCAGCACCGCAATCGAGGCGTTGCGCATGATCTGGTATTCCTTGTCGGTCAAGGTCAGCGCCGGCGCGACGGTGATCGAGTCACCCGTGTGGACACCCATCGGATCGATGTTTTCGATGGAGCAGATGATGATGCAATTGTCCGCCTTGTCGCGGACGACTTCCATCTCATATTCCTTCCAGCCGAGAACCGATTCTTCGACCAGTACTTCTGTCGTCGGCGAGGCGTCGAGACCACCCGAGACGATGTCGAAGAATTCCGAGCGGTTATAGGCAATGCCGCCGCCGGTGCCGCCGAGCGTAAACGACGGGCGGATGATGGCGGGCAGGCCGACATGATCGATGGCCTGGGCGGCAATCGCCATGGCATGGGCCATGTAACGCTGCTTGCGGTCGGTTTCGCCGAGGTTCCACTGGTTTTCGAGATCGTCCAGCGCCTTGTCGAGTTCAGGGCCGGAAAGCTTGCCCTTCAGTTCGGTGCGGGCGGCCTCGTGCTTCTTGCGGTCGGCGTCCTTGATTTCTGTGGCATTGGCGAGCATCGAGCGCGGGGTTTCAAGGCCGATGCGGGCCATGGCTTCGCGGAAGAGGGCGCGGTCCTCGGCCATGTCGATGGCTTCCGGCTTGGCGCCGATCATTTCGACATTGTAGCGGTCGAGAACGCCCATGCGCTTGAGAGAGAGCGCGGTGTTGAGCGCGGTCTGGCCGCCCATGGTCGGCAGCAGCGCATCCGGGCGCTCCTTGGCGATGATCTTGGCCACGACCTCAGGGGTGATCGGCTCGACGTAAGTGGCGTCGGCAAGGCCCGGATCGGTCATGATGGTCGCCGGGTTGGAGTTGACCAGAATGACCCGGTAACCCTCTTCCTTCAGCGCCTTGCAGGCCTGCGTGCCGGAATAGTCGAATTCACATGCCTGACCGATGACGATCGGTCCCGCGCCGATGATGAGGATGGACTTGATATCTTGGCGCTTCGGCATGGGCTCTCTCGTTCCGCTTTTTGGTTGCGCAAAACACCGGCCAGGGTGGAAGATCACCGGCCGGGGAGCGCAATTCAAATGTTTTCAGGCTAGAAGCGGCTTATAGGCAAATGTTTTTGAGAACGGAACCCCATAAATTCCGGAATCGACAGAAACTCTTAACGGGCAGGGGCAAGGGCCGCAAAACGGGCCTGTACCGCTGCATTATAGGAGCGGCTGACGGGGATTTCCGTGCCGTCTCTTGTAATGACATGCAGACGACCGGCCTGTTTGCGCAGCGAGACGGCGTCGGCATCGGCAATCCAGTGCGACCGGTGCACCTGCAAGCCCTCCGTCTGGCCGACTTCCTTCAGCGCATCGGAAAAACGCAGCAGAACGAGCTGATGCCCGCGCGTGGTGACGATTTCAGTATAGTGGTCCTGCACTGACAGCCGCAGCAATTCTCCGCGCTTTTGCGGTGGTAGCCGCTCCAGCAGCGGCACGGTGCTTTTCACTTCGCATGCGGTGTTTTTGCCTATGTCCGTTGCGGCGATTGGCACTGTTTCAGGCGACTGGCTGGCGGTGAGATAGCTCAGCAGGCAAAAGATGGCGCAAAGAGGCAGGGACGACAGGCTGCTCTGCACAAAGGGTCCGAAACCCATTTCCGCGCCTGAAAAGACCCGGTTGGTGATAGTCAGCAGCAATCCGATCGGCAGGGCTGCCGCCAGCGAGCCGATCATCATGCGCGCCAGCATATTCCTGATGCTATCGGCGAAGATGCGGTTGGCGATGACGGAAAAGGATATGGCAAAGGTCCAGGCGCCAGCCTGTATGATTGTCCAGTAAAGCAGCCGGTCGGCGAAACTCATGGTTTCGCTCGTTCCGAAAGGCCCGGTCACGATGAAGATCGCCAGCACGGCGAGAAATGTCAGCCACAGCCTGCGCGATTGCAGGATGGCGTGCATTTCACGAAGCGTGGATTGCAGATACGGGTGATCCACGAAATTTTCCTGCTGATGGCGCCAATCGGTTTTTCCTGAGCGCATGTTTTGCCGAAATTGCCGGTGATTTCAACAGAGCAGAAACAGCAGCCATGTCACTCCAGCCATTGTTAGACGCACCGCTTGCCGTGCAATTCCATGTCGCCACCGTTGTGCCCGCAGCCATTCTCGGGGCCTTCATTTTCCTGCGCCCCAAGGGCACCGCCATCCACCGGCTGCTGGGCAAGATCTGGGTGGTGCTGATGGTCACGACATCAGTTTCGACCTTCTTCATCCATGAATTGAAGGTGTTTTACGGTTTCAGCCCGATCCACCTGCTCTCCATCTTCACCCTCTATGGCTGTCTGCAATCGGTCTATTTTGCGCGGCGCGGCGATATCGCACGTCATATGCGGATCATGCAGAGCGTTTATCTCGGCGGTATCGTGATTGCAGGTGGCTTCACCTTTGTTCCGGGACGCATCATGCATGAAGTTGCTTTCGGAGACGGCAGGGCTGGTTTTGCGGCCCTTTCCGCCGGCGCCTTCGTGTTTGCCTTCCTGTTTCTGGCCGTGCTGAAACAAAGACGCAGAGCCGCATGACAGACTCCGTTTACCACCTCTGCTTCCTTCCGGAACAAGATGTATTATAGTGCCGTTATAAGGCAGCTTGTTAAGGCGATATCCGCCGGGAGAATAGCATGGAATGGAGAGGGCGCCGCCAGTCGGACAATATCGAGGACCGGCGCGGCATGTCGGCGGGATCGGGGCCGTCGGGCAACGATCCTTTTTCCCGTGGTGGAATGCGTGTGCCGATCGGGCGGCGCGGCGGCGGTATCGGCATTGGCGGCATTCTTGTCATCCTGCTGATAAGCTGGGTGCTCGGTATCAATCCGCTGACGCTGCTTTCGGGCGGCGATATTTCACTGGATGGCGGCGGTACGACGCAGCAATCCGGCGGCCAGCAGGCGGGTACGCGTCCGCAGGGCCAGTCGTCGGACGAGACGACGGCTTTCGTGCGCACCGTGCTGGCCGAGACGGAAGATACGTGGAGCGGCATTTTCCAGTCCGCCGGTCAGACTTATCAGAAGCCGACGCTGGTTCTGTTCTCCGGTCAGGTGTCTTCCGCCTGCGGTTATGCTTCCGCCGCCAGCGGCCCGTTTTATTGCCCGGGTGACCGCAAGGTCTATCTCGATACCAGCTTCTTCAAGGAGTTGGACCAGCGTTTCGGCGCGGCCGGCGATTTCGCGCAGGCTTACGTGATTGCGCATGAGGTCGGCCACCACATCCAGAACCTGACCGGCGTCCTGCCGGAGTTCAACCGCCGCCGCCAGTCGATGAGCCAGGTGGATGCCAACAAAATGTCCGTGCGTGTCGAGCTTCAGGCGGATTGTTATGCCGGCATCTGGGGCAAGTTCACCGAACAGAAGGGCATTCTCGAAACCGGCGACCTCGAGGAAGCGCTGAATGCCGCCCACCAGATCGGCGACGATACGCTGCAGAAGCAGACGCAGGGCTATGTGGTACCTGACAGCTTTAACCACGGCACCTCGGCGCAGCGCATGGAATGGTTCAAGCGCGGTTTCCAGAGCGGCCGTGTCGAGGATTGCGACACCTTCTCGGCGAATATCTGAGAACCGGACAGGAGAGGGGGCTTTTCAGCCCCCTTTTTCATTAGCGCATCAAAAGCGCCACGGCATACATGCCGAGGGCGAAAACCGTGTGGGCAACAAGGTTGAGAAAGCGGACCTTGTTCGGGTTGGGCGTCTTCGACGCCGCCCAGCCAATGCCGAGCCCCGGCTGCAACAGGAACCAGCCCGCGCCGACCGTTACGATGCCGACGATCCACGGCTCAATGAAGGAGGGATTGGCAAACCACGCGGCCGGCACCACCAGCGCAAGAATGACGCCATAAACAATGCCGACGGCGTAATGCGAAATCCAGCCGAGCGCCAGTTCATGCTCATAGGGCTCCGCCGTAGCAATGCTGTCGTGGAATATCCGGCCTTTCGGCACATGCCAGAACCAGCGGCCGACCGGCGCCCAGTTTGGCGCGGACTGGCCGAAGAACCGGTGCAGCACGATTGCCCATATATCCATAAACACGGTGCCGCCAATGCCCATGGCAATGCCGCGCCAAATCAGTTCCAGCATGAATCCCTCCGCATGATCATGATCGATCAAGCTCTAGCGGATCGCGCCGGTGGCGGGAACCGACTATTATGAGGGTGGACAAAAAAATGGCCGGATCGCTCCAGCCATGAGGGTGAGAAAGGCGCAAGACCTCGCCTCCGTCATGCTCGGGCTTGTCCCGAGCATCTGCGACGTATCTTTTAAACGAGACGTGGTTGGATCCTCGGGACAAGCCCGAGGATGACGTCGAGAGTGGGTTACGGCCAGCCGTGATCTGGTTGCAGTAGCGATCCGGCCAATATTGTTCTCTCCTTAAGCAGCCCGCCCATATTCCGCCTGCCGCCGGGTGGCCGTGGCGAGCTGGAACTGCGCGAGCAACTCGTTGAGCGCCGCCGCTTCCGAGGCCAGCCCGTGGCTTGCGGCCGTCTGTTCCTCGACCATGGCGGCATTCTGCTGCGTGCCCTGATCGATGGTGTTGATGGCGGTGTTGATTTCCTGAAGGCCGGTCGACTGTTCGCGCGACGAGGTCACGATGGCGTCGATGTGGCGATTGATTTCCTGCACTTCGCGGACGATGGTTTCCAGCGCCTTGCCGGCATTGCCGACGAGATCGACACCGGATTGCACCTGCGATGTCGAGGCGTTGATCAGCGTCTTGATCTCCTTGGCCGCATTGGCGGAACGCTGGGCAAGCTCGCGCACTTCCTGTGCGACGACGGCAAAACCCTTGCCGGCTTCACCGGCACGCGCAGCTTCCACGCCGGCATTCAGTGCCAGAAGGTTGGTCTGGAAGGCGATCTCGTCGATCACGCCGATGATGTTGCCGATCTCGGACGATGATTTTTCGATGCCCTCCATGGCGCGAACCGCATCTTCGACGATGATGCCGGACTGTTCGGCATTGCTGCGGGCGCGGTCGACCAGACGACCGACTTCTTCCGCGCGGCGGGCGGAATCCTTGACCGTCGTGGTGATCTCCTCAAGCGCCGCTGCGGTCTCTTCCACGGAGGCCGCCTGCTGCTCGGTGCGTCGCGCCAGATCGTCCGCCGACTGGCGGATTTCGCCGGCGCCGGCGTCGATGGCGCGGGCGTTCTGGCCGACGGTGCTGAGCGCTGCGTTCAGCTTGGCGACGGAATTGTTGAAGTCGTCGCGCAGGCGGTCGATGCGGGTTACGAAGGGCGTATCGATGCGGTAATTGAGATCGCCTTCCGAAAGATGCGCCAGTCCCCGGGCAAGCGAATCGACCGCGAACTGGATGTCCGCCGCGTCTTTTGCCGCCAGTTTTTCGCGTTCGTTGCGCTCCTGTTCGGAGAGCGTGCGGTTTTCTTCGGCATCGCCCTCAAGGCGCAGGCGTTCCATGGCATTCGACCGGAACACGGCAACCGCCGCGGCCATCGAGCCGATCTGGTCGGTGCGTTCCTGACCGGGAATGGCGACATCGAGATTGCCGGCTGCAAGGCCTTCCATGGCCGACGTCATCTGCGTGACGGGGCGGACGATGAAGCGCGAGAGCACGGTTGCCAGCAGGGCGATCATGATTGCGGCTGCAAGGACGGTGGCAATGGTTGCCGCCAGCCGGAACTGGCCGATCGCGCTGTAGGCGACATCGGAATCGACAACGAAGCCGAGATACCAGTCGACCGAAGGCAGGCCGGCAACCGGGATGAAGCTGGTGATCTTGCCTTTGCCGTCGATTTGGGTCTGCGAGATCGCCGAGGAAATCGCCGGTGTATCGACCTTGAAGAGATCGGTCAGCGGCTTGTCGACGAATTTCGGATCGGGATGGATGAGAATCTTGCCGTCCTTGCTGACGAGGAAGGCATATCCGTCCTGGCCGGCATCCACCGACTTGATCATCGTCACCAGCGAATCCAGCGAGAAGTCGCTTCCCGTTACGCCGGCCAGCTTGCCGTCGACAGAAACCGGAATGGCGGCGGTGATGATGAGGCCGCCGGTCGATGCATCGTTGTAAGGTTCGGTCAGAACCGTCTTGCCGGCCTTGACCGCATCCAGATACCAGGGACGCTTGCGTGGGTCATAATCTTCCGGCAGCGATGTTTTCGGGAATGTGGTGAAGACGCCGTTTTCGGCATTGCCGAAATAGGTGGACATGAACTGTGCGGTCAGCACATCGTTCTGCAGGAACTGCACCTTCGCATCGTCATCGGAAAGCTTGGCGAGCGTTTTTGCCACCGTGTCGGTCAGCATGATGCGACCGTTCAGCCAGTTGGCGATGCTCTGTGCCGCCTGCTTGCCGGACGAATCGATGTTTTCCGCCACCGCTTCCGTCGTGACCCGGTGCTGAAGGCTGTCGATATAGAAGGAAAAGCCGGCAAAGGCGGCAACGACCAGTGATGACGCGGCAAACAGAATGCGCGTCATGAGGTTTGATTTTTTTTGCAAGCTACACGTCCTTGAAACCAGATATGCCCGGTTGGGTTATCTTGGAAATGGTGGGAAAGACATGCCTCAAAGGCGGGAATATTCTGCGTCATGCAGCTTATGATTTAAAAGAACTAAGCGATGTTCTAATTAATAAGGTGAAATGGTAAAATTCGGCTAAATTTGTTCAATTCCACGCCGTTTCGCCCGATCCGGAAATGTTTTGCCTGCCTGCGCAAATTTTGATCATTCATGCGCAAAGGTTGCGTGCAGGAAGGGAATATTTTATTCATCACCGGGCTGCCGTTGCGCAATTCGCGGGCAACGGCCAAGGTTCAGGTGAATTACAATGTCTTCGTCGGTTGTTGCAGGAACCGTTCCGTCCGGATCGGGGTCGTGGTTTTCGCATTTCAAGGCTACGCTTGCGCTGGGAATTCCGCTTATCGGCGCGCAGCTCGCGCAGCTTGGCATCCATACCACGGATATGGTCATCGTCGGTCAGCTGGGCGCGGAAAAGCTGGCGGCCATGGTGCTGGCCGGACAGTTCTTCTTTGTCGTTTTCATTTTCGGTTCCGGATTTTCCGTGGCTGTGGTGCCGATGGTGGCTCAGGCCTACGGGCAGGGGGATGCGACGTCGGCCCGCCGCTCGCTGCGCATGGGCATGTGGGTGGCTATCGCCTATTGGGTGCTCGCCCTGCCGATCTTCTTCAACGCCGAGCGCATTCTCATTTCTCTCGGGCAGAACCCCAACGTGGCGGCGCTGACAGGCCATTATCTCGCCATTGCCAAGTTCGGCCTTTTGCCGGCGTTGCTGTTTTATGTCCTGCGCGGGCTTGTCAGCGCCATCGGGCGCGCCGGCATCATTCTTTATGTCACCATCATCATGCTTGTCATGAACGGTGTGCTTGCCTATGCGCTGGTGTTCGGCCATTTCGGATTGCCGGCGATGGGCATGAATGGCGCGGCCGTCGTTGCCGTCATCGTCAATGCCTTCAGCTTCATCTTCATCGTCGCTTATGTGCAGACGCGGGAGGAAACGAAGAAATATGAGCTGTTCGTGCGTTTCTGGCGGCCCGACTGGCATGCGCTCTTTGAAGTGCTGCGCCTTGGCCTGCCGATCAGCATCACCATTCTTGCCGAAGTGACGCTGTTTGCCGCCGCCTCGATCCTGATGGGGCAGATCGGCACCGTGCAGCTTGCAGCGCATGGCATTGCCCTGCAGCTTGCCTCCATCGCCTTCATGATCCCGCTCGGCCTGTCGCAGGCAGCGACGGTGCGCGTGGGCATCGCACGCGGTCAGGGTGATTTCAAAAACCTCATTCGCGCCTCGATCATGATCTACGCCATCGCCTGCGGCATCGCCCTTTGCGGCGGCATTTTGTTTGCGGTCGTTCCGGACTTTCTGGCGAAATGGTTCCTCGATCCAAAATTGCCGGAAGCGGCGGAAGTGCTCGCCTATGCCAGCAGCCTCGTGGTGATCGCCGGCGTCTTCCAGCTGGTGGATGGCATTCAGGCCGTGACGGCGGGGTTGCTGCGCGGACTGAAGGATGCGCGCATCCCGGCGATGCTGGCGCTGATTTCCTATTGGCCGATCGGCCTGGCGCTTGCCTGGACCATGGCCTTTCCGCTCGGCTTTGGCGGGCGCGGCGTCTGGTTCGGTTTCGTGATCGGCCTTTCGACGGCCGCGGTTCTGCTGACCGCGCGCTTCGTCCTTCTGGTGAAGCGCGAAATGCAAACGGCCCGCTGAAAGGCGGGCCGCATAATCTTTCCTGATTTTACGAGATATCAGCGCTCGGCGAGCGCTGTCTCACCTTGTCTTTCGCGCAGCAGGTTAACGAAGCGGCGGAAGAGATAGTGGCTGTCCTGTGGGCCGGGCGATGCTTCCGGATGGTGCTGGACGGAGAAGACCGGCTTGCCGACGATGCGCAGGCCGCAATTGGTGCCATCGAACAGCGAGATATGGGTCTCCTCGACGCCCTCGGGCAGCGATTTGGTATCGACGGCAAAACCATGGTTCATGGAGACGATTTCCACCTTGCCGGTCGTGAAGTCCTTGACCGGATGGTTGGCGCCGTGGTGGCCCTGATGCATCTTTTCGGTCTTTGCGCCAACGGCGAGACCGAGCATCTGGTGGCCGAGGCAGATGCCGAAGATCGGCAGCTCGCTCTTGATGAGGTTCTGGATAACAGGCACGGCATATTCGCCGGTCGCGGCCGGGTCTCCCGGACCGTTGGACAGGAACACGCCATCCGGCTTCAGCGCCAGGATATCTTCGGCCGACGTCTGGGCCGGAACCACCGTCACCTTGCAATCGAGACCCGCGAAGAGGCGCAGGATGTTGCGCTTGACGCCGAAATCGACGCAGACGACGTGGTACTTGGCATCGGCTTCGCCGAGCGTGCCGTAACCCTTGTTCCAGACCCACGGCGTTTCAGCCCAGGTGGAGGACTGGCCGGAGGTGGCTTCGATGGCGAGGTCGAGGCCGACGAGGCCGCTCCAGGCCTTGGCTTCCGCCTTCAGCGCCTCGATGTCGAAGACGCCGTTCGGATCATGGGCGATCACCGCGTTCGGTGCGCCATTTTCGCGGATCCATGCCGTCAGCGCGCGGGTGTCGATGCCGCAGAGACCGATGACGCCGCGGGCCTTCAGCCAGGCATCCAGATGCTTGACAGTGCGGAAGTTCGAAGGGTCGGTGATATCGGCCTTGAAGATGACGCCGACGGCGCCGCGGCGGGCGGCGGGTGTCAGGTCTTCGATGTCTTCCTCATTGGTGCCGACATTGCCGATATGCGGGAAGGTGAAGGTGACGATCTGGCCGAGATAGGATGGGTCGGTGAGGATTTCCTCGTAACCCGTCAGCGCCGTATTGAAGCAGACTTCGGCCTGAACCTTGCCGGTTGCGCCAATGCCCGTTCCTTCAATGACCGTGCCATCGGCAAGAACAAGCATTGCGGTCGGTTTGCGGGTAGTCCAGGGCGCTGTCTCGGTCATCTCGTTCCGTTTCTGCCGCTTCGCACCCCGCCTCTTGAAAGGCAGGGGGTAAGGGGCCATTTTTGTCGCAGGCTTCGTGACATAAAGGGGCGCGCGATAAAGCTCGCGTTCCGACCCTTCGTTAAAATCTCGTGCAGGTGCCGGAAAATAACGAAAGCAGCCCAAGCGGTCAACCGCACGGCCAAGATTTACGCGGAATTAAACCACCGTATTTTCAAGGTCTTATGCATTTGATTTGCTTGAGTGTGTCTGCTCGTTTATGTCGTTTCGCAAAATGAGGTGGAAAGTTTCCGTATCAGGACGCTGCGGAAAGCGCTTTCCCAAGGAGAAGAAAAATGATGCGCGACACGTTCGCAAACGCTTTGAAGGACGCATTGAAGGCTCGTGATGCACGCCGCACCTCGACCGTGCGTCTCATCCAGACGGCCATCAAGGATCGCGATATCGCCAATCGCGGCGTGGGCAAGGACCCCGTCAGCGATGAGGATATCATGCAGATTCTGACCAAGATGGTAAAGCAGCGGGAAGAATCCGCCAGCATCTATGAAGGTGCCGGCCGTCCCGAGCTTGCCGCGCAGGAGCGCGAGGAAATCGTCATCATCAAGGAATTCATGCCGGAAGAAATCCCGGCCGAGAAGGTGCGCGAACTGTGCCAGGCCGTCATCGCCGAGACCGGCGCCTCTGGCCTGCGTGACATGGGCAAGTGCATGAACACGCTGAAGGAGCGTTATCCCGGCCAGATCGATTTCGCCAAGGCCTCCGGCGTCGTCAAGGATTTGCTGAAGTAGGTTCGGGCATCCTTAAAAAAGTAAAGGCAGGGCAGATGTGGGCTGCCCTGCCTTTTTTCTGCCGACGAAAACGCATTCCGGCGGATCAAAATGCGATCCTTCACAGGCTTTTTTCGGGGGACGTGCCTGCGGGCGTCGGCAGATTATACGGAGGTCAATTGCTGCCTTCGTTTATGTTTTTACATCGCCGCTGCGGCCGGCTCAAATTACAAAAACATAATTTTCGGTGATGCTGCGGTGCCATAAATTTGCCCGAAGCGAGCGCAATGGCGATGTGATTTCGCCGTCGTGGCCTGTGAATATCGGGTATTCCTGTTCTTTAAGTTTTGTGCTGGCCTCTTTCCACGCTTATATGAAAGACTGGCCTCGAATAGGTAACCCATGCGCTTTTCCAACTCTTTCCTTGATGAGATACGCGACCGCGTGAACATCTCCGATGTGATCGGCCGACGTGTGTCCTGGGACAAGAAGAAGACCAACACGTCGCGCGGGGATTATTGGGCCTGCTGCCCGTTCCATGGCGAAAAAAGTCCGAGCTTCCACTGCGAGGATCGCAAGGGGCGCTATCATTGCTTCGGTTGCGGCGTTTCCGGCGATCACTTCCGCTTTCTGACCGAGCTTGAAGGTTTGAGTTTTCCGGAAGCCGTGCAGCAAATCGCCGATATGGCTGGTATTTCCATGCCCCAGCCGGATCCGCAGGCGGAAAAGCGCGAGCGCGAGCGCACCTCGCTTCAGGACGTCATGGAAATGGCGACGCTGTTCTTTCAGGACCAGTTACAAACGGCGCTCGGTGCGCGGGCGCGGGCTTACCTGCGCGATCGCGGGCTGACCGGGCGCACCATCGAGACCTTCCGGCTGGGTTATGCGCCGGACAGCCGCAACGCGCTGAAAGAGCATCTGGCGAGCAAGGGAGTGACTAAGGAACAGATGGAGGCCTGCGGGCTGGTGGTGCATGAAAACGTGCCCGTCTCCTATGACCGGTTCCGCGACCGCATCATGTTCCCGATCCTGTCGTCGCGGGAAAAGGTGATCGCCTTCGGCGGCCGCGCCATGGCGGCGGATGCAGTGGCGAAATATCTGAACTCCAACGAAACAGAGCTCTTTCACAAGGGCAATGTTCTCTACAATTTCGCCCGCGCCCGGCGCGCCTCGCAGGCGGCCGGCGGTTCGGTCATCGCCGTCGAAGGTTATATGGATGTCATCGCGCTTTATCAGGCGGGTGTGGAAAATGCCGTCGCGCCGCTCGGCACGGCGCTGACGGAAAGCCAGCTCGATCTCCTCTGGAAAATGTCGCCGCAGCCGATCCTCTGCTTTGATGGCGACGGTGCCGGCATTCGCGCCGCCAACCGCGCGGCCGATCTCGCCTTGCCGCATATCAAGCCGGATCGCTCCGTCAGCTTCGCGCTCCTGCCCGACGGCAAGGACCCGGACGATCTCGTGCGGCTGGAGGGGCGTGCGCCTTTCGACCGGGTGCTTTCCGAAGCCAAGCCGCTTGCGGCGATGATCTGGAGCCGCGAGACATCGGGCGTCACTTTCGATACGCCGGAAAAACGTGCGCAGCTTGAAAGCCGGCTGCGGCAGATCGTTGCCGTGATCGGCGACGAGACGGTGCGCCGTTTTTACCAGCAGGATATGCGCGACAGGCTGAACGGCTTTTTCCAGCCGCGTTTTCAGCAGGGCGGGGGCCAGAACGGCAATTTCCGCCGCAACGGCGCGCAGCCGGCGGGACGCGGTTTCCAGCGCAATGCGCCGGGGCGGGGCGGGGCCATGGCGGCGCCGGCCAGCAGCATTTCCGACCGGCTGGCGCAATCGGGTCTCGTCAGGGGCTATCAGACCAAGCCTTCGCTCCGGGAAAGCGTGCTCGCCATCACTATCGTCAACCACCCCGAATTGCTGCTTGAGGAATATGACGAGATCGCCGCCATCGATTACGAGAACCGTGATCTGCAGCGTCTGTGGTCGACGGTGCTGACCTATGCGGCGGAAAGTGCAGCGGAGATTTCGCGGGCAGGCCTCATCGAGCGGCTGTCGCAACAGGGGTTCGAGGCACTTTTGAAGGCCATGGACCAGCAGGTGCGCAATGCCCGTCTGTGGACCGCGACGGAGCAGGCGGCGATGGAGGATGCGCGTGAGGGTTACGTGCAGGCGCTTTCGTTGCACAAGAGAACGAAATCCCTGCTCTGGCAGAAACGCGAACTGGAGCGGGAAATCGCCGAGGCGACGGATGACGAACGCGGCACGCTTCTGGTGCGGGCATTGGCCGAAGTGCAGCTGGAAATCGGCCGGATGGAAAATCAGGAGGCGATCATCGACGGTTTCGGGGTCATGTCCGGCCGGGTGAAGGGGCCGGCCTTTGGTCATGGCTGAGGATGGTCGGCAGAATTGAAAGGCGTCTGGGGTTGCCTTTTGCGGCAGGCGTCCTAAATAGGGGATAGTCTGGTGATAACCCGCAAATTGCGGCTCTTTTTAAGAATTTCCTTGGCTGTCTCGCCCTCAAAGGCTTGACGGGAGGGGAAATAGCGGGAATCACCATTTCAGGAAAAGTAAGGTGGAATGAGCCTTGGCGGATAGAAATTGCATGAGCAAGCATTTCCGGGTGCACTGTCTTTGCATTCTGCCTGAGGCTGCCGTGGTTAATCGGCAATTAAAGATCACTCCGTTAGGTGTCTGACAGTGATTCGCGGCAAACCGCTGGATGCTCAAGGGGCGGACGGCGATGCGGCGGAACAGGTGTTAGCGTCAGGGAAAGCGACGAGATAAATGGCAACCAAAGTCAAAGAAAACGAAGAAGCAGAAAACGAACGCGACGGTGCGACGGACGGCCCGCTTCTCGACCTTTCGGATGACGCGGTCAAGAAAATGATCAAGGCCGCCAAGAAGCGCGGCTATGTGACGATGGACGAGCTGAATTCCGTCCTGCCGTCCGAAGAGGTGACCTCCGAGCAGATCGAAGACACGATGGCGATGCTGTCCGATATGGGCATCAACGTGATCGAGGACGAGGACGCCGAGGAAGCAGCGGCAAGCGACGACGACAGCGATTCCGACGGTGACGATTCCGAGGGCGGCGAACTTGCCCCTTCCGGCGGCACCGCGCTTGCGACCGCCAAGAAGAAAGAACCGACCGACCGTACCGACGACCCGGTGCGCATGTATCTGCGCGAAATGGGTTCCGTCGAGCTTCTGTCGCGCGAAGGCGAAATCGCCATTGCCAAGCGCATCGAGGCCGGCCGCGAAACGATGATTTCGGGCCTGTGCGAAAGCCCGCTGACGTTCCAGGCGCTGATCATCTGGCGCGACGAACTGAACGAAGGCACGACGCTGCTGCGCGAGATCATCGATCTCGAAACCACCTATTCCGGCCCGGAAGCCAAGGCCGCGCCGCAGTTCCAGAGCCCGGAAAAGATCGAGGCCGACCGCAAGGCCGCCGAAGAAAAGGAAAAGACCCGCAAGCTGCGCGCGCCGACCGGCGACGACGATGTGACCGATGTGGGTGGTGACGGCCTGCCGCCGGAAGAGGAAGAAGAGGACGACGACGAGTCCAATCTTTCGCTTGCCGCGATGGAAGCCGAACTGCGCCCGCAGGTCATGGAAACGCTCGACACCATTGCCGACACCTACAAGAAGCTGCGCAAGCTTCAGGACCAGCAGGTGGAAGCGCGTCTCGCCTGCACGGGTACGCTGTCCTCCGGTCAGGAGCGCCGTTACAAGGAACTGAAGGATCAGCTGATCACGGCCGTCAAGTCGCTGTCGCTGAACCAGAACCGTATCGACAGCCTTGTCGAGCAGCTCTACGACATTTCCAAGCGCCTGATGCAGAATGAAGGCCGCTTGCTGCGTCTTGCCGAATCCTATGGCGTCAAGCGCGACAGCTTCCTTGAGCAGTACCACGGTGCGGAACTCGATCCGAACTGGATGAAGTCGATTGCCAATCTGGCCGCCCGCGGCTGGAAGGAATTCGCCCGCGAGGAAAGCAACACGATCCGGGAAATCCGTCAGGAAATCCAGAATCTCTCCACGGAAACCGGCATTTCCATCGCCGAATTCCGCCGCATTGTTTCGATGGTGCAGAAGGGTGAGCGCGAAGCGCGCATCGCCAAGAAGGAGATGGTCGAGGCCAACCTGCGTCTGGTGATCTCGATTGCGAAGAAATACACCAACCGTGGCCTGCAGTTCCTCGATCTCATTCAGGAAGGCAATATCGGCCTGATGAAGGCGGTCGACAAGTTCGAATACCGTCGCGGTTACAAGTTCTCGACCTATGCGACATGGTGGATCAGGCAGGCGATCACCCGTTCGATCGCCGACCAGGCCCGCACGATCCGTATTCCGGTGCATATGATCGAAACGATCAACAAGATCGTTCGCACCTCGCGCCAGATGCTGCACGAGATCGGCCGCGAGCCGACCCCGGAAGAGCTGGCCGAGAAGCTGGCCATGCCGCTTGAAAAGGTACGCAAGGTTCTGAAGATCGCCAAGGAGCCGATCTCGCTCGAAACCCCCGTGGGTGACGAAGAGGATTCGCATCTCGGTGACTTCATCGAGGACAAGAACGCGCTGCTGCCGATCGACGCCGCCATTCAGGCGAACCTGCGTGA
Source organism: Rhizobium rhizogenes (assembly GCF_002005205.3). The sequence goes on along the minus strand of NZ_CP019701.2, from coordinate 1,864,440 downwards.
GACGACGACCCGCGTTCTGGCGTCGCTGACGCCGCGTGAAGAGCGTGTTCTGCGCATGCGTTTCGGCATCGGCATGAATACCGACCATACGCTGGAAGAAGTCGGCCAGCAGTTCTCGGTCACGCGCGAACGTATCCGTCAGATCGAAGCGAAGGCGCTGCGCAAGCTGAAGCATCCCAGCCGCTCGAGAAAGCTGCGCAGCTTCCTCGACAGCTAAGCTTCCGCTTCCTTTAAAATTGAACCCGGTCAGTTCGCTCTGGCCGGGTTTTTTGTTTCCCGCACTGGCGAACTCTGCGACAAGCCTTATGTGTGAAAACAAGCATTCCGCTTTTTCGGGAAATGCTCAGGTTCGATGAGATGCAACAGGTTTCGGCAAACGGATGGCGGTGGAAGGGATGGGCTGTGCCCGTCTCCGTGCTGTTGCATCTTGCCGTCGTTGCGCTTTTCTTGTTCGAGCTGCCGGCGACGATAGCCGAACCGCAGGAACCGGAAAGCATCAGCGTCGATCTTGTGCCGCCGCCCGAAGAGAAAAAGGCGGAAGAAGCAAAGCCGCCCGCTGCGGAGGAAGCAAAAAAGGAAGAACCGCAACCTCCGCCACCACCACCCACCCCGCCGGCGGAGGAAGCAAAACCGACACAGCAGCCGCAGGCGACGCTGCCGGCCATTGCCATGCGGCCGGAGGAGGCGCAGTCGGACCCTGAAGACAAGCCGGGAAAGGCGGACGAAGCGGAAAAGACCGAGCCTTCCGGGCAACCAGAAAGCCGGCCGGAAAAAACGGCGGAGGAAAAGCCCGCGCCTGCTGCCGCCAACAGCGATCTTCAGGCTTCGGCCGACCAGGGGGAAATTGCGGTTTCGCCGGTCAGGCAAGAGGTTGAGCCGGATCGAGCGCCCGTGCCGCAAGCGAAGCCCACGGAGGAAAAGCCGGCTGATGTGGCGGAAGAAAAGCCCGCAAAACTTCCTGCTGCCAAAAGTCTGCTTTCCTCGTCGCTGCTTTCCCCCGCCCAGAGACGCCAGATGTTCGGTGATCTGCCGCCTCGCCGCCGTATTGTTAATCTTTGCAGCACGGAAGCTCTGGCTCAAATTCAAAATGCGGGTTTTGCCGCCCGTGGCATGATACCGACATCGGATACCGGCCGTAAGATTTCCGGAAGTTCGATCGACGCGACTGGCGGTGCATTCAACGTGGGTGGAACCTGGTATGATGTATCATTTCAATGTGACGTCGATCTAGACAATTACGCCGTCACGGAATTCCGGTTTAAAATCGGGAAGGCCATCAGCCCGGAAGACGCTAAAAAGCGGGGCTTCACGCGTTTCCAGTAAGGGCGGCAGATTCTGAGGTCGCTGGTGAAACTCCCAACATCTCTTTCGTCATCCACGGGCTTGTTCCACTACTGCCCGGTTTAAATTTCCGGACAAGGCGTAAGACTCTCATTCGAATAGGCTTTTAGGATTCCCGCCTTAACCGGACACCAAAGAAGAGCGGCGGCGTCAGATGGAAAGAAGAGTCGAGCCAATCGCGCCGACGTCATCCTCGGGCCTGTCCCGAGGATCTTCCAACGTATTGATTTCATTCAACGTTATTAGATCCTCGGCACAGGGCCGAGGATGACGTCGAGAGAATGCGCACCCTTCACCACGGACTTCAAGGGGACCGCAGCCTGCACGGAAATTCAAACCGGACAGTAGCGGGACAAGCCCGAGGATGTCTTAAAGTACGGCGTCAGCGTTCTCGCGAATCAACGGCGTTACACCCTCTCCGGATCACCCACCAACAGCCCGATACCCGCCATCAGCGCATCCTCGTCATAGGGTTTGCGGATCACCGGCACGTTGCCGAATTCATCCGGCACCATGCTGCCATCCGCATAACCGGTGGCGAAGAGGAAGGGGATGCCGCGGCGGTGGAGTTCACGGGCGACGGGGATCGAGGTGTCGGAGCCGAGATTGATGTCGAGAATGGCGACGTCAGGCACATAGGTCTTCAATTTTTCAATGGCCATTGCCGACGAGGTTGCCGTTTCGATTGCCTTGATGCCGTTGTCTTCCAGCATGTTCTCGACATCCATGGCGATCAGCATCTGGTCTTCGACGAGTAATACTTTCAACGGCTCCTCCCGGTTATAGCGTCTGGGCTGCGGCGCGGTTTCGTCTTCGGTTTGCGTGTCGGCGACTGCCGTGGCTGAGGAAACGTGACGGGAGGGCAGAAGAATTTCCGCCTCCAGCCCATCAGGCAAATAGCGTATCGTGCTGCGTCCGCCGAGATCGTATGGGATGCTGCGGCTGATGAGCGCGGTGCCGAAGCCCGCGCGCGATGGCGGGGGCAGTTTGGTGGGCAGAATTTCGCGCCACTCAATCTCGCAATCGCGGTTCTCGTTGATGGTCCAGCGCACATGCAATTGCCCGCCATTTTGCGAAAGCGCGCCGTATTTGGCGGCGTTCGTCGCCAGCTCATGCAGAACGAGAGCCATGACGGAGAAAGCGCGCGAATCGAGCGTCACCTGCGAGCCGGTCAGTTTCACAACCGTTTCCGGCGAGCGATGCGGCGACAGTTCGGCATCCAGAAGATCGCGAAGCGCACCGCCGCCTTCACCGCGAATGATCTGGTCATGGGCAAAGGACAATGCCTGAATGCGGCCTTTCAGTGCGGTGACATATTCCTGCAGGGTCTTGCCCTCCTGCGAGGGATTGCCGACCAGCGATTTGATGATGGCCAGAACATTCTTGACGCGGTGGTTGAGTTCCTCGTTCAGCATGCGCTGGCGCACTTCCGCGCGTTCCCTTTCGCCCGCCATCAGCTCGCTGTGATGGAAAGCGACCTCCACGAGCGCGATTCTGGCTGCTTCGGCAATTTCCCGGTCGGCTTCCGACCAGGGCTGCGCCTGCTGGCGAACCGTTTCCTTCCAGATCGCAAAGCTCTTTCGCGGGGTGAGGCGGTCGCCCAGCGGACCGGCCTCATAGGATTTTTCCGGATTGCCGGCCCAGTTCAGATTCTGCACGATCTCCCGGCGGAAAAACAGCAGATAGTCGTTCTTGACCTGGGAGAGGGGAATGGCGAGCATTCCGGCTGCGGTGCCAGCATAAATTTCCGCTTCCGGTATCGCCTGCGAAAGGGCATGGGTGGCCCAGACCTTTCCTTCCGAAGCCGAGGCGACGAAACGCGCCAGCCTTGGAATGGCGTCATGCGGCGGCGTTGCCCCATGGCCGTGCCAATTGTCTCCGACCCAGAGCCCGACGCCATCGCAGGGCATGAGATCGGAGAAGTCCTGGAAGCTGTCGATCAGCAATTCTTCGATGTTGGCGTGATGGGCGGCAAGCCGCAGAAAGCGGTCGAGTGCGGCATGGGCCTGGTTGACGGTATCGAGCCGGCGTTTCTGCTTGAGAACCTGCAAATGCATGGAGAAAAACTCTCCGAACATTTCGGCGGCGATCCTGACCGGCATGGTCAGGATGCGCGGTGAATAGTGGTGACAGGCGATCAGCCCCCACAGGGCGCCATCGACAATCACTGAAATCGACATCGAAGCGGCAACCCCCATGTTGCGAAGATATTCGCAATGGATGGGCGAGACGCTGCGCAGATGCGCGAAGGACAGATCGAGGGGTTCTCCAGAAGCGTCGAGGGCGGGCAGCACGGGAACACGCGCGCCGCTGGCATCGGAGATGATGCGCAGCGTATTCCTGAGATAAAGCGCGCGGGCCTGCTGGGGAATGTCGCTGGCCGGGAAATATTGCCCGAGAAAACTCTCCAGCTCCGGCTGCTTTGCTTCCGACACGACCTTGCCTGCACCGTCATCCTCGAAACGGTAGATCATCACCCGGTCGTATCCCAAAGTCGCCTTTATCAGCCGGGTCGTTCTTGAAATCAGGCTTTCGACGCTGTCCGCCTCGCGGATGCGGTCCACCATCTTACGCGCGGTACCCAGCGGTTGCGTTTCGCTTCGCGACGGCTCGAATTCGATGATCGTGGTGGATTTGTAGCGGTGGAGCGAAATATCGACTTTGCGGCCATCGCTCGTTTCCATGCCCGGCAGCATGGCCGGACGTGTGGTTCGCCCGGTCACGGTCAACGCATTGCGAAGCTCGTGGACCAGATCCTTGCCGAGCACATCCTCGGCAGTCCTGCCGTTGATATCGCCCTCCATGCCCAATAGGTCGCGGCAGTTTTGCGAATGCCTGAGAACCATGCGCATGGCATTATCGCAGGCGATGAGACAGCCGTGCGGTTGAATATAACCTGGAATGTGAATGGGTTCGCGATCGCAATTGGTCAGGTCGACGTTGTCGTCAATGGATGCCATGAATTAGTCTTTCGCACCCTGTGCCTGTCTTGCGCTGTAAATATTCTCTTTGTGAGGGAATGGGAAAACCTGAATAATTCATTCTGAGATTGCCAATCCTTCCCCGTTTTTTGCAACCGGGACGCCGGTTTTCCGTTTCAATATTACGGGCCGCCGTCACGTTATTGTCTTGTCTCTATCGCCATCGGATAGAATTTGACACGGTGCAACGATTGTTGCGCCGATTTTGTTCCGGATTATCTGAAAGAAAAACTGTGCCACAGAAAAAGATAACCATCGCCACCCACGCGCAGGGGCTTTACGAATTCACATCCGAAGCCACGGGCTTCGTGAGGCAGGCGGGCGTGGAGGAAGGTCTGTTGACTGTCTTCGTCCGTCACACATCCTGTTCCCTGCTTATCCAGGAAAATGCCGATCCGGATGTGCGGCGCGATCTCATGACGTTTTTCTCCCGCCTCGTGCCGCCCTCCGACGACGCCGCGATGCGCTGGGTCACCCACACGCTGGAAGGCCCCGACGATATGCCCGCCCATATCAAGTCGGCTCTGACGACGGTTTCGATCGGCGTGCCGATCGGCCAAGGCAGGCTTGCGCTTGGCACGTGGCAGGGGCTTTATCTTTTCGAACATCGCGACCGGCCGCATCGCCGCGAAATCGTGCTGCATATTTCGGCCTGATCTTCCGTCAGGCATGGTGTGTTTTCCCGTTAATATCCATGAACCTCGGCTGAACATGTGGTTCGGTCGGTGTTCAGGCGGGCGGGGATAGGGTCTCGTCAATCGCCGGGGACATTCCCTGCCGGCGAAGAAACAAACGGAGTGAGTTCATGTTCAACACCTTCGCAAAAGCCGGTCTGGCCGCCCTCATCGCTCTCGGTGGAATTTCCGCCACGGCTGTCACTGCCTCCGCCGGTTCGGATGTTCAGTTCAGGGTTCAGGTTCAGGATGGATACGGCCATGACAGGGGCCGCGGCTGGGGACGTCCGGATCGCCCGCGTTTTGGCTGCTCGCCGCGATTTGCGGAAGAAAAGGCAAGCCGCATGGGTCTTCGCCGTGCCCGCGTGGTTGATGTGTCGCCGCGCCGCGTCGTGGTCGCCGGTTTTGACCGTCGCGGTCGCGACCGCATCGTCTTCGCCAATGAGCGCGGCTGCCCTGTAATCCGCCGCTAAAGCGGACAATATTCGGTCCGGTGACATCCCCGTCCGCCGGATGGATAAAAATGCCCCTCGCTTGTCCCGCAAAGGCAGGCGAGGGGCATTTCATTTTGCATGGATGCCGATGGTGGAAAACCCCGGATGAGGTGAAGGCGGCACCGAGGTGCCGCCCCCGCCGGTCTTACTGATCGAGCGCGAAGGTGACGTTGACCACGACGCTGTAGCTGTTCTCACCCGAAGCGATCGGAACGCTGTCGGCTTCCTTCATCATCGAGGCGCGCATCATGCCCTGCGGCACCGGCATCGGGCGCTGCATGTTTTCGCTGATCTGGATGACGCGGCCGAGTTTTACGCCGGCTGCTTCCGTAAGCGTCTTCGCCTTGGCAAGAGCATCGGCGACAGCCTGCTTGCGGGCCTCGGTCACCGTGGCTTCCGGCTTGTCATTGGTGAAGGTGATATCGCCACCCTGATTGATGCCGAGCTTGACGGAGGTATCGAGGATGGTGCCGAGCTTCTTCAGGTCGCGCACCCGCACGGTCAGGCCGTTGGAAACCTGATAGCCGGTGATCTCGGGGGCGACATAGACACCGTCCTTGGGTTCATAATGCTTGTAGAGCGGCTGCACCGAGAAGTTGCTGGTCTGCAGGTCGCGGTCTTCGATGGCCGCCTCCTTCAGCGCTTTGAGAACATCGGCGAGTGCCTTGGAGTTTTCCGTAAGCGCCGCAGCCGCCGTCTCCGCCTGTTTGACGACGCTGAACGACAGGATCGCCATGTCAGGGGCGATGGCCGCCTGGCCTTCACCGGAAACACTGATGGTGGCTTCGCGCGGGGTAGCCTCCTGCGCAGACACCTGGGCGGCAAGCGGCATCATGGCTGCTGCGGTCATTGCGGTGAGTGCGAAAAGGCGGGCCGTTTTTGTCTTCATGGTGTTTCCTCGTTGATTGTGTCCCTTTGGAGGGTATTGCCTTAGATTGTGTAGCTAATACGGCGGCGGCGCCTCGCGAAAGCATCAATGGCTTGTCGGGCTCAAAAAATTGCGTTAGAGCGTGACCCACCGGATTCGAACCATTGCGAAGCCGGTGTTTCGGATCACCTGTTCCGATAAGGGCCTGTAGCTCAATGGTTAGAGCCGGCGGCTCATAACCGCTTGGTTGGGAGTTCGAGTCTCTCCAGGCCCACCATTTTTCTTTTTAAATCAGATTGTTAGGCTGTTTTTACGATGCAGCTGTGCCGCTCGGCGTGCGGTCTGCGCTCACGCGCAGAATATCGGGACGCCACCGTGCGATCTGGTCTGTTTCCATGGCAAACCAGATCGCGGATTTTGGGATCAGTTGCAGACCCGCATGCTTTCGGTGTGCCAGCCACCGTCATAGGAATTGGGAACGCGGCGGTCTTCGAACCAGCAGCGCGGGCGTGGCGGCGGCGGGGGCTCGTAGTAGCGGGGACCGTTGTTGCTGTTGGCGATGGCGCCGCCGATCAGGCCGCCGATGACGCCTGCGGCGAGGCCGCCGGCGATTGCTGCACCGTCATTGTGGCGGCGGTGTTCGCGGTAGGGCGGCGGGGGCGGGCCGCCACGGTCATAACCACGGTCGTAGCGCGGACGATAGGGATAATCCTGTGCGGCGGCGGTGCCGTAGGATGCGAAGACGCTGCCGGTGGCAACCAGTGCGGCAAGGGTGGAAAGAATGATCTTTTTCATCGGGGCTACTCCATAAGCCTGCTTTGGGAGATAGAGGCTCATTATGCCCGGATGATGGCACGGGACGGCTGAACGGTTTGTGAATGTTTCGTTTTTGAGCGGTTCATATTGTTCGCACGCCGCTTGTTTTGGCGGGTCCGGAGCGGCGGGGTTTTCAGATCTGAAAAAGCCCGGCTGTCGGCCGGGCTTTTCCGCTGAAACCGGTTGGGTGGGGTCAGAATTTCACGCCGAGGCCGACCTTGACGGTATGCTGGTCGAAGTCGGTGTTGACGCCGAAAATGTCCTTGTCGCCATAATCGTTGTAACGATATTCCAGCCTGCCGAAGACATTGTCCGTGAAGGCGTAATCGAGACCCGCGCCGACGGTGTAGCCGTTAAAGGTGGTACTGTCCTTGCCGGCTGCCGGCGTTTCTATGAAGCCGCGTGTGGCGGTCCAGCCAGCCGTCGCATAAATCAGGGCGCGGTCGAAAGCGTAACCGACGCGACCGCGAACCGAACCCTGCCAGTCGGTGCCGATCTGCACGCCGGCATAATCATTGTCATTCCAGTTATAGTCGACGTCGCCCTCGATGCCGAGAACCATGTTGTTGTCGAACTGGTAATTGTAACCGGCGAAGGCGCCGAGAATGCCGCCATCGAAATTATCCGAGGCAACGGGGCCGCCCGCCGAAAAATCACCATTCGCCCAGCCGGCGCCGCCCTGAATACCGAGATAGGGACCCGACCAGGTAAAGACCGGCAGGGTTTCCTGTGCGACAGGAGGCGCCGGGTTTTCGTAGACGGCATCCGCAGCCATTGCGGTGCTGGCCGAAAGGGCCAGGAGTGACGTTACGATCAGCGTTTTCATCGTTATTCTCCCTGAGCTACTGACGTCTATAGCATATATTAGTCTCATTTAATATGGTCGCGGGCGCGGCGATTCCAAGAGGCGACCCGTCTTCACGGGTTCGCGGCTGTCGTGCCCTGATCGCGGCGTTTCTGTCGCCCTGTCATGCTGTTGTGATGCGGCGAACGTCTTTGGCGGCGTTTGGTTCCCTTGGCATTTGCCCCGTAGCGCCGGCGGATTGGTCATTCGCTGTCACGCTTGGTTGTCTTGACAGCAGGGGGTACGACCATAGAGTTGTGCCTGCCCGAGGCAGGTCGCTGCTTCGGCGCCCGGTCGCCTTCGTCGGTGAGGATGTGACGTTTCGTTGAAACGCTCCGTTACATCGTGACGCGCAGGTTCGGTGGGCAGGAATGGGTCAAAGGAGGGCGGGAACGCATGAGGGTTAGATTTTATGAGGGAGGAGCGACGTGATCGTCGGAGCGGTTCTCAGTGCCATTCTTCTTCTCACCCTCATCGCATTTCCACGGCATCTCAAACCCGTCGTCATCTGCCTGCTGCTGGTCTGGGCAACCACTGCGGCCTTTGTCATCTATGACTGGCAACGCGGCAATCAGCGGCTTGCTCACGTCGTTGCGACAGCAAGTTTCGATGCCGCCTGCCCGGACCCCGCCTTGCCCATTCGGGTCAGCTTTCGCAACGACAATGATGTCGCGGTGCAGCGCCTGACCTATACGCTGGAGGGCTTCGAACCGGCTTTCCGCGCTTCCGTTGCCTTCGATCCCTATCAGGTCAGCGAAAGGCGGATCGAGGCCGGCGAGACTTTCGCCGCATGCCGCGCGTTCCGGCTGCGCAACAATGAAAGGGTGGAACCGCAACGCCTGGAATGGCGGGTTACGGTCATTTCAGCGGAATTCGACTGAGCGGTTCATTCGTTCGCCGGCCATCACGGTATTTTGAAAATTCCCGCGCCGTTGCGAAACGCCTTTTATTCCAGAGGATTCATGAATCCGCTGCGCCGGCGCCAGTCGCACCGATGCCGGTTCGTGCCTGGCATGACTTGTTTTCGCCCGTTTGCGATGCCATCTCCCCACCCGTCCGATGAATGTCGCGGGTTGACGGTTTGCGTATAGTTCTGAAGTTTTTGAAAATCACGGCCATCGGCCTTGTTGCCCTGCCGGTTCTGGCGGGCGCGCATATGGGTATCGGTCAGCTGACCGGAAATTTTCACGAGGTCATCCCCGGAGAGCTTTATCGTTCGGCACAGCCGAGCGGCAAGGACATCACCGCCTATGCCAAGACCTACGGCATCAAGACGATCATCAACCTGCGCGATGAAAAACGCGAGGGCTGGTATGATGCGGAAAGCAAGGCGGCGAAAAACAATGGCATCCGGCTTGTCGATTATCCGATGAGCTCAAGTGAAAAGCTATCGCCGCAGGATGCGGAAACGCTGGTGGCGGTGCTGCGCAATGCGGAAAAGCCGATCCTCATCCATTGCGAACACGGTGCCAACCGCACCGGGCTTGCCTCCGCCATCTATGTCGGGGCCGTGGCCGGCAAGAGCGAGGCGGCCGCCGAATTCCAGCTTTCGCCCTATTACGGGCATGTGCCGATCCCCGGTATTGGGCGCTATGAAATGTACCAGTCCTGGGATGATTTCGAGGAAACCATCGGCTTTTGAATGTTACCTTATACGCGGGGCCATCCTCGGCCCTGTGCCGAGGATCGAACCACGTTGCGTCCGGCAGATAGGTTGCAGATGCTGTGGACAAGCCCGAGCATGACGGAAGAGAAGCCTTCGAACGTTGTCGTCAGCCGTCCTCCGTTGCCTGCAAGGCTGCTCAATAATTCCCGCCACTTTCCGCGATCACCTTCGTCAGGCTTCCCGAGGCCGGGAAAAGCGGGATGAGGCAGGCCTGGAGCGCGTGGTAGATATCGCCCTTGCCGGGGAACAGCGTATGCGCCGGAACCAGGTTTTCCGTCAGTTCCTCATGCCAGCCGCCATTGCCGTGATCGATGAAGTTGTTGGCGATGGTGCTCCAGATGCGGCGGTAGCTGTCTTCGTAGAACGGGTCCGCCGGCAGGTTTTCGTTGAGGAAGTGGGCAGCCCCCGCCGCCTCGCACATGGGCCACCAGAGCTTTGCCCGCTTGTCGGGATTGTCGTTCCAGTCAAGCGTATAAAAGAAGCCGCCCTTTTCCCGGTCCCAGCCGAGCGCCATGGATTGTACGAACAGCGATTTTGCGGCCACCGGCATCCAGTCGTGGCGGCGCTCGCCCAGAACCCATAATTGCAGGATGAGGCGGGCCCATTCCAGCCAGTGGCCGGGGGTGGAACCGGAGGGGCGGAACATTTCGTTGCCGCGATAATCCTTGTCGAGCGTCCAGTTGTCGTCGAAATGCTCCGGCACGCGGAAATCCAGCTCGCCGGCGCGGCGGCGGATGACGAGATCGGCGATACGCTCTGCCTTGTTGAGGTAATGGCTCTCGCCGGTCACCTCATAGGCCGCCATCAGCGCTTCGGTGAGGTGCATGTTGGAATTCTGGCCGCGGTAATTATCGATGGGCGACCAGTCGCGGTTGAATTCCTCGGCGATCGCGCCGTGTTTTTCTTCCCAGAAACGGGTTTCCAGCACTTCGGTAATATCGGCCAGCATCTTGTCTGCGAGAGGGTGGCCGACGGTCCTGGCGGAGGAGGCGGCCAGAAGCACGAAGGCATGGCCGTAACCCTGCTTGGTGGCGTCTACCGGGCCGGCATCGTTCACCTGCCAGAAATAACCGCCATGTTCGCCATCGCGATGATGGTTCCAGAGATAGGTCATGCCGTGGTCGACGATATCGCCGCAGCCGGGACGGCCGAGCAGGTGGCCGATGGAGAAGCAATGCACCATGCGGGCGGAGGCGTGGATGCCGCGCACGGGATCGTTTGCCTGTAACGGCGCGCCGTTGCTATCGAGATCGAAGAAGCCGCCGGCAGGGTTAAGGGCGCGATACTGGAAGAAATCGAAAAGTCCCTCGGCCTGTTTTACCAGCCATTGGCGGTGCCAGGGCAGGGCGTTCCAGTTGCGGCTGTTGTGATCGTCCTCGGGCATTCTCGTCCTCCATGCGGTTTGCTGCTTCGGCTTATATCCTTGCCGTATAAACCTGTCATCTGTCAGTGAAATTTCGTAACCTGCCGCAATGACACAAAGCCATGCCTGTCCCTTGAAGATATATTGACATAAACATATCTTTATGTGACTTGACGGCTTGCGATCTTGCAAATCGAAATGAGGAGTGTGCCCGTGTTTGACGATCTGTTTGGCCCTGAAGGGGCAAAGCGCGACGGCGCGGAAATTTTCAAGGCGTTGCGCGACGCCGCGAGTGAACGCATCCTCATTCTCGACGGCGCCATGGGCACGCAGATCCAGGGTCTCGGTTTTGACGAAGACCATTTTCGCGGCGACCGTTTTATCGGCTGTGCCTGTCACCAGAAGGGCAATAACGACCTTCTGATCCTAACCCAGCCGGATGCCATCGAAGACATCCACTATCGTTACGCCATGGCGGGTGCGGATATTCTCGAAACCAACACGTTTTCGTCCACACGCATTGCGCAGGCCGATTACGAGATGGAAAATGCCGTCTACGATCTCAACCGTGAAGGGGCGCAGATCGTCCGCCGCGCCGCCCAGCGCGCCGAGCGGGAGGACGGACGCCGCCGTTTCGTGGCCGGCGCCATCGGCCCGACCAACCGCACGGCCTCGATTTCGCCTGACGTCAACAATCCCGGTTTTCGTGCCGTCAGCTTCGACGACCTGCGTATCGCCTATGGTGAGCAGATTGACGGCCTGATCGACGGCGGCGCCGACATCATCCTCATCGAGACGATTTTCGATACGCTGAACGCGAAGGCGGCGATCTTTGCCTGCGAGGAGCGTTTCGAGGCCAAGGGCATCCGCCTGCCGGTCATGATCTCCGGCACGATCACCGACCTTTCCGGCCGCACGCTGTCCGGCCAGACGCCGTCGGCCTTCTGGAACTCGGTGCGCCACGCCAACCCCTTCACCATCGGGCTGAACTGCGCGCTGGGCGCGGATGCCATGCGTCCGCATCTGCAGGAACTGTCCGATGTGGCTGACACCTTCGTCTGCGCCTATCCGAATGCCGGCCTGCCGAATGAATTCGGGCAATATGACGAAACGCCTGAAATGATGGCGCGCCAGGTGGAAGGTTTCGTCCGCGACGGTCTCGTCAACATCGTCGGCGGCTGCTGCGGCTCGACGCCGGAGCATATCCGGGCGATTGCCGAAGCGGTCAAGGATTACAAGCCGCGTCCGATCCCCGAGCACAAGCCGTTCATGTCGCTTTCGGGCCTCGAACCTTTCGTGCTGACCAAGGACATTCCTTTCGTCAATGTCGGCGAACGCACCAACGTCACCGGTTCGGCCCGCTTCCGCAAACTCATCACGGCTGGCGATTACGCGGCGGCGCTGGCGGTTGCCCGCGATCAGGTGGAAAACGGCGCGCAGATCATCGACATCAACATGGATGAAGGCCTGATCGATTCCGAAAAGGCGATGGTGGAATTTCTGAACCTCATCGCCGCCGAGCCGGATATCGCCCGCGTGCCTGTCATGATCGATTCCTCGAAATTCGAGATCATCGAGGCCGGTCTGAAATGCGTTCAGGGCAAGCCGATCGTCAACTCCATTTCGCTGAAGGAAGGCGAGGAGAAATTCCTCCAGCAGGCGCGGCTCATCCATCATTACGGCGCGGCGGTTGTCGTCATGGCCTTCGATGAGGTCGGGCAGGCGGACACCTATCAGCGCAAGGTGGAGATATGCTCACGCGCCTACAAGATCCTGACCGAGAAGGCCGGGCTTGCGCCTGAGGACATCATCTTCGACCCGAATGTCTTCGCCGTGGCGACAGGTATCGAAGAGCACAATAATTACGGCGTGGACTTCATCGAAGCCACCAAGACCATCCGCGAAACCATGCCGCTCACGCATATTTCCGGTGGTGTTTCCAACCTGTCCTTCTCCTTCCGCGGCAACGAGCCGGTGCGCGAGGCGATGCATGCCGTGTTCCTCTACCACGCCATTCAGGTCGGCATGGATATGGGCATCGTCAATGCCGGGCAGCTTGCGGTTTACGACAATATCGACCCCGAGCTGCGCGAGGCCTGCGAGGACGTGGTTCTGAACCGCCGCGATGACGCGACGGAGCGGCTGCTGGAGGTCGCGGAGCGTTTCCGTGGCACGGGCGCCAAGGACACCAAGGTGCAGGATCTCTCCTGGCGCGAACTTCCCGTCGAGAAGCGGCTGGAACACGCGCTGGTCAACGGTATCACCGAATTTATCGAAGCCGATACGGAAGAGGCGCGCCAGAAGGCGGAGCGTCCGCTGCACGTCATCGAGGGGCCGCTGATGGCCGGCATGAATGTGGTCGGTGACCTCTTCGGTTCCGGCAAGATGTTCCTGCCGCAGGTGGTGAAATCCGCCCGCGTGATGAAGCAGGCCGTGGCCGTGCTGCTTCCTTACATGGAAGAGGAAAAGCGCCTGAATGGCGGCGAAGAGAAGAAGGCGGCCGGCAAGGTGCTGATGGCGACCGTCAAGGGCGACGTGCACGATATCGGCAAGAACATCGTCGGCGTCGTGCTGGCCTGCAACAATTACGAGATCATCGATCTCGGCGTGATGGTGCCGACGACGAAGATCCTCGAAACGGCAATTGCGGAGAAGGTGGACGTGATCGGCCTTTCCGGCCTCATCACCCCGTCGCTGGACGAGATGGTGCATGTGGCGGCCGAGATGGAGCGTCAGGGTTTCGACATTCCGTTGCTGATCGGCGGCGCGACGACGAGCCGCGTGCATACGGCGGTGAAAATCCATCCGCGCTATGAGGCGGGGCAGGCGATCTACGTCACCGACGCCTCACGTGCGGTCGGCGTCGTTTCGGCACTTCTTTCCGAAGAGCAGAAGCCCGCTTATATCGATAACATCCGCACGGAATATAAGAAGGTAGCGGAGGCCCATGCCCGCAATGAGCGGGAAAAGCAGCGCCTGCCGCTTTCCCGCGCCCGGGAAAATGCCCAGAAGGTCGACTGGTCGGACTATAAGCCCGTCAAGCCGCAATTCTTCGGCACCAGGGTATTCGAAACCTATGATCTGGAGGAGCTTTCCCGTTACATCGACTGGACGCCATTCTTCCAGACCTGGGAATTGAAGGGTCGCTTCCCGGCGATCCTCGATGACGAGAAGCAGGGCGAGGCAGCGCGGCAGCTTTACAGCGATGCGCAGGCGATGCTGAAGAAGATTATCGACGAAAAGTGGTTCCGGCCACGGGCGGTGATCGGTTTCTGGCCGGCCAATGCCGTGGGCGACGATATCAGGCTGTTTACGGATGAAAACCGTCAGGAAGAGCTGGCCACCTTCTTCACGCTGCGCCAGCAGCTTTCCAAGCGCGATGGTCGCCCCAATGTGGCGCTGTCCGACTTTGTGGCGCCCGTCGACAGCGGTGTTGCCGATTATGTCGGCGGTTTCGTGGTGACGGCGGGTATCGAGGAAGTGGCGATTGCCGAGCGTTTCGAGCGGGCGAATGACGATTATTCGTCCATTCTCGTCAAGGCGCTGGCCGACCGTTTCGCGGAAGCCTTCGCCGAGCGTATGCATGAGCGGGTGCGCAAGGAATTCTGGGGTTATGCGCCGGACGAGGCTCTTGGCGGCGATGACTTGATTGGCGAGGCCTATGCCGGTATCCGCCCTGCGCCGGGCTATCCGGCGCAGCCTGACCATACCGAAAAGAAGACGCTGTTTGCCCTGCTCGATGCCACCAATGCGGCGGGTGTGGAGCTGACGGAAAGCTACGCCATGTGGCCGGGCTCTTCCGTCTCCGGCATTTATATCGGCCATCCCGAGAGCTATTATTTCGGTGTCGCCAAGGTGGAGCGCGATCAGGTTCTCGATTATGCGCGCCGCAAGGATATGCCGGTCACGGAGGTGGAGCGCTGGCTCGGGCCTGTACTCAACTACGTGCCGACAAATGGCGCTGAGGAAATCGACAGCGCGGCCTGATGTTTCGGGCGTCGTTGCCGTAACAAAAAAGCGCGGGTTCTGCCCGCGCTTTTTTGTTGGCCGTTGCGCTTACGATCTTAGCGCCGCCAGTTCCTCGATGCCGACATGGCTCTCAACCTCGCTGCCGCGCAAATAGAGGTAAAGGCCAATGCAGAAGGCGAGCACGGCGATGAAGACCAGATACCAGGCATGGGCCATGGGATTGAGGGCAAGCGCGGTCGTCACTCCGATCGGCGTCAGCCCGCCGAAGACGGCATAAGAGACGTTGTAGGCGAAGGAGAGGCCGGAGAAGCGGACCGATGCCGGGAAGGCGCGGACCATGACATAGGGCACGGCCCCCGCCATGCCGACTGAAAGGCCCATCACGCCGTAAAGAATGAACATGGTTTCGAGCGAGGTGCCGGCATAGCTGTAGAAGGTGAAGGTGGCGATGCCGAAGAAGATGCTGGCGCCCATGAAGAAGACGCCGGAGCCGACACGGTCGATCAGTGCGCCGGCGATGATGACGCCGAAAATGAGGAACAGCGTGCCGAAGCTGGTGCCGGCCAGAGCCTGAGTCGGGCTATAGCCATAAAGCTTCTGCAGGAAGGTGGCCGTCATCAGCGTGGTCACCACGATGGCGGCCGAGAGAACCCAGGTGAGCAGGGCGGAGATGATCACGCCGCGCATATGGTGCTTCAGGACCAGCCCGAGCGGCAGCCTGTCCGTCAGCGACTTCGATTTCTTCATCTCGGTGAAGATCGGCGTCTCTTCCAGCCAGCGGCGCAGATAAACGGCGATCAGGCCGAAAATGCCGCCGAGCAGGAAGGGAATACGCCAGGCATAACCGGCAACATCTTCCGGCGAAAAGAGCGAGTTGATGGCAAAGGCGATCAGCGATCCCAGCATGATGCCGAAGGAAAGACCCGATGTGAGGAAACCGCAGGCGAGGCCGACGCGTCGGAAGGGCACGTGCTCGGCAACGAAGGTCCAGGCGCCCGGTACTTCCCCGCCGATGGCTGCGCCCTGCAGCATGCGCAGGATGATGAGCAGGATGGGTGCCGCCACGCCGATGGTGGCATAGGTTGGCATCAGCGCCATGCCCAGCGTGGAAAGCGCCATCAGGAGGATGGAGAAGGCGAAGACGCGCTTGCGGCCATACCGGTCGCCATAGTGGGCGAGCACGATGCCGCCCAGCGGCCGCACCAGATAACCGGCGGCGAAGATGCCGAAGGTCTGGATCATGACCAGCCAGTCGGGCATTTCCGGCGGGAAGAACAGATGGCCGATGACGGTGGCGAAAAATACGAAAATGATGAAATCGTAAAATTCGAGCGCACCGCCGAGGGCCGAAAGACCGAGAGTTCTGTAATCCTGACCATTGAGGGGCCGGGCTGCCGCCGGTGTGGTGGTGGGAGACATGAGCCTGCTTCTTTTTCTAATTACATATTACTTATGGGCATGGGCCAAGCGCGGCGTGATTTCAAGCCTTATCGATGCTCAATCGCTGAGGTATTTCGATGGACGATCGAGAAAACGCCGCAGGAAAGAGATATTCTCCAGTTCGTCATACAGGCGTTCGGTGATGCCGTTCTCATCGAAATAATAGATTGTCGCTTCGGGAATGGCCAAAAGGACCGGCGAATGGGTGGCGATGATCAATTGCCCGCCGCCATCGGCCGCATGACGGATAATGGCCGCCAGTTCCAGCTGCTTCTGTGGCGAAAGCGGGCTTTCGGGTTCGTCGAGAAAATAGAGGCCGGCACCGTGCAGCCGCTGCTGCATGATGTCGAGAAACCCTTCACCATGCGATCGTTGGTCGATGGCATTGTTTCTGACGATGGTGCGAAACGTCTCCGGGGTTTCCTCGGGAAAGTCCTCGCCTTTTTTCTCGGCCTTTTCCCGCTCCCAGCGAAAATCGTCCAGCGTCTCCTCGTTCAGCCGGCGTATATAGCCGAGCACATCTTCCGCACGCATGAACATGCGGATTTTCGGATATTTCCTGCGGGCGAAATAGAAGGCTTTTGCCACGGTCCCGGCGTGCTGAAGGTAGATATCGCCTGAAACCTGACCATGGTTGCCGATGGCATAGGCCGTCATTCCCGCCGCCAGCCCTTCCAGAAGTGTCGACTTGCCGGAACCGTTATTGCCGGCGAAAAAGGTGATCGGCGTCTTGAATTCAAGGCGCTCCAGATGGCGCAGCGCCGGAACCGAGAAGGGATATTCGTCCCTCCCGCCCGGGGTTTCCTTCATGGTCACGCTGTCGAGAAACAGCATCTTTGCGGTCCTTGCATCTAATCCGTCATGTTCACCGACGTCGCGCTCTGTCGCATCATCATGGCCCGAGTCTCAAAGCAATTGCGTGTGATTACAGCTTAACGTGGGGCACTGTTCGCGCCAATGGTTTGCGGTGGTGGCGGAAATACGCCGTGCCGCCTCGTTAGAAATCAATGTTATTATAATTTAGTATGGCGTAAATTGAGTAATGATTCTAAAATATACTATTTATCTTCAATAAACTATCTAATATTAAGATGTTACCTTGAGTATAAACTTCAAATTAATTCAACAATGCCAGTTGTCGTCATTCTCATTGTTTTTGGAGAGGATGAATGAAGCATATTGCGCTTTTTTCGGTCGCGGTTCTATTTTCCGCGATATTCGTGAGCGAAGCCGAGGCGCGGAAGTCTCGTTTTTTTGCCATACCCGGATTTGGCGGCGGCGAGACCATCGATCTCGTTTATGACCTGCCGGACAACGAGCCTTTTCTTCGCGACGGGGAAGCATTCGACCTTGGTTATCTCAACAGCGGGGATAGGAGCGGTTATGTGCTGTATCGTGGTGAGCGGTACAGCAGGCTCAGCGATGCGGATATTGCCGGGCTGAAGGCGACGCTTGGTTTTGATCCGACGACAAAAGACCGCATGGAGAGGGCGGCAAGGGGTAGCGACGCGCCCTGGAACCTCGTGATTATTGTAGCGGTCGCAATTGTTGGTATTTTTGTGCTTGTTCACAAGGGGATACAAGTTGCCCGGTGGATTTCGCGATCGGCGACAACCTCCGCAGCCACGGAAAATAAGCAGCAGGAGGAGGTCCCCGACCCGCTGGAGGTCCGCAAGAAACAGCTGCTGAACCGTCAATGGCGTGATAGCCAGACGGATCACGCGGCGCGTATCCCGGCAGCATCGTCGGTCCATGTATCTTCTCGGGCAGACGCTCCGGTCCGGGTGTTCGGGCGCAGGGGTGCATGAACAAGACGAAACCCCCGGACCTCAGATGGTTGGGGGATGGTGCTATTCGAACCGGTCGATGATGCTGATGCCGCTTTCCGTGAAGCTGTCCATGGCGGGCAGGGCGGTTGCAGCCTCGGTGAGGGTGAT
This sequence comes from Rhizobium rhizogenes, assembly GCF_002005205.3. The sequence continues at coordinate 1,846,047 of NZ_CP019701.2, read as the reverse complement.
GTGGCGGCCGATCAGTTTTTCCGGCGCAAGCTTGCCGCTTTCGATCATGGCCAGCATGTCCTCGTAACGCCATGCCTGCATGCCGTGGCTGCCATAGATCTCCAGTTCGTGGGCGATGACCCGCGCCATGGGGATGGCGGGCATGGCGTGATCGGCCAGCATCAGGCCCACCTGCACGTGGCGTCCGCGCCGGCGCAGGTTGCTGATGGAATTGCAGCAGGTCTGCGGGTGGCCGAGCGCGTCGATTGACACATGCGCGCCGCCGCCCGTCACTTCGCGTACTGCTTCCGAAACATCGGCGACCGAGCGGCTGTTGATCGTCGCGGTCGCGCCGAGCTGGCGGGCGAGTTCAAGCTTGTCTTCGGCAATGTCGATGGCGACGACTTGCGCGCCGAGACCCGCGCCGATCATGATGGCGGAGAGACCGACGCCGCCACAGCCGTGGACGGCCAGCCATTCGCCACCCTTCAGGCGTCCCTGATCGGTCACGGCCCGGAAAGACGTGGCAAACCGGCAGCCGAGACCGGCGGCGGTGGCGTAGCTCATGGACTCCGGCAGATGCACGAGGTTCTGGTCGGCATAATCGATGGCGACATATTCGGCAAACGAACCCCAATGGGTGAAGCCGGGCTGGAACTGCGCTTCGCAGACCTGCTGGTTGCCGGAGCGGCACTCATGGCAGTGGCCGCAGCCGGAAACGAAAGGCACGGTGACACGGTCGCCGGTCTTGAAGCGGGTGACGTTCTTGCCGACTGCGGCGATGACGCCGGCGAATTCGTGGCCGGGAACATGCGGCAGGCGGATATCCGGATCATGCCCCATCCAGCCGTGCCAGTCGCTGCGGCAGAGGCCTGTTGCCTTTACCTCGATGACCACGCCGCCATCGGCCGGTTCCGGATCGGGCAGCGATGCGACAACAGGGGTCTCGCCGAACAGTTCGTAAAAAAGCGCGCGCATCATGGCCTCATATCACTGGAAGGCGGGTTCTAACCTGTACCTGCTCTTAGAGCATTTCCAGAAAAAGTGCGAAGCGGTTTTGCGTCTGGAAGAGCGAAAAACAGATAGAGAGAGTTCTTGCTTTTTGGGGACACAGTACACAACAGTTATGTTGGACCCGTAAAACAGGCTCGACTATCGTCGGGGTTCGTGACGCTTCCCTCTTCCGTCATACCGGCCTCGAGCCGGTATCCAGCCAGCCCAAGTCCTTGGGCTGAAAGGGCTCTTCCCGCCGCACAGACGTGCATCGACTGGATACCGGCTCAAGGCCGGTATGACGGATAGGGCGGTACCCCGGTGCAGGAAATCTTCGCGTCGTATACTATGTTTGGGTAAAGCGGAAATGCCCTCTTTCGCCAATAGCGCTTTAATCCTTGATCACCATAAGATCGCCCGCTGCGAATTTGAGCGTCACCTGCTCACCAAGGGCAGGCGGCGCGGTGCCGGGATCATTGAACATGTCGAAAGACAGGGTCGAACCACCGAGATCGAGACGGGTGCGGATGACGGAACCGAGGAACTGGCTGGAGGTGACGGTGCCGGAAATGGCGACATCGCCTTTCGCGTCGCTGCCAAGCGAACCCGCTTCCGGGCGAAGCGCGAGGGTGAGTTTTTCGCCGTTTGCTGCATCGACCGGCTTGTGCAGGGTGATCTGCTGCTCACCGACACGGATGGTGTTGGACGAGGAATCGACGACGGTGGCATCGATAAGGTTGAGCGTACCGACGAAGGAGGCGACGAAACGGGTTGCGGGCTTGTTGTAGATATCGAAGGGCGAGCCGATCTGGTCGGCGCGGCCGGAATTCATCACGACGATGCGGTCGGAAATCGACAGGGCCTCTTCCTGATCGTGGGTCACGAAAATGGTGGTGATGCCGAGCTTTTGCTGGATCTGGCGGATTTCCTCGCGCAGCGATACGCGGATCTTGGCGTCGAGCGCGGAGAGCGGCTCGTCGAGCAAAAGTACTTCCGGCTTCGGGGCCAGAGCGCGGGCCAGCGCCACGCGCTGCTGCTGGCCGCCCGACATCTGATAGGGATAACGGTCGGCCAGATGTTCCAGATGGATGAGCTGGAGCATTTCCTTCACGCGGGCGTCGATCTCGGCTTTCGGCTTGCCGGCGACTTTCAGGCCGAAGGCGACGTTTTCATAGACATTCATGTTCGGGAACAGCGCATAGGCCTGGAACACCATGCCGATATTGCGCTGGTTGGGCCGCAGCGCCGTCTGGTCCTTGCCATTGATGACGATCGATCCGCCGCTCGGGATTTCGAAACCGGCGATCATGCGCAGCACGGTGGTCTTGCCGCAGCCCGACGGCCCGAGGAAGGAGACGAATTCGCCCTTTTCGATGGCCATGTTGAAATCATGCACGACCTGCACGGAGCCGAAGGATTTCTTGATGTTGCTAAGTGTCAAAAAGCTCATGAAAATATTGTCCTCAGGCCTTGGGAGGCGCGCCCTTCTGGTAGCGTGAAACGAGTTGGATCAGACCCAGGCAACCCCAGGTGATGCCGAAGGAAATCACGGCAAGTGCGGCCGGTTCATAGGCGCGGTTGGCGCCGAGCAGCTGCATGTAGGGGCCAAAGGCCGGGCGGTTCAAAAGGGCCGCCATGGTGAATTCACCGATGACGATGGCGAAGGTCAAGAACGCGCCTGACAGCACGGCGACCAGAACATTGGGCAGGATGATGCGCGACAGGATGGTCGTCCAGCCGGCCCCGAGGCTTTGGGCGGCTTCCGTCAGCGTCGAGACATCGATGGTTCTGAGGCCCGTATCGACGGCACGGTACATATAAGGCAAAGCGAGCGTGGCATAACCGAACATCAAGAGCAGGTTGGTGCCGGAGGTCGTGCCGGTCAGCGGCAGCCAGCTGGAGGTGTTGTAAAGCCTGATATAACCGAAGACGATGACGATGGCCGGAATGACGAGCGGCAAAAGCGTGATGAATTCGATATAGGGCCGCAGGCCCGGCAGTTTCAGCCGTACCCAATAGGCGGTGGGCACGACCAGCAGGACCCCGAAAACGATGGTGAACAGCGCCATCACCACCGAATAGCTGAAGGTTTCCTGGAAACGCGGATCGGTCAGCACCTTGCCATAGGCGTCGAAGGAATATTCGCCGCGCCGCATTTTCAGCGAGAAATTGGTCATGCCGATCAGCGGCAGGGCGAAATACAGGAGGCCGAAGATCAGCGCGCCCCAGGCGAAGAACCGCTTCATTTCAGCCACCTTTCGCTGCGGGCGCGCAGCCAGATATAAAGCGCATTGGCGATGCCGGTAACGACGATCATGCCGAAGGCGAGTGCGTAACCAAGATGCGGATTGCCGAGAACGTCGCCGCGGATCTGCGCGAAGAGCAGGATCGGCACGATGTTGAGCGAGGAGCCGGTGAGCGCGATTGCGGTTGCCACGGCGCCGAAGGCGTTGGCGAAGAGCAGCGACATGGTGCCGAGCAGCGATGGCAGCAGGATGGGAAAGGCCACCATGCGCCAGTATTGCAGGCCGGTGGCGCCGAGAATTTCCGCAGCCTCGCGCCATTCGCGCTTCAGCCCGTCCAGTGCCGGCGTGATGATGAGGATCATCAGGGGAATCTGGAAGAACAGATAGGTGACCGTCAGGCCCCAGAAGGACAGGATGTTGAAGCCGAGGAGCCGAAGATCGATGCCAACCTGCGTCTTCAGGAAGACGGTGAGCAGGCCGACCGGGCCGAGCGTGGCGATGAAGGCGAAGGCCAGCGGCACGCCGGCAAATTGCGAGGCGACGCCCGAAAAGGTCAGAAGCGGTCCGCGAATGCGCTGCGGCAGGCCGCCCAGCACGACGGCGGCGGCCACGGCAAAACCGATCAGGCAGCCCAGAGCCGCCGAGGCGAGGCTGATCTTGATCGAAATCCAGTAGGCCGCGAGGATGGAGGAGGTGAAGAGCCCGGTGATGTTTTCCAGCGTGAAGCTGCCATCAGGACGCTGGAAAGCGCCGATCACGATCTTCATCGTCGGCATGATCAGAAACAGCAGAACAAAGACGGCGAAAGGTACGACGCCTATCCAGTGCAACGGCAACTTTCTGCCCGCGTCGGATGGTCCGCCGGTGTTGGTTGATGGCATGCCTTGTCCCCAAACGCCGTTTTTAAAACGGTCTGTGTCTTAAGGTTTAATTATAAAAGAAGCACCCCGGCTTTTTGATCGGCCGGGGTGCGTTTTCAACAGTTTACTTCACGTTTGCGCCAACGACGCTGTCCCAGCCGGCCGTGACGGCGGCCTTGTTGGCGTCAACTTCCTCGAGTGTCGGGAAGATTGCCTTTTCATAGGCTGCTGCCGGCGGCAGGCTGTCGATCAGTTCCTGCGGAACCTTGCCGGCCTTGACCATGGCGTTGAAGCGGATCGGGTGGCAATAGCCCTTCAGCCAGCCGAGCTGACCGTCGTCGGAATAGAGATGTTCCATCCACAGCTTGGCGGCGTTCGGGTGCGGCGCGTAAGCGGAGATGCCCTGAACGTAAACGCCAGCCAGAACGCCCTTCTCAGGGACGACGACTTCTGTCGGCGGGTTGTCGTTCAGCGTCTTCTTCCAGGACAGGGCGTTATAGTCCCAGGCGATGATGATCGGGGTTGCGCCCTGTGCCAGCGTGCCAGCCTTGCCGATAACAGGCAGGAAGTTACCGGCCTTGTTGAGGTCGGCGAAGTACTTCAGGCCGGCTTCACCGGCTTCCTTGCCGGATTTCGCACCGGTGGAGAGGCCAGCGGCGAGAACGCCGAGGATCGCCTGGTTGGAAGCGCGCGGATCGCCTGCGAGTGCCACCTGACCGGAATATTCCGGCTTCAGCAGGTCGGCCCAGTCCTTGGGAGCGTTGGTGACGAGGTCCTTGTTCACGAACATCGACATGACGCCGTAATAGTCGCCGTACCAGTAACCGTCGGCATCCTTGACGTTGTCAGGAATTTCGTCCCAGGTGGAAACCTTGTAGGGCTGCAGCAGGCCTTCGGCCTTCATCTGCGGACCGAAAGCGAGGCCGACGTCGACGACGTCAGGAGCCTGCGGGCCCTTGTTGTCCTTGTTTGCCTTGATTGCTTCCACTTCGTCGGCGGAGCCGGCGTCGGGGTTCAGTTCGTTGACGGTGATTTCCGGGTACTTCGCCTTGAAGGCGGCGATGACGTCGCCGTAACCGCACCAGTCATGCGGCAGCGCAACGGTGGTCAGCATGCCTTCCTTCTTGGCGGCAGCGATCAGTTCGGCGCTCGGCTCGGCGGCAGCGATCGCGGTGGAGGCAATGACCATTGCGGTGGTCGTAGCAAGCAGTCGGCGGCAGTGAGAGATCACTTTTTTCTCCTCTTCGTGTTCTCATATTGCGGACGCTGATACGGATTCTAGATGAAGCTAATGTGACGGCTGGATTGCAATTTATTTATCCGGATTCCGCCACTTTACGCCCATTTTCCGCCATCATCAGGCTTTTGTGCCTGCAATCGCGGGATAATCCCCTCATCATCCTTGTTGGCCAGATCTGTTCCCCAGCTTGGTTACTTATCCTGTTTTATCGTGCTGGTAGCGATCACAGGTATCCAATCAGCGCGCGACATCCGCGTCAAGCAAGTTGCCGGCTATGCAATTTCATGTTCTGTCCGGCCTGCGGAACAGACGCGTCTGTTCGAACAGGCCTTCCAGCGCGTTCATGCGTTCCTTGGTTTCATCCCAGGTGCCGCTCTGGACGGCCTCAATCAGCGCCTCGACGACGAATAATGTCACGACGGAGGAATCCCATGCCGAGGGCGCCTCTATTTTTACCCGGAAGGTGTGCAGGGCGTGGCGGGCCACCGGTGAGGTCCACTGATCCGTGAAGAGGATGATTTCAACACCGTTTGCCCTCGCCACTTCGGCAAGCGTCGTCATGTCATGCTCGTAACGGCGGATGTCGAAGATCACCAGCACGTCACCGGCGTTCATGTTCAGCATATATTGCGGCCAGGCGCTGGAATTCGATGACATCAGCGTCGTTTTCGGGCGGATCACCTGCATATGGGTGAAGAAATATTCGGCGATCGCCCCGGTGATGCGTCCGCCGACGAAATAGATGCTGCGCTTGCGGTCGGAAAGCAGCGCTGCGGCATTGTCGAAGACGGCGGTGTCGAGATCGCTCAGCGTATCGCGCAGATTGCCGGTAATGGCATCGGCGAAGCGGTTGAGAATGTGCAGGCCGGGCGCATTGGTCGCCCAGCGGTCGTGCTTGGCGACCGGGCCGGAGATCGTCGCCTCCAGTTCCTGATGCAGATGCGCCTGGAATTCCGGATAGCCCTTGTAACCGAGCTTCTGCACCATGCGCGCCACCGTCGGCGTCGAAACGCCGGCATTTTCAGCGATGGTGGTGATGCTGCCGAGACCGGATACGGGGTAGTTGCCAAGCAGGCTCTCCGCCAGCCGTCTTTCCGAACGGGTCAGCGCGTCGTAATGGGCATGGATGACATCCGACACGGTCGCCGTCGTGCTGCGCAAATCTTTCCCCTTCCGGTCTTTATGCCGGTCTATCGGCTAAAATAAACATCTGCGCCAGCTATCGAGTCAATGGGAAAAATGAAGAGAAAATTTCAAAATTCCATTTGACACTCGCAATAATGTGAAGAATTCTTTTCGTCATTGGCGGGGAGCGGGGTTCCCCGGCGGGGTGCTTTCATGACGGTGCGTTCGGATTTTTTCACGCAGGCGGAAGGGCAGGCGGTCGGTGTCGAGAACGCCGCGGCGAAGGGCGACGTCCTTCTCGTCTGTGAGCATGCCTCTGCCACCATTCCGGAAAAATTCGGTACGCTCGGTCTTTCGCCCGATGTGCTTTCCAGCCATGCGGCCTGGGACCCGGGTGCCCTTGCCGTTGCGCGGCTGCTGTCGAAAAGCCTTGACGCCACGCTCGTCTACCAGCGGTTCTCGCGGCTCGTCTATGATTGCAACCGGCCGCCCGAATCGCCTTCCGCCATGCCGGTGAAAAGCGAAATCTACAATATTCCCGGCAATCTCGACCTTTCCGAAGCGGAGCGTTTTGCCCGTACTTCGGCGCTTTACGTGCCGTTTCATGATCGGGTGAGCGAAATCATCGCCGGGCGTCAGGCTGCGGGCCGCAGGGTGGTGGTGGTGACCATCCACAGTTTCACGCCGGTCTATCACGGGCAGTTCCGGCAGGTTCAGATCGGCATCCTGCATGACAGCGACAGCCGCCTGGCCGATGCGATGCTGGCGGGCGCCGAAGGGTCGGCGCTCACGGTCAAACGCAACGACCCCTATGGTCCGGAAGACGGCGTGACGCATACGCTGAGGCTGCATGCGCTGCCGGGCGGGCTTTTGAACGTGATGATCGAAATCCGCAACGATCTGATCACCAATGAAGGAGAGCAGGCGGCCATCGCCGGTTTCCTCCACGAACTTATGGGGAAGGCACTCTCATCGATCGATGAGTGAGGGAGCTATGGCCGGCCGATGGTGAAAACACCGGGGCCGGCCACCAAACGAGACTGCCGACATTCAGGGAAAGCCGGAAAGGCATGAAGCGGCAAGGGAACAGCAAGTGCGTGCGGCACAGCGCGGAAACCTTCCGCAGGTGCTGAAAACTGGGGCACAATCGGCCAATAACGGCTGACTGGCTTGTTTTTTTCTTATTCAGGAGAGAAGGGCATGGACAGTTCATCGTCAGGCGTCAGCTATAAGAAGGCTGATGCATCCTATTTCGAAAAACGCGGACTTTCCCGTTATGCGGGGGTGTGGTCGCTCTGGTCGCTCGGCGTCGGTGCGGTCATATCAGGGCATTTTTCCGGATGGAATTTCGGCTTTTCCACCGGCGGCTGGGGCGGCATGCTGGTGGCGGGCATCATCATCGCCATCATGTATCTCGGGCTGACATTTTCGATCGCGGAAATGAGCCCGGCGCTTCCGCACACCGGTGCTGCCTATTCCTTCGCCCGCACGGCCATGGGCCCGTGGGGCGGCTTCGTCACCGGACTTTGCGAGAATGTCGAATATGTGTTGACGCCGGCGGTCGTCGTCACCTTCATCACCGCCTACGTGAATTCCATCCTCGGGCTTGATCCCGCCTATTCACCCTTTGTGTGGATAGCCTTCTATGCGATCTTCCTTGCCCTCAACGTCTTCGGGCTGGAGCTTTCCTTCAAGGTCACCCTGATCATCACGCTGATTTCGCTCGGCGTTCTGGTGTTCTTCTGGATCAGCGCCATCCCGAATATCGATTTTTCGCGTTACGCGCTGAATATCGGTGTTGGCCCTGATGGCAAGGCGGTGGAGCTGCCGGAAGGCGGCGGTTCCTTCTTCCCCTTCGGCTTTTCAGGTGTTCTCGCCACGCTGCCTTTCGCGGTCTGGCTGTTCCTCGCCATCGAGCAATTGCCGCTGGCCGCCGAAGAATCGGTCGATCCGAAACGCGACATGCCGAAGGGCATCATCCTCGGCGTCATCACGCTGATGGTATCCGCCTTCATGATCGTGCTGCTCAACCCGTCGCTGCCGGGTGTCGGCGCCTTCCATCTCGGTTCCTCGCTTGAGCCGCTGCTGGATGGTTTCAAGGCTATCTATGGCGATGGCGGTGTCGTGCTGCTTGGCCTTGTCGCATTGACCGGCCTGATCGCCAGCTTCCATACGATCCTTTATGCGCAGGGCCGGCAGATCTATTCGCTGTCGCGTGCGGGTTATTTCCCGACCGTGCTGTCGATCACCCACTCGAAATACCGCACACCCTTCGTTGCCAATATCGCCGGCGCTGTCGTCGGCCTCGCGGTCATGCTCGTCATCTGGTTCTCGCTGGGTGCGGAAGAGGGCGGCAGCATCATCGGCAGCGTGCTTTTGAACATGGCCGTGTTCGGCGCCATGTTCTCCTACATCATGCAGGCGGTTTCCTTCATCCTGCTCCGCAAGAACCTGCCGCATATCGAGCGGCCGTTCCGTTCGCCCTTCGGCATTCCGGGTGCGGTGCTGACGATCATCATCGCCATCGTCACGCTGCTTTACCAGATCCAGGATCCGAACTTCACCAAGGGCGTTCTCTGGGTCGCCGTCTGGTTTGCCGTGGCGATCGCCTATTTCGCCTTTGTCGGACGCCACCGCCTCATCCTGTCGCCGGAAGAGGAATTCGCGCTGGAGCACAAGCAGGCTGCCATGGCAGCGGCGGCTGCAAAGGCCTGATGCTCAAACGAAACGGGCGGCCGTCTGCCGGCCGCCCGATCGCCACACAAAAAGGGAACGGACAAAATGACGAGCTACACATTCGACGCGCTCAAGATGGATGTCGCCGAAGGGCGCATCGACACGGTTCTGGCCTGCCTTGTCGACATGCAGGGGCGTCTGATGGGCAAGCGGTTCCAGGCCGAGTTCTTCGTCGAAAGCGCCTATGAGGAAACCCATAGCTGCAATTACGTGCTTGCCACCGACATGGAGATGGAAACCGTTCCCGGCTACAAATCGTCCAGCTGGGAAAAGGGCTATGGCGACTATGTGCTGAAACCCGACCTTTCGACGCTGCGACGGGTGCCGTGGCTGGAAGGCACGGCGCTGGTGCTCTGTGATGTACTCGATCATCACACCCACGAAGAGGTGCCGCATTCGCCCCGCGCGTTGTTGAAAAAACAGGTGGCGCGGCTGGAGGCCATGGGGCTCAAGGCCTATATGGCGACCGAACTGGAATTTTTCCTGTTCGACCAGACCTTCGATGCGGCGCGCGCCAGCGGTTACAAGGGGCTGAACCTCGCCAGCGGTTATAATGAGGATTACCATATCTTCCAGACGACCAAGGAAGAGGATGTCATGCGGGCGCTGCGCAAGGGCCTTCAGGGTGCCGGCATTCCGGTCGAAAACTCCAAGGGCGAAGCGTCCGCCGGTCAGGCGGAGATCAACGTGCGTTATGCCGATGCGCTGACCATGGCCGACCGGCACGCCATCATCAAGAACGCCACCAAGGAGATCGCCTGGTCGAAAGGCAAGGCGGTGACCTTCCTTGCCAAGTGGAACTACAATGCCGCCGGCAGTTCCTCGCATATTCACCAGTCGCTGTGGAGCCTCGACGGCAAGACGCCGGCCTTCCTCGACAAGGATGCCAAGCATGGCATGTCGGAGCTGATGCGGCATTATGTTGCCGGGCTTCTGGCCCATGCCAGCGAGATAACCTATTTCCTGGCGCCCTATATCAATTCCTACAAGCGGTTCATGGCCGGCACGTTTGCGCCCACCAAGGCGATCTGGAGCCTCGACAACCGCACGGCCGGATATCGCCTGTGCGGCGAGGGCACGAAGGGCATCCGCATCGAATGCCGCGTCGGCGGATCCGATCTCAATCCCTATCTCGCCATGGCGGCTTTGCTTGCGGCAGGCATTGACGGCATCGAAAATAAACTTGAACTTGAGCCCGCTTTTGTCGGTGACGCCTATGGCGGCAAGGATGTGCGCGAGATACCCAAGACCCTGCGTGACGCCACTGCCTTTCTGGACGGATCGAAAATGCTGCGCAACGCTTTCGGCGACGATGTGATCGATCATTACGTCCATGCCGGACGGTGGGAACAGGAAGAATACGACCGCCGCGTGACCGACTGGGAAGTGGCGCGCGGTTTCGAACGAGCCTAATCATTACGGGAAAACATCATGACCATGATCCAGAATATCTCGCCCATCGACGGCTCGGTTTATGCCGAGCGGGAGGCGATGTCGCTGGAGGCGGCGCGGGCCGCCGTTTCGAGAGCGCGCAAGGCGCAAAGAGACTGGGCCCGACGCCCGCTTGAGGACCGCGTTCAGCTGGTTCTGAAGGGTGTGGCGCGCCTCAACGAAATGGTGGCGGAGGTTGTGCCGGAACTGGCGCATATGATGGGCCGTCCGGTGCGTTATGGCGGCGAGTTCAAGGGCTTCAACGAGCGCTCCAATTATGTCGCCTCCATCGCCGCCGATGCGCTGGCGCCGCTCGTCATCGAGGAAAGCGGCAATTTCGAACGCCGCATCGAGCGCGAGGCGCATGGCGTGGTCTTCGTCATCGCGCCGTGGAACTATCCTTACATGACGGCAATCAACACCGTCGCGCCCGCTTTGATGGCCGGCAACACGGTGGTCATCAAACATGCGGCGCAGACGTTGCTGGTCGGCGAGCGCATGGTGCGGGCTTTCGTCGAGGCTGGGGTGCCTGACGATGTCTTCATCAACGTCTTCCTCGACCATGGCACGACTTCTGCGCTGATTTCCGAGGGCCTGTTCAACTTCGTCAATTTCACCGGTTCGGTGGAAGGCGGCCGTGCCATCGAACGCGCCGCTGCCGGCACCTTCACCGGCCTCGGGCTTGAACTCGGCGGCAAGGACCCCGGTTATGTGATGGAGGATGCCGATCTCGACGCCGCCGTCGATACGCTGATGGATGGCGGCACCTATAATTCCGGGCAATGCTGCTGCGGTATCGAGCGCATCTACGTCAATGAAAACCTCTATGACGAATTCGTCGAGAAGTCCGTGGCGTGGGTGTCCAACTACAAGCTCGGCAATCCGCTTGAGCAGGAAACCACGCTCGGGCCGATGGCCAACAAGCGGTTTGCCAAGGTGGTGCGGGCGCAGATTGCCGACGCCGTTGCCAAGGGCGCCAAGGCGCTGGTCGATCAGAAGCTTTTCCCGGCCGATGATGGCGAGAGTGCTTATGTCGCGCCGCAGATCCTCGTCAATGTCGATCATTCCATGGAATTCATGACCGAAGAGACTTTCGGTCCCGCCATCGGCATCATGAAGGTCAAGAACGACGATGAAGCCATCGCGCTGATGAATGACAGCAAATACGGCCTAACCGCTTCGCTCTGGACGCAGGATGCGACACGGGCCGCGAGGATCGGCCGCGAAATCGAGACCGGAACCGTGTTCATGAACCGCGCCGATTATCTCGACCCGGCGCTTTGCTGGACCGGTGTGAAGGAAACCGGCCGTGGCGGTTCGCTTTCCGTCCTTGGTTTCCAGAACCTGACCCGCCCGAAATCCTACCATCTGAAGAAAGTCACGAAATGAATATCGTCGCCAACTGGAGCTACCCCACCGCCGTCAAGCTTGGCCGTGGCCGGATCAAGGAACTGGCGGAAGCCTGCAAGACGCTCGGCATCAAGAAGCCGCTGCTCGTGACGGATCGCGGCCTTGCCAATATGGCGATCACCGCGCATGCGCTCGACGTGCTGGAAGAGGCAGGCCTCGGCCGGGCGATCTTCGCCGAGGTCGATCCGAACCCCAACGAGATCAACATGGAAGCCGGCGTGAAAGCCTATCGCGATGGCGGTCATGACGGTGTCGTCGCCTTTGGCGGCGGCTCTGGCCTCGATCTCGGCAAGACCATTGCCTTCATGGCCGGGCAGACACGTCCGGTCTGGGATTTCGAAGATATCGGCGACTGGTGGACCCGGGCGGATGCTTCCAGGATCGCGCCCATTGTCGCCGTTCCGACAACCGCTGGTACGGGTTCGGAAGTCGGCCGCGCCAGCGTCATCACCAATTCGCAGACCCATGTGAAGAAGATCATCTTCCATCCGAAGCTGTTGCCCGGCGTCGTCATCTGCGATCCGGAACTGACGGTCGGCATGCCGAAGGTCATCACGGCCGGTACGGGCATGGATGCCTTTGCCCATTGCCTTGAAGCCTATTCCTCGCCCTTCTATCACCCGATGAGCGCCGGCGTGGCGCTGGAGGGCTTACGTCTCGTCAAGGAATTCCTGCCGCGCGCCTATAGGGACGGCACGGATATTGAAGCGCGCACCAATATGATGGCAGCGGCAGCGATGGGGGCGGTGGCCTTCCAGAAGGGTCTCGGTGCCATTCACTCGCTCTCGCATCCGATCGGCGCGGTTTACAACACCCATCACGGCATGACCAATGCCGTCGTCATGCCGGCCGTGCTGCGCTTCAACCGCCCGGCCATTGAAGACAAGATTGCCCGCGCGGCCGCCTATCTCGGCATCTCCGGCGGTTTCGACGGTTTTTATGATTACGTGCTGGAACTTCGCAAGGAACTCGGCGTACCGGAAAACCTGACCGCCATGGGCATCAAGCCGGATCGTATCGACGAACTGGCGGCGGAAGCGATCAAGGATCCGAGCTGCAGTGGTAATCCGGTGCCGATGACGCTGGAAAATACCAAGGCGCTTTTTGAGGCTTGCTTTTAAGGAGCTACCTTTATTCATCAGGTTTGTGAGAGGTTGAGAGGGTGCTGCTTGTTTCTTCTCCCCGAGGGGGAGAAGAAAATAGCGGCAACGTCGTGCCCTGTATCAGAACCGAGCTACGACATGACCTCTAATCCATGAAGCCCGCGACGACCCGGTCGCGGGCTTTTCGTTGCCCGGCATAACCGTTCTTAGCCTTTTATTAACCCTGTTCGTTAAGATTATGGAAAGCACCATGAATTGCTTCGGTGCGTGAATGAGCATGAAACGGCTCTGACCAACAGGGGGTGTCATGTCAGTCATCACTTTCGCCAATACCAAGGGCGGTGCCGGAAAAACCACCGCCGTGCTGCTTCTGGCAACCGAACTGGCCCGCAGCGGTCACCGCGTGACGGTTCTGGATGCCGATCCGCAATTGTGGATTTCCCGCTGGCACGAATTATCAGGTGATATCGAAAATCTTTCGGTGATTTCGCATGTGACGATGGCATCGCTTGAGGGCCATATTCGCGAGAATAAAACCAGCACCGACTGTTTCATCATCGATCTGCCGGGAGCGAAGACCCCGCTTCTGACCATGGCTCTCGGCATTTCCGATCATGTGCTGATCCCGGTTCAGGGCTGCGCCATGGATGCGCGCGGGGCCGCCGAGGTTCTGGATCATATCGAATTTCTGAACCGCAAGATGGGCAAGGAGATTGCTCATTCCATCGTGCTGACGCGGGTCAACGCCATGGTGGCGACGCGTTCGCTGCTGCTGGTCAAGATGCTGCTGGCCGAGAAAAATGTCTCGGTTCTCAACACCCCGATCGTTGAGAGAGCCGCCTATCGCGATATTTTCGATCTTGGCGGCACGCTTCTCTGTCTCGATAAGACCAAGGTGAGCAATATCGACAAGGCGGTCGAGAATGCCAGAGCATTCGCGGGCGAAGTGCTTGGCCTGCTGCCGAAACGCCTGCTGCGGCTCGGTACGCCACCCGCGCGTCTTTTTACCCGTAAAGCCGCCTGAAACATTGCTTTCAACTTTCGATCCGTCTGCGGCGCTCATAACCGCAGACGGATGATGCTGTCTCGGACCATTGGCGGCCGTCCGGCTTGCCGGCGTGTCAGTCGTCGTTTTTCCGCGATGGCTTCATTATTTGCTTGATTTGGAAATGATCGTTTCCTATATTCCGGCCATGAGCAATACCAGCCACAACCAGTCCGAGGAACAGCGCCATCGCGGCAGGCCGCGCGAGTTCGATATCGACCGCGCTCTCGATGGTGCGATCCGGGTTTTTTCCAGACGCGGTTATCACGCCACCTCTGTGGGCGACCTTACCGATGCGATGGAGCTGGCGCAGGGCAGTCTTTACAAGGCTTTCAAGGACAAGAAGGCCGTCTTCATCGCCACGATGGAGCGCTACAGGATTGTGCAGACAGAGCGTTTCGAGGCGGCGGTGGCCGGTTACGATACCGGTCGTGAACGCCTGCGGGCAGGGCTGATGTTTTATGCGGAACGGTCGCATGGCGGTGCCGGCTCTGATGGATGTCTGGTTGTCGGTGCCGCTGCCGATCTGGCGGCGCTGGATGACGACATTGCCGTTGTGGTCGAGCGGGCCGTCAAGGCGAGGGAGCGGATCGTCGCCCGCCTCGTTGCCGAGGGGCAGAAGGATGGTTCGGTGAATTCCAGGGCCGATCCCGATGATCTTTCCCGGGCGATGCTGTGCATGATGTACGGCATGCGCGTGGTGGGAAAGACGGGGCGCAGCCTCAAGGACATGGTGGCCGTGGTGGATATCGCCATGAAGCTTGCCGAGTGAATTTATGTCTATTTAGGAAACGTTCGTTTCCATATTGGAGAAAATGATGACGACGCGTGTAATTGAAGGGGAGGATGTTGATGCAACATCCCTTTCTCCGGCTTTGACTTTTCTGCTGGCGACAGCCTGCGGGTTGATTGCCGCCAATCTTTATTATGCCCAGCCGCTTGCCGGCATCATCGGGGCGGAGCTTGGTCTTTCCGCCGGCGCCACCGGGCTGATCGTGACCCTGACGCAGATCGGTTACGGTGTCGGCCTGCTGTTCGTCGTGCCGCTCGGCGATCTCGTTGAAAACCGCAAGCTGGTGGTCGGTTCCGTCTCGATGGCGGTGCTTTCCCTTGTGGCAGCGGCATTCGCGCCGCAGGCGGCCCCGTTCCTGATCGCGGCCTTTCTGGTCGGCGTCAGTTCAGTGGCGGTGCAGGTCATCGTTCCCTATGCCGCGCACATGGCGCCGCACGCCATTCGCGGCCGGGTGGTCGGCAATGTCATGAGCGGTCTGATGGCCGGCATCATGCTGGCGCGGCCGGTCTCCAGCCTGCTGTCGGAAGTCGTTTCATGGCGCGGCGTCTTTCTGACGTCGGCGGCAGTCATGGCGCTTCTTGCCGTCGTGCTCTTCCGGCTTTTGCCGCCGCGCATGCCGGAGGCAAGGCTGGGTTACGGCTCGCTGATGGCCTCGATGGGCAGGCTTGCCCTCCACACGCCGATCCTGCGGCGGCGGGCAATCTACCATGCCTTCCTGTTTGCCGCTTTCAGCCTGTTCTGGACCACGACGCCGCTTTATCTGAGCGGACCGCATTTCAACCTGAGCCAGGGTGAGATCGCGCTCTTTGCGCTTGCCGGTGCTGCGGGCACCGTGGCTGCGCCAATTGCCGGGCGGATGGCCGATCGCGGCTGGACCCGCGCGGCGACTTTCCTGGCATTGGTGGCTGTGGCGCTCTCCTTCGTCGTCACACATCTCGCGCCCGAAGGCTCGCATCTGGCGCTCGCCATTCTGGTAGTCGCAGCCATCGTTCTGGATTTCGGCGTCACCACCAATCTGGTGCTTGGCCAGCGGGCGATCTTCACGCTCGGGGCGGAATTCCGCAGCCGTCTGAACGGCATCTATATGGCGACGTTTTTCATGGGCGGTGCAATCGGTTCCGCCGTGGGCGGCTGGGCTTATGCTGTCGGCGAATGGCAAGCCGCCTCGTGGATCGGTTTCGCCTTGCCGGTGGCCGCCCTGCTGTATTTCCTGACGGAAAAGCGCGACTGAAACACCACTAAATGAAAAAACCCGACGGACCAAACCGCCGGGCTTTTTCTCTTTTATTCCGGTCGATCCTATTCCGCGAATTCGACCACAACGCCGGGGCGGACCATCTTTGCCAGTTCGGTCGCATCCCAGTTGGTCAGGCGGATACAGCCGTGGCTGTTCGTCTTGCCGATCTTGGAAGGTTCCGGCGTGCCGTGAATGCCGTAGGTCGGCTTCGACAGGGCAATCCAGACCGTGCCGACCGGGCCGTTCGGACCCGGCGGAATCTGCAGGATCTTGTCGTTCTGGCCCTGCTTGAAGTTGATCTTCGGATTATAGGTGTAGCCGGGATTGAGCGCGATGCGCTCCACCGTGTGCGTGCCGCTCGGCGAAGGCGTATCCGTGGAACCGATGGTGGCGGGATAAGCGGCGATCAGATTGCCGTCCTGGCCATAGGCGAAGACCTGCTTGATGCCCTTATGCGCGACGATGCGGGCCACCTGTCCCTTTTTCGTCTCGCCCGGATTGACCACCTTGATGATGGTGCCGGGCACCGTGAAGTCGATGCCGGGGTTCAGTTCCTTCAGATAGTTCTCATCCATATGGAAGCGCTCGGCGAGCGCCTCGGACGTGGAGGTGAAGGACAGAGCGGGCAACTGCGACTTCTCGGCATAGTCGTCCGGAATGGAGGCGACATAGGGGCCGGCGGCATCGGCGGCGGTGATGGTGTAGTCGACGATCGGCATGCCGCCGGAAGAGCGCAGGCGTTCCAGAATGTCGTCGGAATTGTTCGGGTCCAGCTTTTCGCCGGTCATGTCCTGCCAGGCGGCAATGGCCTTGTTGACGTTGTCACCCATCTTGCCGTCGATAACGCCGGGCGAGATGCCTTCACGGTCGAGGAAAGTCTGCAGCGCGACGATTTCCTGACGGGAACGGTTGACCGGTGTCGTCACCGGTGTGTGGCGCTCGATCAGGTGATCCGGCTGCGGAACGGCGGCGGTGGTGCTTTCGCCGGGCATGGGTTGGCCGAGCGGCCCGCTTTCCACCGCGCCGGGGCCGGGAACGGAGCCGGTATAGACATTGTCATCGGAGCCATCACCGCGATATTCGCGATAATCACGCACGCTGCCATTGTCCTGATAGCCGTAGTCGCGCTGTGGTTCGCGATACTGGCCGCCGGGGGCGGGCGGATAATAGGTGGTGTCGCGCTGCTGGCGCGCCTGCTGCCGTTGCTGCTGGTAACCGGAGGGCATTTCGGTGGCCAGCAGATTGCCGTACTGATCGTAAAACACCGTGCGACCCATGGCATCGCGGCTGATGACGATATCGCCGCGCTCCGGCATGAAGTCGAGCACGCGACCGTCCGGGGTCACCAGCATCGTCTGCTGATCGCCATAACGCTGCTGCGCGCCAGCCTGTAGCGGGGCGAAAGCTGCCACTACCGCGACTGTCAGACCCAGAGCTGCGTTAAGAAACTGTTTCACGATTCTGCTATCCCTTGCTTGTTCACCGATAAACACACCGCAATCTTGACCCTATTGTGAAAAAGGTGAATTCGCGGTTAATGCAATCTTAATTTCCGTCACGACTAGTAGCGTTTCCGTGATTCATGCGTTTTTACCGCCACAGGGAGGTTGTCTTGCGTTCGTTTCAGGCCGGCAAATCGCCACGCATTTTCCTCGATGAAACCTCCGTTTTCGATATCGGCGCCTGCGTCGTCGATGGCATCGACATCGCGCCCGGCCGCGCCATTCCCGACGATGGCGATGCGCGCATCGATCATTCGCTGGAAGGCTTTCTCTTCACCTGCGGTCCCGATCATATCCGCCATCCCGAACCGATCGAAGGTGACGGCGAGGGGCGTCGATATCCGTTGCATGGGTCCTTTTCCTCGCATCCGGCAAAGATAGTCGCCTTCGATGTTCATGAGACCAATGCACTGGCGCGCGTCGAGGTTCCCGTAAAGCTTGCCGATGGCGGCACTGCGCTGCTGGAGCGGACGTGGCGCATCGATGGCGAAAGCGGCGAAGTCAGCCTTGATGACCGGATCGTCAATACGTCAGACCGGCCGACGCCGGTGTTCCTGATGTATCACATGAATGTCGGTGCCCGTCTGTTTGACGATGCGGTGCGGCTGGAAGGCGCAATGCTGGATGGCGGCGGCCATGGCTGGCGTTTCGGCGAGGAGCCGGGCAATGTTTTCTGTGTTCCTGCCGGTAATGACGAATGGGCGGAATTGAAGCTCGGTCCCGTCGCGGCCATTGGCGGGAAGACGCTGACCGTGCGTTTTCGCACCGAGACGCTGCCCTATCTGCAGATGTGGCGCAACCAGCAGGAGCCGGCCAATGTGCTCGGCATCGAGCCGGTTTCGCATCGCTGGGTGGGGCGGAGCGAGCTTGAGGCTGCAGGCGAATTCAATATTCTCCAGCCCGGTGAAAGCCGCTCCTTCGGCCTGCGCTTTTCCATCCTCTGAATGCCGTACCGAATGAGGACACCGCATCATTGACGCATGGGTTTTGAGCCCTTACATCGGATGCGGATTTCTAAGGGTGGCGAGAGCGTGCCAGCGGCGCGGATGCCGATTTCAGCGGAGGCATAAGATGGATATCAGGCGCATAGACGACGAATATTCGGTAACGGGACAGATCAGCGTCGCCGATCTGGATGAGGTCAAGGCACTCGGCTTCAAGTCGATCGTCTGCCACCGCCCTGATGGTGAAGAAGACGGCCAGCCGCTTTTCGCCGATATTGCCGAGCGCGCAGAGCAGCTCGGTATTACCATCATGCATGTGCCTGTCGGCCGTTATGGCGTCGACGCCGATGCCGTTGCCGGCATGGTGGATGCGCTTGACGAATTGCAGCGCCCGATGCTCGGCTATTGCCGTTCCGGCGCGCGCTCGACGGCGATCTACGAAAAGACCCACCACCTGCGCGGTTGATTTTTCGCGCTTCATTTTGTTTTCAAATGCCAATCAACAGGAGTTTTCCATGACCATCAAGCGTATCGAGCCGGGCAAGCGCATGAGCGGCGCCGTCGTTCACGGCAACACCGTTTATCTGGCCGGCCAGGTTGGCGAAGGCACCAGCGTGACGGAACAGAGCAAGTCTGCGCTGGCTGAAGTCGACCGCCTGCTGGCCGCTGCCGGCTCCGACAAGTCGAAGGTCCTGCAGACCATCATCTACCTCTCCGACATGTCCACCTTCGGCGAAATGAACGCCGTCTGGGAAGGCTGGATCGACCCGGCAAACCCGCCGGCCCGTGCCACCAGCGAAGCAGCGCTGGCAACGCCGGACTACAAGGTTGAATTCATCGTCACTGCTGCTCTCTGAGCATCAGTCTGATTTCCAAAGAAAGGCCGGGTCGCGGAATGCGGCCCGGCCTTTTTTGATGGGAAATTCGAAACGCTCGTTTCGTCATCCTCGGGCTTGTCCCGAGGATCCACTCACGTATCACAACTTGATAGGTGGCAGATGCTCGGGACAGGCCCGAGCATGACGGAAGAGAGACGATTGTCCCAGGTTTGTGAATCGTTTGCGCCCTTCATTTCAGAAGCAAAGCAAGCGCCTTCTCAAACTGCTTCAACGTCTCCACCCGCTCCGCAAACCACAGCCGCGCCAGATCATTTACCGAGGCAAGATCGATGCCCTCAGGGTCGATGGAGGTGATCGCCCAGCGGCCGGCCTTTGCGCCGGCGAGAACCGCCAACCGCGACGCTTCGCCCTTGATGGCGTTGAGGCGGGCCGCTTCGCTTTCCACCACCGCCATCAGTTCCGCCGCGCCTGAGAGATCGGTGCGCAGGTCGGCCGGGGTGATGTTGCTGGCATTGCGGGCCGGGCCGCCATTGATCTGCACGCCTTCCGTCCGCAGCCGGTAAAGTCTCGTGTCGGGAAGGGAGAGATAAAGTTTCGCTTTGGGGTAACGGGCAATGTAGCGCCTGATGGCGAGTTGCGTCTCATCCGGGCCGAGCTGTTCCACCTTGCCCACCAGTGTCAGCCGCGGAAGCGTCAGCGCGTCGCCCTTGCCGAAGGGCGCCAGCGTCAGCGAGATGCGCGGGTCGGCCTCCATGTTGCGCGCGTGCAGCGTTAGCCCGGCTGCGAAGAAGAATGGCGTGCCATCCGGCTCGATGCCGATATTGGTGGCGGTCGTATAGGGATAGCCGCTGACCGGATCGAGCGTGGCGAGCGCCGCCGTGCGGGATGTGTGCAGCACATCGCGTGCCACGCGCACCGCCTCGAAAGGTGCGCCGGCCGAGGGCTCGATCCTCGCGCCGCGTGGGGTGATGACGGGAGGGGCAACGTCCGGCATGTCTTATCCTGAGTTAGTGGATGCTGAGAGAAGCGTAAAACCTCTCCACGTCATGCTCGGGCCTGTCCCGTGCATCTGCAACCGATCGATTTAGCGCGACGTGGTTGGATCCTCGGGACAAGCCCGAGGATGGCGTCAAGCGAGCGTCAGGATTTACACCATGCCGGAGGCATGTCCATGCGTCATGTCAGCTTTTTGTCCTGATCTGTGTCAGCGTGCGCGTTGGCGTGATCGCTTCCGGGTCCAGCTTCACCTCGATGATCGCAGGCTTGCCGCTTGCACGCGCCCGCTCGAAGGCAGCGGCGAAGTCTTGCGTTCTTTCCACCGTTTCGCCGTGGCCGCCATAGGCTTTGGCAAAAGCGTTGAAATCGGGATTGACGAGATCGGTGCCGCTCACGCGGCCGGGATATTCCCGTTCCTGATGCATGCGGATCGTGCCATAGGTGCCGTTATTGACCAGCACGGTGATGATCGGCAGGCCGTAGCGCACGGCGGTGATGAATTCCTGTCCGTGCATCATGAAGCAGCCGTCACCGGCAAAGCAGATCACCTCCCGCTCCGGGAACAGGTGCTTTGCAGCAACCGCCGCGGGTAAGCCGTAACCCATCGAGCCGGAGGTTGGCGCCGATTGCGTGTTGAAGCGGCGGAAGCGGTGGAAGCGGTGCACCCAGGTGGCATAGTTGCCGGCGCCATTGGTGAAGATCGCATCCTCGGGCACATTGGCCTCGATCCAGTCCATGATCGGACCCATCTGCACCGGGCCGGGGCCGGTCTGCGGCGGCGTGGACCAGTTGAGGTAAGCCGCATGTATGGCGGCGGTGCGCTCGGCCCATGCGGCGTTTGCCGGAAGCGAGATGGAGGAGAGGGCGGCGACGAAATCATCCGGCGCGGCGCAGATTGCGAGATCGGGACGGTAAACGCGTCCAAGCTCTTCGGCTTCCGGATAGATGTGGATGAGTTTCTGCGACGGGTAGGGGATGTCGAGCAGCGTATAACCGGAAGACGGCATTTCGGAGAGGCGGCCGCCGAGCAGGACCACGAGATCGGATTCCTTGATCTCCTTTGCCAGCGCCGGGTTGATGCCGATGCCGACATCGCCTGCATAGGAAGGGCTTAAGTGATCGAACAGCATCTGGCGGCGGAAGGAACAGCCGGCGGGCAGCTTGTGGTTTTCGGCAAATGCCCTGAAGCTCGCCACGCTCTCCTCGGACCAGCGCGTGCCGCCGATAATGAAGATCGGCCGTTTTGCCTCGCCCAGCATTTTCGCGAAGGCCGCGATCTGTGACGGGCCGGGATGCGCTTCGACTGATGTGTAGGGCTTTGCCTCGGGCGCTTCGACCTCTTCCACCAGCATGTCTTCGGGCAGCGTCAGCACCACCGGGCCAGGGCGGCCGGAGGTGGCGACAGTGAAGGCGCGGGTGACAAATTCGGGGATGCGGCGGGCATCATCGATCTCGCCCACCCATTTGGCGAATTCGGTGAAGGCGCGGCGATATTCCACTTCCTGAAAGGCTTCGCGCTCGCGGGCCTCGCGCTGCACTTGGCCGATGAACAGGATCATCGGAATGGAATCCTGCCTTGCGATGTGCAGGCCGGCCGAGGCGTTGGTGGCACCCGGACCGCGGGTCACCATGCAGATGCCGGGTTCACCCGTCAGCCGGCCCCAGGTATCGGCCATCATGGCGGCGCCACCTTCCTGGCGGCAGACCACGGTTTCGATGCCGCTTTCATAAAGCGCGTCCAGCACCGCCAGATAGCTTTCGCCCGGAACGCAGGAAACGCGGGAGACACCATTGGCCTTCAGCGCTTCGACGATCAGTTGCCCACCGGTTCTTTTCATGGCGTCGTGGTCCTTTCGATGTTTTCCAGTTCGGCCAGCACCTGCGCCTGATGTTCGCCGAGCTTCGGGCTCGGGCGTTCATAGTGCAGCGGCGTCTGTGACATGATAATCGGTGTTCGTACACCGGGGATGACCGTGCCATCCTGAGCTTCGAGATCAACACGCAGGCCGCGTGCCTGAACCTGTGGATCGGCGAACATTTCCTCGATGGAGTTGATTGGCCCGGCCGGCACGGCATTCTGCTCGCAAGCGGTCAGAAGATCGCGCTTCTGCCATTTCAGCGTTTCGGTGGAAATGATCTGCCGGACTTCGACCTTGTGCGCCACGCGGGCCTTGTTCGTCGCGTAACGCTCGTCATCGGCAATCGCGCCTATGCCGAGGATATTACAGAGGCGGCGGAACTGGCCGTCATTACCGACGGCGAGGATCAGGAAGCCATCGGCCGTCGGCACCACCTCATAAGGGGAAATATTCGGATGGGCATTGCCAAGCCGGACGGGCGGCTTGCCGGAAATCAGGTAATTCATGTTCTGGTTGGCGAGCACGGCCGACTGCACATCGAGAAGCGCCATGTCGATATGCTGGCCTTCGCCTGACCGTATGGCGTGGATCAGCGCGGCCTGAATGGCTGTCACGGAATAGATGCCGGTGAAGATATCGGCAACAGCCACGCCAGCCTTCATCGGCTGGCCATCCGGTTCGCCTGTTATCGACATGAAGCCCGACATGCCCTGCACGATATAATCATAACCGGCGAAATCGGCATAGGGACCGGTCTGGCCGAAGCCGGTGATGGAGCAATAGATCAGCTTCGGATTGAGCGCCTTCAGGCTCTCGTAATCGAGGCCATATTTGGCAAGTCCGCCGCGCTTGAAGTTTTCGATGACGACATCGGCGGTGCGCACCAGCCGGCGCACCAGCTCGCAGCCCTCCGGCGTTTTCAGATCGGCGACGATGGAGCGTTTGCCGCGATTGGTGGCGTGGTAATAGGCGGCGGAGAGGTTCTCGCCATCCGCGCCTTCAACGAAGGGCGGTCCCCATGTGCGGGTGTCGTCACCGCCTTCGGGGTTTTCCACCTTGATGACGTCTGCGCCCATATCGGCCAGCATCTGTCCCGCCCAGGGACCGGCCAGAACACGCGCGAGCTCGATGACGCGAATGCCTGATAGTGGCGATTTCCTGTTCGGCATGTCGGTCATCTGTCCCCCGGTATTTTGTGCCTGCCGGTTATAGACCGCGCCTTGCTCCGCCGCATGTGATTTTATCTCATGGACTTATTCCGTTTTGGAACGGCACTAAACTGGGGCTGACACGGCAGCTTCGACATTCGTTGTGTTTTGAGAGTCCCCTAATTCCGTCATTCCGGCTCAAGGCCGGAATGACGGGGAGGGCGTTTTACTGTCATCCACGACGCGGCCGCACCAGGCGGCGAAATCCGCCGCTACCGCCTGCCAGCCGATCTCGTTTAGGGTCTCGTGCCGCATGCCCTTGTAGATGGTGTGTTCGACATGGCTGAAACCTGCCTCTCGAAACCGCTCTGCGAGCCAGACGATCTCCCTGCCGTCATTGGTCGCGGCGTCCTGATCGCCGCTGACCAGCAGAAGCGGCAAAGTCTTCGGCAGACGCTCGATGAGCTTCGGGGCGCGATAGGAGAGTTCGAAGACATCCTGCCACAGGGAAACGCTGGCCTCGAACTGGCAGAGCGGGTCTTCCACATAGGCGTCCACTGCCAGCCTGTCATGGCTCAGCCAGTCGGCGTGGGTGCGCCTTTCCGGCATTTTCGCGTTCCAGGCGCGGAAGGTCGCTTTCGGCAGGATGGCGCTCGGCACGTCCGAGCCCTTCAGCATTTTTTCAAGCCGCAGCACCACCTGCGCGATGCGGCCCATGAAACCGGGATTGAGATTGGAATTCCAGATCGACAGGCCATCGAAGACATCCGGATGACTGACGGCGGTGTTGAGCGCCACGAGGCCGCCCATGGAATGGCCGAACAGGATGACCGGCAGGCCGGGATGTCTCTCGCCAATCATGATGCGCATCGCCATGACATCGGCGACCACTTTTTCGGCGCCATCCTTCCAGGCGAAGCGGCCGATCGGTGCGTCCGCCGCTTTCGTGCGGCCGTGGCCGCGATGGTCGTGGGCATAGACCTCGAAACCCTGTTTCGCCATGACACCGGCAAAACGGCGGTAGCGGCCGGCATGTTCCACCAGACCGTGGCAGATCATCAGCACGCCCCGCGCCGGTGAAACAGCCGAGGGCAGGTGGCGAAAGGCGATGGATGCGCCGGAAGGAGCCTCGAGCCTCTCGATCCGGCTGAAGGCGAAGTCATCAGTCGTCTCATTCATCGTCGCACCCAGCGTGTCATCATGTGCCTTGTCATAATCATGGGGTCATAATCGTGCCAGAGGTTGCCCCAAGGTCCTATTTACCCTACATAGCGGCAAATTTCCCGATACGTACTCTTAAAAATCCGATGTGGAGCATTCGCTACAATGGCACGTCAATTCATCTATCACATGGCTGGGCTGAACAAGTCCTATGGCGCGAAGAAGGTTCTGGAGAACGTCCATCTCTCCTTCTACCCCGATGCCAAGATCGGTATCCTCGGCCCGAACGGCGCCGGTAAGTCGACCGTTCTGAAAATCATGGCCGGTCTCGACAAGGAATATACCGGTGAAGCCTGGCTCGCCGAAGGCGCGACGCTCGGTTATCTCGAGCAGGAGCCGAAGCTCGACGAAAACAAGACCGTGATGGAAAACGTCATGGAAGGCGTGGCGCATAAGACCGCCATCGTCGACCGCTACAACGAACTGATGATGAACTACTCCGACGAAACGGCGGATGAGGGCGCAAAGCTTCAGGACATGATCGACAGCCAGAACCTCTGGGATCTGGAAAATCAGGTCGAAATGGCCATGGACGCCCTGCGTTGCCCGCCCGGCGACTCGGCCGTAACAGGTCTTTCGGGCGGTGAGCGTCGCCGTGTGGCGCTGTGCCGTCTGCTGCTTTCGCAGCCGGACCTGCTGCTGCTCGACGAACCGACCAACCATCTTGACGCCGAAACCATCGCCTGGCTGGAAAAGCATCTGCGCGACTATCCCGGCGCCGTGATGATGATCACCCACGACCGCTACTTCCTCGACAATGTGACGGGCTGGATTCTCGAGCTCGACCGTGGCCGTGGCATTCCTTACGAAGGCAACTATTCCGCTTACCTGCAGGCGAAAGCCAAGCGCATGCAGCAGGAAGCCCGCGAAGATGCCTCCCGCCAGAAGGCCATCAGCCGCGAAAGCGAGTGGATCGCCTCCAGCCCGAAGGCACGCCAGACCAAGTCCAAGGCGCGTATCAAGGCCTATGACGAGCTGGTGGAAGCGGCGGAAAACCGCCGTCCCGGCGATGCGCAGATCGTCATTCCGGTTGCCGAGCGTCTCGGCCGCGTCGTCATCGAAGCCGACAATCTGACGAAGTCCTTCGGCGACCGCGTGCTGATCGAAAACCTGTCCTTCAAGCTGCCGCCCGGCGGCATTGTCGGTGTCATCGGTCCGAACGGTGCGGGTAAGTCGACGCTGTTCAAGATGATCACCGGTCAGGAACAGCCCGATAGCGGTTCGGTGACTGTCGGTGAAACGGTGCAGCTCGGTTATGTCGACCAGAGCCGCGATACGCTGGCGGGTGACAAGACCGTGTGGGAGGAAATCTCCGGCGGTAACGACATCATCAAGCTTGGCAAGTTCGAAGTGAATTCGCGCGCCTATTGCGGCGCCTTCAACTTCAAGGGCGGCGATCAGCAGCAGAAGGTCGGCAATCTCTCGGGTGGTCAGCGCAACCGCGTTCACCTTGCCAAGATGCTGAAGGCCGGCGGCAACGTGCTGCTGCTCGACGAACCGACCAACGACCTTGATACGGAAACGCTGGCAGCGCTCGAAGAGGCGCTGGAAGCCTTCGCCGGTTGCGCCGTTATCATCAGCCACGACCGCATGTTCCTCGACCGTCTGGCCACCCATATCCTTGCTTTCGAGGGTGACAGCCACGTGGAATGGTTCGAAGGCAACTTCGAAGACTACGAAAAGGACAAGGTCCGCCGCCTCGGCCCGGAAAGCATCAAGCCCGGCCGGGTCAGCTACAAGCGCCTGACGCGCTGATCCTTTTCCGCATCGCTTCAGAAAGGCCCGCCGCAAAGCGGGCCTTTTCTTGTGCAATAAATGGAGTTGATGGCGGCGCATTACAGTTTGCGCTTGCATCGAACACCAGATCGACATAAAGATATCTTTATATCTTGATTAGCTTGCGAGGCGCGGCAGAGTGGCGTTCGGTCTGGACAAATTGGTGGATCTCCTGAAGGCGGCGGGTGAGCCGACGCGCTTTCGTTTGCTGGCGCTTCTTTCGGCCGGCGATCTGACGGTTACCGATCTTACTGAAATCCTCGGCCAGTCGCAGCCGCGCATTTCCCGCCACCTCAAGCTTTTGACGGAAGAGGGGCTGATCGAGCGTTATCAGGAAGGCGCATGGGCCTATTTCCGCTTGCGGCAGGATGGCGAGCCTGCGGGCGTTGTGCGGCAGCTGCTTGCCGCTGCATCGCCCTCTGACGCGGTTCTCCAGCGCGACAGCGAGCGGCTTGCCACCGTCAAGCGGGTGCGGGCTGAACGTGCGCAGGATTATTTCAGCCGCAACGCATCCGCCTGGGACGAGTTGCGCCGTCTGCATGTCAGCGACGAAGCCGTGGAAGGCGCGTTGCTGAAGCTGGTGGGGACCACCCCGATCGATTCCCTTCTCGATCTCGGCACCGGCACCGGCCGTATCCTGCAGCTTCTGAGCGGCATCTATCGCCGTGCGATCGGTGTGGATGCCAGCCGCGATATGTTGTCGGTGGCGCGTGCCAATCTCGACAAGGCGGGCGTGGTCAATGCATCTGTCCGTCATGGTGATATTCTCAACCTGCCGCTGGAGGGACAGGATTTCGATCTGATCGTCATCCATCAGGTGCTGCATTTCCTCGACCAGCCGGAAATCGCGCTTTCCGAGGCCGCACGTATGCTGCGCCCCGGTGGGCGGCTGATCGTCATCGATCTTGCGCCGCATTCCTTCGAATATCTGCGCGATGAGCACGCGCATGTGCGGCTCGGTTTTTCGCATCCGCTGATGGAAGAATGGCTGAAGAAGGCCGGGCTTTCGCTGGAACGCGCTGTCGATCTTCATTCTGAAAAAGCGTCCGACGAGGCTCTCGACGTGACGATATGGGTTGCCCGCGACCAGCGGCTGCTGATGGCAGACGATGTGGTGCAAGAGGCCGTTTTACTTGCTGCCGGGAGGGCATGATATGTTGAGGTCGGAAACCGCGCGCCGTGATGGCGATATCCGGTTGTCTTTCGAATTTTTCCCGCCCAAGAATCCCGAGATGGAAACCCAGCTCTGGGAAACGGTTGCCGAGCTGAAGAAGTGGAATCCGGATTTCGTGTCCGTCACCTATGGCGCGGGTGGCTCCACCAAGGCGCCGACGCTGGATGCGGTGCGCCGTATGATCGGCGACAGCCATCTGTCGACCGCCGCGCATCTGACCTGCGTGGATGCCAGCCGTGACGACGTGCATCAGGTCATCGAAGAGTTTCGCAATGCCGGCGTTCGCCATTTTGTGGCGCTGCGCGGCGACCCCTCGACCGGTATCGGCACGGCTTACAAGCCGCATCCCGAAGGGTATGAGAATGCCGCCGCATTGGTGAGAGGCCTGCGCGAGATCGGCGATTTCGAAATTTCCGTTTCGGCCTATCCGGAAAAGCATCCCGAAAGCGCAAGCGAAGCTGTTGATATCGACATGCTGAAGCGCAAGGCGGACAATGGCGCGACCCGGGCGCTGACGCAGTTCTTCTTCGATAATGACGTGTTCGAGCGTTACATGGAGCGGGTGACAGCGGCGGGCATTACCATTCCGGTGGTTCCGGGCATCATGCCTATCCAGAACCTTACCCAGCTCAAGCGTTTCGCCGGCCGTTGCGGCACCAGCGTTCCCGGTTTTCTGGATGAGCGTTTTGAAGGTTATGACGAGGATCTGGAAGGGCGCGCCCGCGTGGCCGCCGAAGTTGCGGCCGAGCAGATCGCCGATCTGCAACGGCGTGGTTTCAACGAGTTCCACCTCTATACCATGAACCGTGCGCCGCTGGTCGACGCCGTGCTCGAAAATCTCGGGCTGGAGCGTCTGCGCCGCAGCGCCGCCTGATTCAGGCAGCAGATTTCAGGCAGGAAAAAAGCGCAGGCCCGAAAGGATCTGCGCTTTTCAAACTCGTGTCACTACGGTTCTTCACTGCGTTTGGTCTTCACGTCTCGTCAGATGAAAAGCATCATCGCTACGAACAAAAACGCCAAACCGACTGCCAAGGCATTGAGAGATTTTGTAAGTCCCATGGGTGCCTCCTGTTGTTGACAGGGTCGATAATATGACCGTTTTGTGGCAGTTGAAAAGCGGTTTTTGTGATGCAGTGCAGCACGCTTTGGCATGGTGTAAAAAAGAAAATTCTATAATATATTGAAAATAAAAGATTATTTTCTTATCACGCAGTGCTTCATATGTTTAAAAAAAGTAAATGACCGGGGCGTTATCCCCAGTCATCCGGTCGAGATTAACGATTTCCGCCTTGATTCCGGCTCACAGATTAAAGGCCTGGCAGCGCCGTTAAGATTGCTTAAAGCGCCTGCAGAAGCGCGGTCGACGGCCAGCCATCCGCGGGCATGCCGAGGCGCTGCTGCTCCTTCTGGATGGCGACGCGGGTGCCGGAACCGAGAATGCCATCCACCTTGCCGACATTGTGTCCGCGCGCCTCAAGCTTGGTCTGAAGCTCTTTCATGGTCGCGTCATCGAAGCCGGGCTCGGGATTGCCCTTGTTGTAGACAGGGGAGCCCATCAGGCGGGTGGCGAAATAGGCGGCCGACGTTGTGTAGATGAACGACTGGTTCCATTCCAGATAGATGTTGAAATTCGGGTAGGTGATGAAGGTCGGTCCCTTGCGGCCCTGCGGCATGATGAGGGCTGCAGGCAGGGAGGCGAAGTTCCTGTTGCCGTCACGCGGGGTCACGCCCAGCGCAAACCATTCACCGGCGGTCAGCGGACCGCCGAGGCCGGATTTTTCCCAGGGCAGGTTTTCCGGCAGGGAGACTTCCTGAATCCAGGGTTCGCCCTTCTTGAAGCCGAGATGCTGGATGAACTTGGCCGCCGTCAGAATGGCATCCGGGGCGCTGCTCTTGACGTTGATATGCCCGTCGCCGTCTCCATCAACGCCGAAGGCGATGATGTCCTTGGGCAGCATCTGCACCTGACCGATTTCGCCCGCCCATGCGCCGGTATTGGTGGCGGGATCGAGGTCGCCGTGCTGGACCATTTCGATCAGCGCCAGCAGCTGCGGACGGAAAAGTTCCGGGCGACGGCAATCATGCGAGAGGGTCACCAGCGCGTTGCGGGTGTTGAAATCGCCCTGAACGGCGCCGAAATCGGTTTCCATGGCCCAGAAGGCGGCGATGACGCCGGCCGGTACACCGTATTCACTTTCGGCGCGGGCGAAGGTGGAGGAGAGTTCCTGCAGCTTCCTGCGGCCGATATCGAGGCGAGCCTGGCTGACGGTACGCTGGGAGAACTCCAGGAAGGTCTGGCGGAACACACCCTGCGCGCGGTCACGCGAGAGCACCTTCGGGTCGACCTGCGCGCCGGCGAGCGCCTTCTGGATCGCGTCGGCCGGAATGCCCTTGGCGAGCGCGTCGGCCTTTACGCCTTCAAGGAAGGCGCCGAGATCACCGCCGCAGGCAACCTGCTTGGGATCGTCAGGCGAGGCCACGGGTGGCGTGGCGAAGGCGGAGCCGGTGGAAAGAAGCGACAAAGCGGCGGCAAAAACGATGCTGCGCGACCGGAAGGTGGACATGGGAATTTCCTCAATGGGTTGTAGGCCCGCTTTACCCATATGTTTGCGACAAAAAAACGGGTCTCGCGGTCTGGCGACCGGTGAGAACGCGGTTTTTTTGAATGTGTTGCTTCTTGGCCGTGTTTATTTGGCGGAAGCGACCCATTTACGCCAGTTTTTCTCGCTGCCGGCAAAGACATTGATATCGGTTGGACCGTTCACGCCGGGCACGACGCCGGTTGCCGTATATTGCCAGAAGGCCCATTGCCGGTCTTCATAGATCTTGGTCGGATGCGCGGCGACGGAGCGCACCCAGAAATGATAGTCCTTGAACTGGCCGACGAGATTGTCGCGGTGGAAATCGACCGAGGTATAGATGATCGGGCGTTTGCCATAATGCGCCTCGATGCGGTCGAGGAAACGCTGCATCTCGGCGCGAACGATGCCGGGCGCCGGGCGCGTCTTGCAGGTGGGCGAGGCCGGGTTCCATTCCACGTCGAGAACCGGCGGCAGGGTGACGGCGTCCTTCGGCACGTTGCGGATGAACCAGTCGGCCTGCGCGTCGGCGGTCGAGCAGAAATAATAGAAATGATAGGGCGCGTGCAGGATATTCGCCGCTGCGGCGCTGCGCCAATGGTCACCGAATTTCGGGTCGATGCGGTCCGATCCCTCCGTCGCCTTGATGAAGACGAAGGAGACGCCCGACTTGCGCACGGTCGGCCAGTCAACATCGCCATTCCATTTGGATACGTCGATGCCATGCACCTCATGACGGTGCGGGTTGTTCATGCCGAAATCCTGCGGATCGGTATCGGAAAATTTCGGCTTGGAAACGGATGCGGTTTCAAGCAGGTCATAACTCGTGGATGTGCAGCCGCCGATCAACAGCAAAGCCGACAAAAGTGCCGATAAACGCAGCCGCATTGGAACCCTGAAGAAAGTGTTGTCCATCCCACGGCCGCAAAAATGGCGCGCCGCATCTCCCGATTTACCCATAACATGGTAAACAAGCGGTTATGGCAAGAGGCACCACGCCTTTTGCGCCCTGCAAGCCACTGGATTTGAAGCGATTTGCGTTTTTGTGGCGGCAATGGCCGATCAACGCCGCAGGAAACGCCCCAAAGCCCGCCGCTGCCGCTGCGCGAGCTGAGGTACTGAAATCCCTTCGAGAATCAGGCGTCGGCCAGGATGCGGCTGATTTTCGGTTGCTCCTGGGGCACGGGAAGCGTGATGACGGCCCGCCACGCATAACCGCGGGCGATCTCCTCGAATTCCAGATTGCCGTCGAAACGACCGGCCATATTGGCCAGAACGTAACGAAGATTGGCGCGGGGCGTGACGTGAAAACGGGTGAGCCATGCCTGCAGAAGAGTGCGGAACCACGTCGGCAATTGCTCCTGCTGGCCGAAATCGACGATATGCAGGGAGCCGCCGGGTTTCAGGGCCGTGAGCGCCTGTTCGATCGCCTTTTCCCAGTCCGGTATCATGGACAGCGCATAGGGGATCATGACGCGGTCGAAACCGCCGGGCTGACCGAATTCGGCGGCACGGAAGGCGGTGGCGTCGGCCACGCGCAGAAGCGGACGCTCTGCCTTGCCGGCAAAATTCTCGGATGCGGTCAGCAGCATTTCGGCGGAAATATCAAGGCCGAACAGTCTGGCCTGGGGAAATTTGCGGCTGGCCAGCAGCAGGTTGCGGCCGGTGCCGCAGCCGACTTCCAGCAGCGTGCCGCCCTTCGGCACGTCGAGACTGGAAATGGTCCTGTCGCGGCCGAGCAGGTAATATTTGCGGGTGATATCGTAGATATGCCGCTGATGGCGATACATGCGGTCCATCAGGCCCGCATGCGCGCTGTCTGCAAGGCCCACATTCTCGCCGATGGTTTTCATGCCATAGCCCTTTGATAGATATGGAAGCCGCCATAGATGGCCGAGCGGTCCATGGCGTTCAGCTCTTTCGAGCGCTCTTCGAGGTAGACCCACTGGTTGCGGATGTCGGTGGAGAGCCGGCCTTCGATGACGCTTTTTTCGGCGGCGGTGCGGAAGATGACGCGTGCGCCGGCAGCGGCGGTGCGGCTGATCTGCGACCATAATTCGTTGAGCTGCGCGTCCGTCATCCAGTCCTGCGCGTCGAGCAGGATATAGCGGTCGACGGCGCTTGCCGGTTTCTTGGAAAGAAGCTCGGTATAGGTGGCATGATGCACGGCGACGCGGGCGGTGTTGTTGCGGATCGTTTCGTAATATTCCGGCTTGAGATAGGCGGGCAGGGCACCCTCATGCGGTTCGGGATAACGGCGTGCGAAGGCCTGCCAGGCGAAATAATTGTCGCTGAGCGGGAAGTTGCAGGCAAGCTTTTCCAGCCGCTCCTTGAGCACGGCGGCAACCGTGCCGTTTGCGGAAAGGCTTGCGAGCTCGTCATATTGGCGGGGTGGAATGCCGAGGCCGAACAGCGAGCTTTTGCGCTTCGTCAGCCAGCGCACCACCGGCTTGTCGAACAGCGGTGCGACCTTGCTGTCGAAGAACTGGCGCTGTTCGTCCAGTGTACGGCTGTTGGCCATTTCGGTGAGTTTTACGCCGTGCAGGCGGGCCATGAGGTGGCCGGCGCCGATGAAACGGCCGAGCAGACCGGTGCGATAGATATTCCTGTCAAAGACAGAAATGCGGCGGCGGCCGGTCAGCGTGCGCTTCGACCAATAGGCCTTGGTCGTATCGTCGAGGTGGTCGGCGATGAAACGGTCATAGCCATGGCTGTTGCTGCGGGTATTGGCGCGGCCGAAGTGGCGCACGACATCCTGATGGGCGGGAAGGTGGCGGAAGGCGGCGAGCTTCAGCTTGTTGAGGGCGATGTGATGCGGGTTCAAATCCACGACATCGATGCTGGCAGGGTTGCGGGAGAGATAGGCCAGCATGTTGCAGCCGCCGGAGCCGATGGTGACGATGCGGTGACCTTCGCCAAGCTCCATCGCTTCCATGTCGATTTCCGGGTCTTCCCAGATTTGAGGGTAGACGAGACCGGAAAAAAGAACTCCGAAGAACCGTTCGGAAAGGCCGCTTTTCGAGAGTGCCTTGTGCTGGAGCAATGCGGACTTCAGTTTCGTGTTTTTGCTGAAGCCGGTCTTGGGTGCCGCACTCGTCATATGTTCACCTCTCAGTCGATTGAGAGGCCTCTACAGCCGTGACGCTACAGTTTGATGACAGGGCCTGTGGGCTGAGGCAGGAATCGAAAAGACGATGGGAAAGCGGACGGTGCCCCGGGTTGATGGCCAAGGTCCGTCATGCAAGCCATCCCCGGTTTTGAGCCGAAGAATCAAAGCCCGTTGCAATGGCAGGTTCCCGGGGCA
Organism: Rhizobium rhizogenes; assembly: GCF_002005205.3. The sequence goes on along the minus strand of NZ_CP019701.2, from coordinate 1,812,507 downwards.
GGCCCGAGGGTGGCGGAGGTGTTGTTTTCGAGGCTTATGGGCGGGCGTTCCGGCAGACCGCTCCTATTTGAACGGCATTCCCGGAACAGCCTGAAGCCATTATTTGCGCAGGACGTGCAGCATGCCCTTGCGCTTGGCGTCGTAATAATAACCGCGCGCATAAAGGCGGACCGCGTTGTCGCGGTTGTTATCGGCGACAAGCCATGCGCCGCGCAGGTATTTGACGGCATATTTCAGGTTGGTTTCGGCATCGAACAGGCCAGACGCCGGGCCATCAAAGCCCATGGAGCGGGCCGTGGCGTGCTTGATCTGCATCAGGCCGAAATGGCCGCCATTATAGGCGCCGGGATTATACATGCTTTCACGCTGCACTACGCGGTGTACCAGATCTTCCGGCACGTCATACATGGTGGCGTATTTGGAAATCAGCCCGCTCAGCTTCTCGCGTCCGGCTGGCGCCGATCTGAGCGGCGCCGTCATCGTTTCGTTCTGCCGGATGGCGGCAAGGGCGGCATTGGTGGGGCCGGCGGCATAGGCCAGAACCGCGCTGTCCGGCTTCGGCAGAGGAACGACCTTCCGCTCCGCCGTCAGTTCGGTGCCGATGGAGGGTGAACCGGGCGGTGGCGGCGCGGGCGGGAAGCTGCCCTTGACGGCAACCACCTGCGGCAGGTCTGCGGTGGCATTGTGGGGTGCGGACTTTGCCGCCATGTCAGCCGTTTCGATTGCGGCTGCGGCCGGAGCGGCGCCTGTCGGTGCGAGAGCCGCGGCCGTGGTCGGCGCAGATGTCATCACGGCGGCCTGCGCCATCTCGTTCTGTTGCGGTTGCATCTGGGCAGAGATGGCGGCCGCAGCGGCGATTTCGGATGCCGGCGGCAGTGCGACGCGGCCGCCCTTGACGGCGACGGCAGTCGGAAGTTCCGCAGGGTGAGAAGAGGCTTCGGCGGTCTGCGTTGCCGGAGCGACGCCGGCCGGGGTCTCTGCCGTTGCCGACTGTGCGGCCGGCTGGCCGGAAGTGGCGGGGTGAACCGTGGCGATCTTCGGGCCGTCGGGCCCTTCCTTCGCGGTATATTCGACGCTGGTGCATCCGGCCAATGCCAGTGCCAGGCCCATGGTGGAAGACAGAAGAAGTGTCCTTCTTCCGCGGAATTTGCCCGAATTTCGCATGTTGCCGCCTTCGTTATGCCTGTCTTTCGATACCCCGCGTCGAGCGAAGCAGGCAGTGTCCCGTCGAGCTTTCATTAACCTATTGTAAGGAAAGCGGCAAGCCGGGAGTAATCTCCCGGTTTTTCAGGCCGCAATGCGCCTGTATCCGGCGCTGACGGCACGGCCGGAAATGAAGTGGGTACGGTATTTCGGCCTGATTTTTTTCTCGCCCGACATGCGGCGCACCAGCGCCAGCGTCGAGGCGGCAAACAGCGCCTGCGCCGTCAGCATGGCAAGCGCCAGAAGCAGGGTTGCGGCCTGCGCCATGGCGAACGTTTCAACGGCGTTGCCGGAGGTGGAAACGAATTGCGGCAGCAGCGCCAGAAAGAATGCGAAATAGCGCGGGCGCAGCGCGGCGATGGCGTAACAATCGCTGAAAATGCCGATCCATGATTTGCCGGGCAGATTGTCGTTGTCGGCATTGGCTGCCTGGGCGGCGGGCGTGGCGAAGGTCCACAGGAAAAACAGCATAAGCCAGCCAATACCGGCCCATTGCACGATTTCAACGAAGGCTTGCGGCAGATAGGTGAGGCCGGCCACCGGAATGGCTGAAATCGTCATGGTCGTGACGATACCGAGGGCGCCGCCGCTGACAGAGGCGAAAATCGTCTTCCTGCCGCGAATGGCGGCATAGGAGGCAACAGAGAATACAAGGGGAGAGGGAAGTGCGAACACAACGGCACATGCTGCACAAAAAATCAGCCAGGCCTGTCCAGACATTCTCTTCCTCCTTGCCCTCCCTGTCGCCGTCTTATTTTAGACTATCGTAAAATCAGGCCGCTGTGAACGGCTGACCGACGTGTTCCATCACTTCGGTAAACCATTTTGCAGAGAGGTCGAAATGCTTTCCGCCCTTGATACGCGGAAACTCGATGGTCCGCAATTTGCCTTTCTGGTCTTCGTCATGGCCGGTAACGCCGGAAACCTTGTTGAGGGCGCTTTCGACGGCGAGATCGACCATGCCCTGGATGAGGCGCAGGTCTTCGCCATTGGCGGCGGCGGAACGGGCGAAATAACCTGATTTCTGCACCATGGAGCGTTCGGCGCCGATGAGGCTCGCGAACTGCTTCTGGAACCAGCCACCGACATTGATGGTGTCGATCTTCACATGGCCGAAGGCATCGCGCTTGACGGCTTCGCCGGACGCTTCGCGTTCCGCGACGATGGAATCGAGGCCCGCACCTTCCGACACGAACAGGGTGACATAGCCGTTCCTGTCCATGATCTCTTTCAGACGCTCGGCTTCCGCTTCGATGTCGAAGGCCATTTCCGGCAGATAGATGCCGTCGATGTTCTTCATCTGCGTGTTCATCATCAGACCTTCGACATATTCATTGCCGCTGGTCCTCTGGATATAGGCGCGGGCGGTGGCAGCCGTCAGCCAGCCGCAATGGCGGCCCATGACTTCGTGGATGACGAAGGTCTTCGGCGCCGCACTCTGTTCGTTGCTGACATTGTCGAAGAAGGAGGCGCCGACTTCGGCAGCCGTCCAGGCGCCAAGCGACTGCTTGATCGGTACAACGTCATTGTCCACCGTCTTCGGCAGGCCGACGACGGTAAGGTCGTAACCGTTGGCGCCGAGATAGGCGGCGAGGTCGGCGGCCGTCGTGTTGGTGTCGTCACCGCCGATGGTGTGGAGAATGGTGATGCCGTCTGCGGCCAGCCGTTCGGCGGCGACGCGCAGCGGATTGTCGCCTTCTTTGACCAGGCCACGCTTGGCGCAATCGGCGGCGTTGGTGAGCTTGACGCGGCTGTTGCCGATCGGCGAGCCGCCATAGCGGTGCAGGAGATGCGCCTTCTCCCGCATGTCCGCCGTGATCTCGATACGGTCGCCGAGAAGCACGCCCTGATAGCCGGAGCGATAGGCCACGATGTCGATTTCAGGCGCGATGTCGCTATAGCGCTCGATCAGGCCGCCAACGGCCGAAGAGAGACAGGGCGCAAGGCCACCCGCGGTCAGCATTGCGACTTTCTGTTTGGCCATCATGGCTCTCCTTTTTACGTATACCCAAAGACATGTCTGGCAAATGGATGCGACAGCCGCGTGTAGGTGTAAAGTGAATTTATGAAGAAAAACGCCGATTTCTCGCGGTTTTTCAGCGGCTTGAGGAAACCCGCCGAATATAATCGTTTCAATCCGCATCGAAGCCGCCACGCGCCCATGTCCGATTGCAGCGCCTGTGGAAAACCTCGGTTGCGCCGTTTCCCGCGCTCTTGTTCCTGAAGCAAAACTGTCGCAAAGATGAATAAAAGTTAATGCCGCTGGCCCCCTCGACATATTGCATTCGCGGCGATATCCCGTCATGCTTGTCGCCATGATGTTCGATTTCGCCTGTCTGCAAATTTCATCCCTGTGGGAACGGCTGCTCGGCGCAATCGGCGACGCGGCAGGCGGCGCGCTCGGGCGCGTTGTGGAAGCCATCCGCACCCTGTTCGAGGGTGACCCGGAAACACGCCGCAAAGTTTCCTTCTCCGTGGCGATCATCGCGCTCTCCGCCAAGATGGCGAAAGCCGACGGCGTCGTCAACGATGCCGAGGTGCGCGCCTTCCGGCAGATATTCGATTTTCCGGAAGAGGAAGCCAGGAACGTCGCCCGTCTTTATAATCTTGCCCGTCAGGATGTCGCTGGTTACGAGGCCTATGCGGAGCGGCTCGCGGGTCTGTGCGGTTCCGGCCATGACAATTGCGAGATGCTGGAAAGCGTCATCGATGGCCTGTTCCATATCGCCAAGGCCGATGGGCTGATCCACGAGCGGGAACTGGCTTTCCTTGGCCGTATCGCGGAAATCTTCCATATCACCGAAGATCACTTCGAAACGATCATGGCGCGACACGTCCACATGGACGGGCGCGATCCCTACCGCGTACTCGGCGTTTCGCCTTCCGACGATTTCTCCGACATTCGCAAACGTTACCGTTCGCTTGTTGCCGAGCACCATCCGGACAAGCTCATCGCGCGCGGCGTTCCCATGGAATTGCATGCGGCGGCGAATGAGCGTATGGCGGCTCTTAATGCCGCCTATGCGGCCATAGAGAAAGAACGCCGCGTCGCATGAGTGAATGTCTGCCGGATTTTACCCCGGATTTCGGGGGCGCGGCCGTTGCGCCTTCGCCTAACCATGGCGAAAGGCTTGATGTGGCCGGGCCGGATATCATTCTTCTGCACTATACCGGCATGACGACCGCCGATGGCGCGCTGTCGTGGCTCTGCAATCCGGAAAGTCAGGTCTCCAGCCATTATTTCGTCTTCGAAGACGGGCGGGTTGTTCAGCTGGTTCCGGAAACCCGCCGTGCCTGGCATGCGGGCAAGAGCGTCTGGGCAGGGCATGAAGACATCAATTCCCGCTCCATCGGCATCGAAATCGCCAATAAGGGTCATCCGGGCGGTCTGCCTGAATTCCCGAGGGAGCAGGTGGCGGCCGTCATCGAATTGTGTCGCGATTGCGGCCAGCGATGGTCTATCGCGCCTGAAAGGGTGCTTGCCCACTCGGATGTAGCGCCGATCCGCAAGGTCGATCCGGGTGAGAAATTCCCGTGGGACATCCTGTCGCAGCACGGTGTCGGCCATTGGGTGGAGCCCGCGCCGATCCGCGGCGGCCGCTTTTTCCAGCGTGGTGATCATGGCCAGCCCGTCGAAGCACTTCAGTCGATGTTGTCCATTTATGGATATGGCGTTGAAATTACAGGCGCTTATTGCGAGAAAACCGAAGGCGCCGTTGCTGCCTTCCAGCGGCATTTCCGTCCGGCTCTGGTGGACGGCATCGCGGATTTTTCCACCATCGACACGTTGCACCGGCTGATTACCAGCCTTCCGAAATTTTCGGTCGCCTGAAGGCAGATTCTGGAAAAGCGTTCCCCGTTTTCCGGCTGTTCAAGTCGCTTTTTTTGTTGTGCCATAGATAATCCGCATTGAAGAAGTTTAAGAACGTCACTGCATGCGGTGACGTTCTTCAGGGGAACCTGCCGTCAATATCAATCAAGGAGACTGGACAGCGGAAAGTCGAGATCGACTTTCCGGGCGTTGAATATTTGTGTCGCTTCACTGTTGCCGTCATCCGATCTGGAGACTTTTTCTACATATGAACAGGGTTGTTGTTGCTGTTGCGGCGGGTGTTGTTATGCTCGCTTCGCAGGCGGGGATTGCTTTTGCCAAAGACGAGGACGTCAAGACCAAGACCGTGACGCTGGAGACCTTCTTCCGCAAGTCCGGTTATCCCATTCCGGAAAAGAGCCTGCCTTCCTCCCTCAGGAACGATTATTCCGATCTGATCGTCAAATATGCCAAGCGTTACGGCGTTCCCACCAATCTGGCGCATGCCGTGGTTTCGGTGGAAAGCAAGTTCAACCCGAAGGCCCGCGGCAGCGCCGGCGAGGTCGGGCTGATGCAGATCAAGCCGGCAACGGCGCGCATGATGGGTTTTCGAGGTACGACAAAGGCGCTCTACGATCCCGAGACCAATATTCGCTGGGGCATGCAATATCTGGCAACTGCCCATCAGCTTGGCGGCGGCGAGGTTTGCAGCACGATCCTGCGTTATAATGCCGGCCATGGCGCCACGCGCATGAACCCGGTGTCCAAGCGTTATTGCGGCAAGGTGCAGGCACTGCTGGCCGGTTGAGACCTGCGCTTATCTTTTCCGGAAGCCTTTCCCGGAAAAGTGGCGCCGTTTTCCGTCCGGAAATGCGACCGCGCGCCATGGTTTTGCGAAAAGCGATTCCGGTTCGCGCGGGCATGCTGTAGTTAGGAGCAAATCTGATACGGAGCATGTCATGCCGGATTTCAAATATATCGTGGTCGGGGCCGGAATGATGGGGGCTGCTGCTGCGCGGCACCTTTCTGCGCAAACGGACGGTGTGGCGCTGATCGGACCGGGCGAACCCGCCGATCGCAAGAGCCATAAAGGCGTGTTTTCAAGCCATTACGACGAAGCGCGTATCACCCGTGGGTTTGATGGCGACCCTGTCTGGGCGGAACTCGCGCAGCGTTCCATCCGGCGTTACGCCGAGATCGAGGCCAAGAGCGGTATCCGCTTCTTTACCGAATCCGGCTGCCTGTTTACCGGAAACGGCAAGGGGCTTGCGGGAGACTATGTGTCGCGGGCGCTTTCTTCGGCCGGTCGTCTCGGTCTTGGCGTGGAAACGCTCGGTGCCGACGCGCTGACTGGCCGGTTTCCGATGTTCGCGCTGCCTGCCGGTTACGGCGGCTACTTCGAGGCCCGCAATGCCGGCCACATCAATCCCCGCGCCTTGGTGAAGGCGCAGTGCTCGATTGCCGGGGCACAGGGCGCGCATCTGGTGCGCGAAACCGCAGCGCATGTTCGCGATACCTCGCATGGCGTCGAGGTGATAACGCGGGAAGGTACTGTTCACATCGCTGAAAAGGTCATCGTGGCCGCAGGCGGTTTCACCAACATGGCTGAGCTTTTGCCTTCGCCGGTCGATATGGCGGCCACCGGTCGCACCATCGTGTTTTTCGAACTGGATGAGGCAAGGCAGGCCATATTCGGTTCCATGCCGTCGACCATCGTGCTGGCGGAGACGGAGGACGACATCGTCTACATCCTGCCGCCGGTGCGGTATCCCGATGGCAAGGTCTATCTGAAGATCGGCGGCGAAAGCGAGAAGGGCAGGCTTGAGACACTGGCCGAGGCGGTGGACTGGTTCCATTCCGACGGCACGCCGGGTGAGGTGGAATTCCTGACGAGGAAGGCCCTGTCGCTGATGCCCGAACTTGCCGGCTGCCCCGTGACCTCCGGCTCCTGTGTCGCATCCATTACCCGCAGCGGTTATCCCTATATAGGCTATACACAATCCTCCAATATCGCAGTTCTGACGGGTGGCAATTTCGTCTCCGCCAAGTCTTCGGACGAGATTGGGCGGCTGGGTGCCGTGCTGCTTGCGAGCGGTCAACTGACCGAGGATGAATTCGCGGCCGAAATGTCGCCGGTTTTCGTCTGACATCCTTCTGTTAAGCGGCTACAAGGTTGCTGCTGAACAGGGCGGATGAAGAGGGCAGCATGTCGGGACATTTCAACTATATCGTCGTGGGTCGCGGCATGATGGGTGCCGCCGCCGCCCGCCATCTGGCGGAAACGGTGGATGGCGTGGCGCTGATTGGCCCCGGAGAACCTGCCGATATCAAATCACATCAGGGCGTTTTCGCCAGTCACTATGATGAGGCGCGGATTACCCGCACCATCGATGGTGATGCCGACTGGGCGCTGCTCGCCAACCGCTCGATTGCGCGTTATGCCGATATTGCCGCGAGAAGCGGCGTGGAATTTTACGCGCCGGTCGGTTGCCTGATGGTGGGGCCTCAGCGGGGCGGCGACAATCCCTTTATCGATGATGTTTCCAAAGCGGCGTCGCGACTCGGTGTTTCGACGGAATTGCTGGATGGCGCAAACCTGAAAAGCCGGTTTCCCTATTTCTCTTTCGAGCCGGGCTGCGAAGGCGTCTTCGAAAGGGACAATGCCGGATACGTCAATCCGCGCGCGCTGGTCAAGGCACAGGTGGTTCTGGCGGAAAAGGCCGGTGTTACGCTGATCGACGATATCGTCGTCTCGACGCGGGAAGAGGATGGCCGGGCATCGGTGCGGACGGCTTCCGGCGCGGTTTATACCGCAGACCGGGTGCTGGTGGCAGCCGGCGGTTTCTCGATCACGAAAGACCTGCTGCCGCAGCCGGTCGCGCTCAATGTCTATGCGCGGACCGTCGCCTTCTTCGAGATTGATGAAGCCGATCTTGAGCAATATGCGGCTATGCCGTCGCTGATCTACGAGCCGCGCGACACCACGAAACATATCTATCTTCTGCCGCCGGTGCGTTATCCCGATGGCAAATTCTATCTGAAAATCGGCGGTGATCCCGATGACAAGGCGGTCGGCAGCGACCCGGAAATCCGGGAATGGTTTCGTTCCGGTGGACGTGAAAGCGTGCGGGATCATCTGTCGGCCATCGTCGAAACACTGGTGCCTTCCGTCGATCTCTCGCGTGTCTCGATGGCCGCCTGCGTCGTCTCCAAAACCCGGAGTGGTTATCCCGCCATCGGTTTTACCGCCTCACCGCATATCGCGGTTCTCACCGGCGGCAATGGCACCGCGGCAAAGAGTTCCGACGAAATCGGGCGACTGGGTGCCACGCTGCTGCGGGATGGAAAAATAGCCGATCGTGCTTTCATGACGGATTTCACGCCGGCATTTCTTTGATCCTTGATTGCGCTTTTCGGTGGCTTTCGCTCCGGAACATGGTTATGCAGCCCATGCCAGTTGGCCGGGCAGCCGCGCTTTATCAATGTCGAAAGACGGTAAGGTGAGGAAAGTCCGGGCTCCACGGAAATACGGTGCCGGATAACGTCCGGCGGGGGTGACCCCAGGGAAAGTGCCACAGAGAGCAAACCGCCATGCTTTGCATGGTAAGGGTGAAAGGGTGGGGTAAGAGCCCACCGCGCCGCTGGTGACAGTGGTGGCAAGGTAAACCCCACCGGGAGCAAGACCGAATAGGGATGACACGGGATGGGCGAAAGCCCGTTCACAGCCGGTTTCCGGGCCCGTCATCCGGGTGGGTTGCGCGAGGCGGCATGCAAATGCCGTCCCAGATGAATGGCTGCCACGTTCCGGGTCAAACCGGGGCCATACAGAACCCGGCTTACAGGCCAACTGGCGAATTTTCCTCAATATATGCAGCGGTCCTTCTGGATGCCGGGTCGCTTTGACCAATGCGCGAAGATGTATGATTAAATCATATGCCGTGATATGAAAGGCTAAGGAACGAAAGGCAGAACCATGCGCACTACTCAGGCTTTCAGCATCACTCTTCCTCTGGATATGGCCGAGATGGTCAAGGCAAAGGTAGCCTCTGGTGAATATGCGACGGAAAGCGAAGTTATTCGTGATGGCCTGCGCACCCTGGTCGCACGCGATGCAGCTGTGGAGCGTTGGCTGCAGGAAGAGGTCGCAGCCGCATACGATGCCCACAAAGCCGACCCGGACCGTGCGAAGCCGCTCAATGAAGGTATGGCTGAGGTGAAGGCGCGGATCGCCAAGGGCGAAGGGCGCACGTAGCATATTTCCACTTCATCTCCTTGTTTTTTAAATAATTTATAATGCAAAGCCGCTGCAGATTTTTGCTGGAATTGCTTAAATGAAATATTACGTCGTGCGTTTGTCCCCTGAAGCGCAAACCGATCTGGTGCAAATCCACAGCAATGTTGTTCGCAAATCTGGCTCAGCTGTCACGGCGGATCGGTATATTGAGCGTGTTGGTGCTTTTCTCGCGTCACTGAACGTATTCCCCGAGCGTGGCACGGTGCGCAATGAGGTGCGATCAGGGCTGCGCATAATCGGTTTTGAGCGAAGTGCCAGCATAGCCTTTGTCGTAGAGCACGATGATGTGGTTGTTCTCCGCGTCTTGGTCAAAGGTCAGGAGTTCGAAGGGGAGGCGCAGAGCTTGTGGCGGGGAGAACCGGTCGCCGCTTCGCCCGATTGATTTTCGGTATTTTCGAATATTGGTGTTTGTTCTACCGCGTGGGAACGCAGAGGCGTTCAGTCACACTCTTGTTTCAAAAAAGAAAAACGTCAATTTCACCGCATTTTCTTGTGCCGTGAAAGCGCATCTTTGCGCCCGAAGTAAACCATTCGTTAAACTTAACGGCTTATGAATTTCCGATGCGAAGTCGGTATCGTGCCGGCTTCTCCCATTGACGCCCATAGTGTCCCATGATATCCCAAATGCACACCACACTGGGTCGTGTTTTTGACCCGCAATCGCTGAAACGAGTGAGGAGCCTGCAAGGGGCTGCTGCAGGGCATGTTGCCCTGGCGCTTGGCGATGTGTCGTGCGTACCGGTGTTGTCTGTGGGGCGGATGGTTCGCCTGGCGGATTGCGGTTTGGGCGAGTTGAGTAATGGACCGCTTTTTATCGAACGTGACGAACAGGATCGACGCCAAGGGGCGTGTTTCGGTTCCGTCTCCGTTTCGTTCGGTGCTGGTGAGGCGCGGTATCCAGGAGCTTTATTGCCTTCAGGATTTTGCTTTCCCGGCAATCAGTATCGGCGGTCCGGATTTGCTGGAGCGCTACGAGCGGCAGATTGCGTCGATGGATGCCTTCTCGCCGGAGGCGAACGCGATGTCGCTGCTGGTTCACGGCGGCGGTGTCTTCATGAAGCTCGACCAGGAAGGTCGGTTGATGGTGACGGATTTCATGCGGGAATTTACCGGCATATCCACCGAGGTCACCTTCGTCGGACGGGCGGATCATTTTCAGCTTTGGCAACCGCAGGCGTTTTTGGGCGCGCAGGCGGAAGCAAGAGCGGGGCGCGGTTTTTCGGCTGCTCGCCCCGCATAGGACGGGGACACGGAATGGCGGCGAATTCTGGTGGGCGATCTTCTGATGCCGATGGCGGACCTCAGCGTCACATCCCTGTCCTGCTTCGCGAAGTTATCGCCGCGCTTGAACCCGCATCCGGAAAAATCATCCTTGATGGTACTTTTGGTGCCGGCGGCTACACCCAGGCCATTCTCGATCAGGGCGCCAATGTCATCGCGCTCGACCGCGATCCGACCGCGATAGCTGGCGGTCAGGCGATGGTTGCCGCCAATGGCGGCAGGTTAAACCTCATTCAATCACAATTTTCCGATCTGGCGAAGCATGCGCCCGCGGGCGGTCTCGACGGCGTTGTACTTGATATCGGTGTTTCCTCCATGCAGATCGACGAGGCAGAGCGCGGCTTTTCCTTTCAGAAGAACGGTCCCCTTGATATGCGCATGTCCGCCTCCGGCGTTTCGGCGGCGGATGTCGTCAATCGTGCGAAAGTCGGTGATCTGATCCGCATCTTCGGTTTTCTCGGTGAGGAAAAGCAGCCGGGCCGCATCGCCCGCGCCATCGAGAAGAGGAGGGCGGAAGAGCCCTTCCGCACCACGCGTGATCTCGCCGGTCTTATCGAGATCGTCACGCCGCGCAAGGCGAAGGACAAGATCCATCCCGCGACTCGGGTGTTTCAGGCGCTTCGGGTTTTCGTCAATGATGAACTCGGCGAGTTGGCGCAGGCGCTTTTCGCTGCAGAGCGGTCCCTGAAGCCCGGTGGTCGCCTGGTCGTCGTCACGTTCCATTCGCTGGAAGACCGCATCGTCAAGAAATTCTTCTCCGACCGTTCCGGCAAGGCCGCCGGTTCCCGGCATCTGCCGATGGTCGAAGACAAGCCGGCCATTTTCGACAATATCGGCAAGCCGATGATCGCCGCCAGCGACGCGGAGGCGGAACTCAATCCGCGCGCGCGGTCAGCCAAGCTGCGGGCGGGTCTGCGCACGACCGCGCCGGCGCGCGCGGCGGATTTTTCGATCTTCGAGCTTCCCGATCTCGCCAGCCTTGAAAAGATGGGAGGCTGATATGCTGCGCACTTTCGATGTCATTTTGATGGGGGTCATGGTTGCTGCGGCCGTCGTGACCTATTCGATCAAGCACAAGGCCGATCTGAAGCTCGAAGAGGTCCGCAAGCTCGAGGCCGAAATCAAGCTTGAAAAGGATACGATCGATCTGTTGCGGGCCGACTGGGCGCTGCTGACGCAGCCGAACCGTCTGCATCGTCTGGTCAATGCCTATCAGGATGAGCTTGGCCTTTCGCCGACGCTGCCGACGCAATTGGCGCAGCCGCGCGAACTGCCCATGCTGCGCTCGCAACTGCCGCAGCCGCCTGAGCCGGAAGGCATGAGCGTCGAGGACGTGATTGCCGCCGCCGTCAACGGTTCCAAGCCGGGCGCGACGCTTGGCGCGGCCGCCAAAAAGAAATCGCCGCCGGCCGGCCAGATCGCCGCCAATGGCGCCCCGGTTCCGACGCCGAGGGCGCGCGTTTCCCGTCCCCCAGCGGCTCCGGCCGTCTCCGCCGTCGCCGGTGATGAAACCGATGACATGGATGACACGATAACAGGATCGGTGAACCGCTGATGTCTTTTCTCTCCCGCGTCATGGTTTTGAAGAGCAAGGCTCATTTTTCCGCCAGCACCACCGGTGTTTATACCGATCATGCGGCTTTCGAGGGTGCCCGCAAGAAGCGTGCTGCCCAGGCGAAAAGCCGGGTTGGTCTGATCATTTTCGGTTTCGTGGCCTTTTATGCCGTCGTGGGCGGGCGTCTCGTACAATATGGCATGGCGGAACAGGAAACCGTTTCAAGCATCGCGCCCGCAGACCGGCTGATGGCGTCGCGCCCGGACCTTCTCGACCGCAATGGCGAGGTTCTCGCCACCGACATCCGCACCGTCTCGCTGTTTGCCGAGCCGCATCGCATCGTCGATATCGACGAGGCGATCGAGAAGCTGCGCACCGTTCTGCCTGATCTCGATCAGCGTGGCACCTATCAGAAGCTCACCTCCAATTCCCGCTTTCAGTGGCTGCGCCGTCAATTGACGCCCAAGCAGCAGAGCCAGATTCTGGCGCTCGGTATTCCCGGCATCGGCTTCCGTCCGGAAAAACGCCGGTTCTACCCGGGCGGCCCGACGGCGGCCCATGTGGTCGGCCACGTCAATATCGACAATCGTGGCGTGGCGGGCATGGAACGCTACGTTGACAGCCAGGGCCTCGCCGATCTGACGGCGCTTGGCATGACCAGCGACCAGCCGCTGGAACCGGTGAAGCTTTCGATCGATCTGCGCGTGCAGTCCATCGTGCGTGAGGTCGTGACTTCGGCCATTGCCAAGTTCCAGGCAATCGGCGCCGGCGCTGTCGTTCTGGACGTGCACACGGGTGAAGTTCTCGCCATGGCCTCGGTACCGGATTACGATCCGAACAACCCGGCCGAAGGCGCGAAGGAGGGCTGGCTCAACCGCATGTCGAACGGTACGTTCGAAATGGGATCGACCTTCAAGTCCTTCACCATCGCCATGGGCCTCGATTCGGGCCGCGTGCGTCTGGGTGACAGTTTCGATGCCCGTTATCCGATCCGTATCGGCGGTTTCACCATCAAGGACTTCCACGGCAAGAACCGCATTTTGTCGGTGCCGGAAATCTTCCAGTTTTCGTCCAATATCGGTACGGCCAAGATCGCCGACACCGTCGGCACCGAGGGCCACAAGGAGTTTCTGACGAAGCTCGGGCTTTTGACCCGCATGCAGACCGAATTGCCGGAGGTGGCGCTGCCATCGCAGCCGCGTGAATGGAAGAAGATCAACTCCATCACCATTTCCTTCGGTCACGGTGTTTCGACGACGCCGCTGCAGACGGCGGTTGCCGGGGCGGCGCTCGTCAATGGCGGCAAGCTGATCGAGCCGACGTTCCTGCCGCGCACCCGCGAACAGGCGGATCTGGTGGCCAAGCAGGTTCTGAAACCCACCACCAGCAAGGACATGCGTTTCCTGTTCGAATGGAATGGTGTGAACGGATCGGGCCGCAATGCGCGCGTCGACGGTTTCAACGTCGGCGGCAAGACCGGCACGGCGGACAAGGTCGTTAATGGCCGTTATGTCCGCGACAAGAACTTCAACGCCTTCCTGTCAGCTTTCCCGATCGACGACCCGCAATATGTGGTGTTGACCTTCATCGATGAACCGAAGACGGACAAAGGCAATGGCGCGGCACTCGCCGGCACCTCCGCAGCGCCGATGGTGCGCGACATCATCGCCCGCACGGCGGCGGTGCTGGGTGTGAAGCCGAAGTTCGGCAAGGATGGCTCGGCCTTGCTCGTGTCTTATTGATTGTTAGAGCTTATGATGTTCCGGCGATTCGCGCCGGGGGGACAAGACGGACACAGTCGATGAATTTGCGAGATATATCCGGAAATGCGTTTCCGGAATTGAATGAATTGCTCCTGTCTGGAATAGGGGCGGTCGAAATCGGGGGGATAACCGCAGACAGCCGCAAGGCTCAGCCCGGCAGTCTGTTCGTGGCGGTTGCGGGCACGAAGGCGGATGGCGCGGCCTATGTGAAGGACGCGGTTGCCAAGGGCGCGGTTGCTGTCGTTTCCGGTCATGCGGTGGAGGCCGATGTGCCGGTGCTGGTCGTCTCCGACCCGCGGCTCTATCTTTCGCTCGCCGCCGCCCGTTTTTATGGAAAACAGCCGGAAATCATGGTTGCCGTCACCGGAACGGCGGGGAAAACCTCCGTCGCTTCCTTTGTGCGGCAGATATGGGCCTTTGCCGGCCATGCGGCCGCGCAGATCGGCACGACGGGTGTCATCGCTCCGGGTCGAGAGGATTACGGCGCGCTGACAACGCCTGACCCGGTGACGCTGCATGCGCTTCTGGCCGAGCTTGCCTCCGAAGGCGTGACACATGCGGCGATGGAGGCTTCGAGCCACGGCCTCGACCAGCGCCGTCTCGATGGCGTGAAGCTTGCGGCGGCCGGTTTTACCAATCTTGGCCGTGACCACATGGATTATCATCCGACTGTCGAGGACTATATGGCCGCGAAGATGCGGCTGTTCAACACGCTGATGAAAAAAGGCGCGCCGGCGGTCATTTTTGCGGATGATCCGTGGTCGGAAAAGGCAATCCAGGCGGCGCGCGAAGCGGGCCTCGCTGTGCGAACCGTGGGCCGCAAGGGTGATTACCTGACGCTGAAGAGGGTGGAGCATTTCCGTCATAAACAGATGATCGAAGTGCATCATGAAGGTGTGATTCACGAGGTGGATATTCCGCTTGCTGGCGATTTTCAGGTGGCCAACGCGCTTGTGGCGGCCGGTCTTGCCATGTCCACCGGTGTTTCCGCCGCAGTGGCGATGAAGGCGCTTGAAAAGCTGATCGGTGCGGCCGGTCGTCTGGAACTGGTGGGCCAGACGAAGAACGGCGCGCTTGCCTATGTGGATTATGCCCATAAGCCGGATGCGCTGGAAAATGTGCTCACTTCGGTCAGGCCTTTCACGTCGGGCCGTATCATCACCGTCTTCGGCTGCGGTGGCGACCGTGACAAGGGCAAACGCCCGATCATGGGTGAGGTGGCGACGCGGCTTTCCGACATCGTCATCGTCACCGATGACAATCCGCGCTCGGAAGATGCCGCAACGATCCGTTCCGAGGTCATGGCGGCGGCGCCGGGTGCATTGGAAATCGGCGACAGGTCGCAGGCGATCCACCATGCGGTATCGCTGCTTTCCAACGGCGATACGCTGATCGTCGCGGGCAAGGGGCATGAAGAAGGGCAGATCGTCGGTTCCGTGACGCTGCCGTTTTCCGATCATGAACAGGTGCGCGCTGCACTGGCAGGGCTGGAAGGATCGAAGATTTGAGCTGGTTATGGACAGTCGCCGATATGATCGCCATCACGGCAGGACGCCCGGTGGGCAACCTGCCGACCGGAATCACCGGCATTTCCATCGACAGCCGGACGGTCAAGCCGGGCGAAGCGTTCTTCGCGATCAAGGGCGACCGGGTGGACGGTCATGACTATACCAGTTTCGCCGTTGCGAACGGGGCGGGTCTTCTGGTCGTGGCGGAGGGCAAGCTGCCGGCGCTCGGCCGGCTGACCGTACCGATGATCGTGGTAGAGGATGTACTTGCCGCACTCGGCAAGCTCGCCATCGCGGCGCGCGAAAGAACGTCGGCGCGCATCATCGCGGTGACGGGTTCCGTCGGCAAGACGACGACCAAGGAAATGCTGCGGCAGGCGCTTGCGCCATCCGGCAGGGTGCATGCGGCAGTCGCGTCCTTCAACAATCATTGGGGCGTGCCGCTGACGCTGGCGCGTATGCCGGCCGACACCGAATTTGGCGTTTTCGAAATCGGCATGAACCATTCCGGGGAAATCCGGCCGCTGGTGAAAATGGTTCGTCCGCATGTGGCCATCATTACCACCATTGCCCCCGCCCATCTCGGCAATTTCAAGGACATAGAAGAAATCGCCGCCGCCAAGGCGGAGATATTCGAAGGCCTGGAGGAGGGCGGTTCCGTCATTCTCAACCGCGACAATGCCCAGTTCGAGCAGCTTGAAGAGGCTGCGCAGGAGCAGGGTATCGAGCATATTCTGACATTCGGGCAGCACGCCAAGGCTGATTTCCGTCTGGCCGATTTCGAGAGCACGGTGACGGGTTCGACCATCTGGGTGATCCTGAACGGTGAAACCAGCGAATTGCAGCTGAATATTCCCGGCCGGCATATTGCCGATAACGCCATGGCGGTTCTCGGTACCGTTGCTCTCACCGGCGCCAATCTGGACCGCGCTTTCGAGGCGCTCGGGACGCTTGAGGCGGTGAAAGGGCGGGGCCAGCGCCACCATCTGGCGATCAATGGCGGGTCTTTCCTGCTGATCGATGAAAGCTACAACGCCAATCCGGCCTCCATGCGGGCGGCGATCGCCGTGCTGGCGGAGACTGAAACGCAGGGGCATGGCCGTCGCGTCGCCGTTCTCGGCGACATGCTGGAGATGGGCGAGTTTTCCGCGCAGCTGCATGAGGAACTGGCCGGGCCGCTGCTTGCGGCCGGTATCGAACATGTCTGGCTGGCGGGCGAGGCGATGGCCGCTCTTCGCGATGCGCTGCCGGACAGCGTCACCGTCATCTGGTTCCCGACAACGGCTGAGCTTGCCGATTTCGCCCTGCAATGGGTGCAACCGGGAGACGCGCTGATGGTAAAATCGTCACTTGGCCTCGGTTTCGGCAAGATTGTCGCCGCCCTGCTTGACAAGTATCCGGCATTCCCCGAGACGGAACGCCAAGTCTGAAATAGCCTTTTGAAAGGGCAAATATGCTGATCTGGCTCGTCGAACTGTCGGATAAAGTTCAAGTCTTCAACCTCTTCCGGTACATCACCTTCCGGGCGGGGGCGGCGATGTTCACCTCTGCGTTGATCGTCTTCCTGTTCGGACCGGCGATCATCAACTCGCTGCGCGTGCGCCAGGGCAAGGGCCAGCCGATCCGTGCCGACGGGCCGCAGACGCATTTCAAGAAGGCCGGAACGCCGACCATGGGCGGGCTGATGATCCTTGCGGGTATCCTCGGCGGCTCGCTGCTCTGGGGTGACCTGTCGAATGTCTATGTCGTCGCCGTTCTGATGGTGACACTCGGTTTCGGCGCAATCGGCTTTTACGACGATTATCTCAAGGTCACGAAGCAGAGCGACAAGGGTTTTTCCGGCAAGGCCCGTCTCGGCATCGAATTCCTGATCGCGGCGATTGCCGTGTTCTTCATGATGAAGATGGCGCTAGCCTCCGCACCGCATGGCGGCACGCTCGGCAGCTCCATCGCGTTTCCGTTCTTCAAGGAATTCGTGATCAATCTCGGCTATTTCTTTGTGCTGTTCGGCGCTTTTGTCATCGTCGGCGCGGGCAATGCGGTGAACCTGACGGATGGTCTCGACGGTCTCGCCATCGTGCCGGTCATGATCGCCGCCGCCACCTTCGGCGTGATCGCCTATCTCGCCGGCAACGCGGTTTTCGCCAATTATCTGCAGATCAATTTTGTGCCCGGCACGGGTGAGCTTGCCGTCATTGTCGGTGCGGTCATCGGCGCGGGCCTCGGCTTCCTGTGGTTCAACGCGCCGCCCGCCGCCATCTTCATGGGCGATACGGGTTCGCTGGCGCTCGGCGGTCTGATCGGTTCGATCGCAGTTGCCACCAAGCACGAGATCGTCATGGTCATCGTCGGCGGTCTGTTCGTCATGGAAACCCTGTCGGTCATCATCCAGGTCTTCTGGTTCAAGCGTACCGGCAGGCGCGTCTTCCTGATGGCGCCGATCCATCACCATTTCGAGAAAAAAGGCTGGACGGAAAGCCAGGTGGTTATCCGTTTCTGGATCATCTCCGTTGGCCTCGCGCTGCTTGGCCTCGCCACCCTGAAGCTGAGGTGAGCGATGATCCCGGTCACGTCGTTCAAGGGTAAGAAGGTCGCTCTCTTCGGGCTCGGCGGTTCGGGCCTTGTCACGGCCAGGGCGCTGGTTGCCGGCGGGGCGGATGTCGTCGCTTTCGACGACAATCCCGACAGCGTTGCCAAGGCTGAGGCCGAGGGCATCGTAACGGCGGACCTTCGAACGATAGACTGGCCCTCGTTTTCTTCCTTCGTGCTGGCTCCCGGCGTGCCTTTGACGCATCCAAAGCCGCACTGGTCTGTGGACCTTGCGAAAGCAGCGGGCGTCGAGATCATCGGCGATATCGAGCTTTTCATCCGCGAACGTCGTGCCCATGCGCCGGATTGCCCTTTCATTGCGATTACCGGCACCAACGGCAAATCCACGACAACGGCGTTGATCGCCCATATTCTCGGGGCATCCGGCCGCGATACGCAGCTCGGCGGCAATATCGGCACGGCGGTGCTGAGCCTCGATCCGCCGAAAGCGCAACGTTTTTACGTGGTCGAATGCTCGTCCTATCAGATCGATCTTGCACCGACGATCAATCCGACCGCCGGTATCCTGCTCAATCTGACACCTGACCATCTCGACCGGCATGGCACCATGCAGCATTATGCCGACGTCAAGGAGCGGCTGGTGGCGGGCAGCAACACCGCGATCGTCGGTGTGGATGACAGCCATTCGACGCTGATTGCCGACCGTATCGAGCGCGCCGGCGTCAAGGTGGAGCGCATTTCCAAGCGCAACATCGTTTCCGAAGGTCTTTATGCCGAAGGCAGCCGCATCCTGCGGGCACATGGCGGCACGTCTTCGCTGCTCACCGATCTCGACGGTATCCAGACGCTTCGTGGCAGCCACAATGCGCAGAACGCGGCGGCGGCAATCGCCGCCTGCCTTGCGGTCGGGGTTTCCGAAGACGAGGTTCGCGCCGGTCTCAAATCCTTCCCCGGCCTCAAGCATCGCATGCAGCCGGTCGGCCGGCGCGGCAATGTCACCTTCGTCAATGACAGCAAGGCGACCAACGCCGATGCGGCAGCGCCTGCACTTTCAAGTTTCGACCGTATCTACTGGATCGCCGGCGGTCTGCCGAAGGCGGGCGGTATCACCAGCCTTTCTCCGCTTTTCCCGCGCATCGCCAAGGCCTATCTGATCGGTGAAGCGGCGGCGGAATTTGCCGCGACGCTTGGCGAAGCGGTGCCTTACGAAATATCCGGCACGCTGGACAAGGCCGTGCAACACGCGGCAGCCGATGCGGAAAAAGATGCGACGGCCGGCAATATCGTGATGTTATCCCCGGCTTGCGCAAGCTTCGATCAATATAAGAACTTTGAGATCAGAGGTGATTCGTTCGTCGCGCAGGTCGCGGCGCTCGATGGCATGACGATGCTGGTTGACTCTGGAAAAGGGGGCTGAAGGCCATGGTAAGCCGAGTTGATCGCGGTCCGGTCGCGGAGTGGTTCTGGACCATCGACCGTTTCTTTCTGGCGGCGTTCGTTGCGCTGATGGGCATTGGCCTGATGCTGTCCTTTGCGGCGTCGCCTGCGGTTGCCGAGCGTATCGGTCTCAACAGCTTCTTCTTCGTCGAGCGTCAGGCGATGTTCATGGTGCCGTCGCTGGCGATCATGGTCGGCCTTTCCTTCCTGTCGCCGCGTCAGGTGCGCCGCGTGGCGGTCATCATGCTGATCGTCTCGCTGCTGATGATGATTTTCGCGCTGTTCTTCGGCATCGAGGTCAAGGGGGCGCGGCGCTGGATTTCCATCGGCACCTTCTCGATCCAGCCGTCGGAATTCATGAAGCCTGCCTTCGTCATCGTCTGCGCCTGGCTGTTTGCCGAACGGGCGCGCCATCCTGAAATTCCCGGCAACCTCTTCGCCATCATCACCTTCGGCATCGTGGCGGCGCTCCTGATCGCCCAGCCGGACTTCGGCCAGACGATCCTGACGTCGGTTGTCTGGGGCGGCATGTTCTTCATGGCCGGCGTGCCGTGGTTCTGGATCATCATGCTCGGTGGCGTCGGCGTCGGCGGCATCATCTCCGCCTATCTGATGTTGCCGCACGTGGCCGGCCGTATTGACCGGTTCTGGACCGGCGAAGGCGATACGTTCCAGGTGGATACCGCACGTGAGGCCATCATTCGCGGCGACTGGTTCGGTCGCGGACCGGGTGAGGGCATCGTCAAGCGCATCATTCCCGACAGCCATACCGACTTCATCTTCTCGGTGGCGGCGGAAGAGTTCGGCATCGTTTTCTGCATGTTCCTCGTTGCGATCTTCGCCTTCATCGTGCTGCGCGGCCTGTCGCACGCCTTCAAGGAAAAGGACGATTTCTGCCGCTTCGCCGTGGCTGGTCTGGTTCTGCAGATCGGCATGCAGTCGATGATCAATATCGGCGTCAATCTGGAGCTGATGCCCGCCAAGGGCATGACGCTGCCTTTGATTTCCTATGGCGGTTCGTCGATGATGGCGATCTGCGTGACCGCTGGTTTCCTTCTGGCGCTGACACGCCACAGACCCGAAAAGCGGGCGCAGGAGCGGAGTTTTTTCCGCGTCGGTTCCGGCGTTCCCGCGGAGTAAACGATCATGAGCAAGGGTATTGTTCTTCTTGCCGCCGGTGGAACCGGCGGCCATGTCTTTCCAGCCGAGGCTCTGGCGCATACGCTGGAGGCGCGGGGTTATCAGGTGCATCTCGTCACCGACAGCCGCGCCGAGCGTTATGCCGGCAAATTTCCGGCGGATGAAATCCATGTCGTGCCTTCCGCCACCATCGGCTCGAAGAATCCGATTTCCGTCGTGCGTTCGCTCTGGAAGCTGTGGGTGGGTCTTCGCGCGGCGCGCCGGCTGGTTGCGAAACTGAAGCCGGTCGCGGTTGTCGGTTTCGGCGGTTATCCCACTGTGCCGCCGCTTCTGGCATCGACCGGGCTTGGTGTGCCCTCCATCATCCATGAGCAGAATGCGGTGATGGGTCGCGCCAACAAGGCGCTGGCTGCCCGCGTGAAGGCGATTGCTGGCGGTTTCCTGCCGCCCGCCAACGGCCAATATTCCGACAAGACGGTGGCGACCGGCAATCCGGTGCGCCCGGCGGTGCTGGCGGCCTCAGATATCCCCTATACCCCGTCGCAGACGGGCGAGCCCTTCCAGCTCGTGGTTTTCGGCGGCAGCCAGGGCGCGCAGTTCTTCTCGAGCGCCGTGCCGGCAGCGATCTGCCTGCTGAAGGACGAGCAGCGCAAGCGTATCGTCGTAACCCAGCAGGCGCGCCCCGAAGACAAGGACAATGTGATAACGTCTTACCAGAAGCTTGGCGTCAAGGCTGACGTTTCGCCCTTCTTCGGTGACATGGCCACACGCATTGGCGAGGCCGATCTGGTCATCAGCCGTTCGGGCGCCTCGACGGTATCGGAACTCTCGGTGATCGGCCGTCCGTCGATCCTCGTGCCCTATCCGCATGCGCTCGATCACGATCAGGCCGCCAATGCGGCGGCGCTTTCGGCGGCGGGCGGGGCAAGCGTCATCAAGCAGGCGGAATTGTCGCCGCAGAAGCTGTCCGGACTTCTCTCGGCGGCGCTTTCGGAGCCGGATCGGCTTTCTGCCACTGCGGCGGCGGCCAGGGCGACCGGCAAACCACATGCGGCGGATGTGCTGGCCGATCTGGTGGAGGCGATTGCTTCCGGCCAGTCCATACAGGAATTCAAGAAGAATAACGAAGGAGTTGGGGCATGAAAATGCCGAAAGCCATAGGCCTTGTCCATTTCATCGGCATAGGCGGGATCGGCATGAGCGGCATTGCCGAAGTGCTTCACAATCTCGGCCACCGGGTTCAGGGGTCCGACCAGTCCGACAGCGCCAATGTGCAGCGCCTGCGCGACAAGGGTATCGAGGTTTTCGTCGGCCATACCGCGGATAATCTCGGTGATGCGGAAGTCGTGGTCGTTTCCACCGCCATCAAGAAGAGCAATCCGGAACTCATCGCCGCGCGGGAAAAACACCTGCCGATCGTGCGCCGCGCCGAAATGCTGGCCGAGCTGATGCGTTTCCGCAATGCCATCGCCATTGGCGGCACCCATGGCAAGACCACCACGACCTCCATGGTCGCGACCCTGCTCGAAGCCGGCAATCTCGATCCGACCGTCATCAATGGCGGCATCATCAATGCCTATGGCACCAATGCCCGCATGGGCGAGGGCGAGTGGATGGTGGTGGAGGCCGACGAATCCGACGGTACCTTCCTGAAACTTCCGGCCGATGTGGCCGTTGTCACCAATATCGATCCGGAGCATCTGGATCACTACGGCAATTTCGATGCCGTGCGTGCCGCATTTCGCCAGTTTGTTGAGAACGTGCCGTTCTACGGTTTCGGCGTGATGTGCCTCGACCACCCGGAAGTGCAGGCGCTGGTCGGCCGGATCGAGGACCGCAAGGTCATCACCTATGGCGAAAACCCGCAGGCGGACGTGCGTTTTTCGAATGTGCGCATTGACGGCACGCGCTCGGTGTTTGACGTGGAAATCCGCCGTCGCCGCACCGGCAAGATATTCTCCTTCAAGGACCTCGTCCTGCCGATGCCCGGCCGCCACAATGTCTCGAATGCGACGGCGGCGATTGCCGTCGCCAACCGTCTCGGCATTTCGGAAGCCGACATCAAGAAGGGGCTTGCGTCCTTCGGCGGCGTCAAGCGGCGCTTCACGCTGACAGGCGAAGCCAACGGCGTGCAGGTCTTCGACGATTACGGTCATCATCCGGTCGAGATCAAGGCCGTGCTGGCGGCTGCGCGGGAAGCCTGCAAGGGCCGTATCATCGCCGTGCACCAGCCGCACCGTTACAGCCGTCTTTCCAGCCTGTTTGACGATTTCGCGCATTGCTTTAACGATGCCGACACGATTATCCTTGCTCCGGTCTATGCTGCGGGCGAAGATCCGATCGAAGGCGCAAGTTCGGAAGCGCTGGTTTCGGCCATCAAGGCCGCCGGCCACCGCGATGCCCGTTTTCTCGAAAAGCGGGAGGACCTTGCGTCACAGGTTGCAGCCATTGCGAATCCGGGTGATTTCGTGGTTCTCTTGGGGGCTGGGAATATCACGCAATGGGCAGCGGTGCTGCCTTCGGAATTGAAGAGCATATCAGGAAAGTCTGAATGAGACAGGTCGATGGGGTAAAATTGCTGGGGAGGCTCGGCGACGGGGTAAAGGAATTGCGGGGACGTCTGACACCGGATGCGCCCATGGACCGCGTGACGTGGTTCAGGGCCGGCGGCCTTGCGGAAGTCATGTTCCAGCCGCACGACACGGATGATCTGATTGCCTTCCTTAAAATTCTGCCGGAAGACGTGCCGCTGACGGTGGTTGGCGTCGGTTCGAACCTTCTGGTGCGCGATGGTGGCATTCCGGGCGTTGTCGTCCGTCTGTCCGCCAAGGGTTTCGGCCAGGTGGAGCTCGCCGGCGAAAACCGCATCAAGGCCGGTGCGATCTGCCCCGACAAGCATATTGCGGCCATGGCCATGGATAACGGCATTGGCGGTTTCCATTTCTATTACGGCATTCCCGGCTCCATCGGCGGCGCGCTGCGCATGAATGCGGGCGCAAACGGCGGCGAGACGCGCGAGCGGGTGGTGGAAGTCTATGCGGTTGACCGTCAGGGCAATCAGCATGTGCTGTCCAATGCGGACATGGGCTACAGCTACCGCCATTCCGGCGCCGATGCCGACTTGATCTTCACCGGCGCATTGTTCGAAGGTTATCCCGAAGACAAGGCGAAGATCCGCGCCGATATGGACGCCGTGCGCCACCATCGCGAGACCGTTCAGCCGATCCGCGAGCAGACCGGCGGTTCGACCTTCAAGAATCCCGAAGGTCATTCGGCCTGGGAACTGATCGACGAGGCGGGTGGCCGCGGTCTCGTCATTGGCGGCGCGCAGATGTCGTCGCTGCACTGCAATTTCATGATCAATACCGGCCATGCGACGGGTTATGATCTGGAATATCTGGGTGAGACGATCCGCAAGCGTGTGTTCGAAAAGTCGGGCATTCGGCTTGAATGGGAAATCAAGCGCCTTGGCCTCTTTATGCCGGGCCGCGAAGTGGAGCCGTTCCTCGGGGCATAAGCCCCGACGAATGCCTTGTACTGCAAGAAAATCCTGCTGTTGAACCGGCCGTTTCGTGTATCGTAACGGTCGATCAACGCTTTTTGCCATATTGTTTTCAGGAAATACGTGAGTGGATGAGATAAAGTCTCGCCCCTCCAATAATTAAATGCTTTTTTATTTCGAAATACCAACGACATTACGCGACTGGGCACTTTTGAACATGATGTTGGGTCTTTGGAAAAAAACGATCGAAATGATAAGTTTTTCGGTCGCCACGCCGGAGGGCCGCCGCCGGCTTGAGCCGCTGGAATTCTCCATTCGTATCGCGTGCCTCGTGACGCTCATCGTTATCCTGATGTGCACGGGTGGTCTGGTGTTTCTGGCGCAGTTCGGGCTGGTAACCGATCTCTTCAACGGGATCATGCTGAGCGTGACGCTCGGCGGGGCCGTTGCGTTTACGGTGACGTTGCTGGTCTGCTGGCTGAATGCCAGGGAGGTGCAAATTCTCGTGCAATCCCATGAGCGCTTCCTGCATCTGAGCCACACGGATGCCCTGACCGGCCTGAGCAACCGGCTCGGCCTTTATGCGGCATGCGCCGAACTCGGCAGCGATTATTGTGTCGCCTTTCTCGATATCGATCATTTCAAGCTGGTGAATGACAGATACAGCCATCTCGTCGGTGATCTCGTCATATCGAGCGTTGCCCGCAGGATAAGGGAGCATTTCGATCCTTCTGCGCATGTCGCCCGTCTGGGTGGTGAGGAATTTGTCGTCGTGCAGGAAACCAGCCCGCTTGCCTTTTTGCAGATGTGCGAAAGGGTTCGCGCGGTCATCGAGACCACGCCGGTAGAGCATCAGGATCAGCGGATCACGGTGACGATTTCGATTGGCGTGGCCTTTCGCGGCGACGCCGACATTTTCGACAAGGTCATGCACAATGCCGATCTGGCGCTCTATCGGGCGAAAGGGGGAGGGCGCAATCGCGTCTGCGTGACAGGTCATGTGGAGCGGCGCCAGGCCGTGGCGTAAGCGTCGAAGCAGGCAAACAAAAGCCCGCGAAACGAAGGTTTCGCGGGCTTTTCAATGTCTGGCAGTCCGTTCGGATCAGACTTCGTCCTTGCGGGAAAGAAGAATGCAGGCGAGCGTGATGAGGGCGGATACGCAGAGGTAATAGCCGACATATCCCATGCCGTAATTCACCTGCAGCCATGTGGCGATGTAAGGCGCCAGCGATGCGCCGAAGATGCCGGCCATGTTGAAGGTGATGGACGAGCCGGTGTAGCGCACGCGGGTCGGGAAAGGCGCGGCGAGTGCCGTGCCGATCAGGCCGTAGGTCATGCCCATCAGCATCATGGCAAGAGCCGCGAAGACGAAGATCGAACCTTCGCTGCCAGTCATCAGGGTAGGCAGCAGGAAGGAGAACAGGCCGATCAGCACTGTCGTCAGGATCAGGATTTCACGACGGCCGAATTTCTCGGCGAGCTTGCCGGCGATCGGAATGAAGATGCCGAAGACGATTGAGCCGAGGATCTGCACTTCCAGCGCGTCGAGGAACGGGATTTTCAGGACCTTGACGTTGTAGGACAGAAGATAGGCGGTGCCGATGTAGAACAGCACGAAAGTGGCCAGCGCCACGAAGGTGCCGAGCACGAGGCTGCGCTTGTGGTTGCGGAACAGTTCCGCGACCGGCACGGCCACACGCTCTTCCTTTTCGATTGCCTTCTGGAAGTCGGGCGTTTCGGTGATCGACAGGCGAACCCACATGCCGACCGCGATCAGGATGATCGAGGCGACGAAGGGAATGCGCCAGCCCCAGCTGAGCAGGGCTTCCTGCGACATGAAGTGCAGGAGAATCCAGAAAACACCGGACGAAAGGAACAGGCCGACAGGTGCGCCGAGCTGCGGGAACATGCCGTACCAGCTGCGCTTGCCGGGAGGGGCGTTTTCCGTGGCGAGCAGGACGGCGCCGCCCCATTCCCCACCAAGGCCGAAGCCTTGACCGAAACGGCAAAGCGCGAGCAGCAGCGGGGCCAGAACGCCGGCGGTCTCATAGGAGGGCAGGAGGCCGATCACGACCGTCGAGACGCCCATTGTGAGCAGGGCGGCGACAAGGGTGGTCTTGCGGCCGACGCGGTCGCCATAGTGGCCGAAGACCACGGCGCCCAACGGGCGGGCGAAAAAGGCGATGGAGAAGGTGGCGAAGGACGCCAGAAGCGCCGTCATCGGGTCATTGTTCGGGAAGAACAAAGTGGGGAACACGAGCACTGCGGCCGTGGCGTAAACGTAAAAATCGAAAAACTCGATGGTCGTGCCGACCAGGCTGGCAGTGAGAACTCGTGCAGGCGAATTTGTCTTTACAACGTTCGAATTGCCAGCTGTCGGCGATACCGGAGATATCGCGTCAGTCATGGTTTGGGTTCCATTTTGGAGGATTGCAATGTCATGCCTTGGGAGGCGATGTCTGCGTTAACGCAATTTTTGTTCCTATGGAATGCTGAAAAAGAAATAATGCAAATAATGTGATTGATGAATGCGACAGGCTTGGCCGTGGCGGCCGGGCCGCGGTCCGGCGATTGAGAGACTGATTCAGGCCGTGGATTTAAAACGCTGAAACGCCAGATTATTTTCCCTGGGGAATAATCCCGTCTGTTAACATTTTGACCTTGCCTTCGTCGGGGAGCCGCAGCCCTGCCGGCGTCATTTTATTTCCGATCATTGAAAACCTGCATGTTGCAATCGGTGCAACTCTCTGATTCCAAGGAGGGAATCCGGATCGATGCTGATTCTTTAATGGAACTCGGCATGTTGGGCGCGGCGGTTAACGAAAGTAAACGATTCATTAACCTTAATGGCGTTTAACTGATCACAAGGATCATGTGCCAGAATCACCGTTCGTCAAATTCGGTCGGTTCGGGGGTGGTTCGCAACGGAGAGTTGGTGTCAGAGGTATCGATGGGCGGCAAGCACGTAGCTGTTCTTTTGGGTGGATTTTCGTCGGAGCGGCCGGTCAGCCTGTCGTCGGGCAACGCTTGTGCGCTTGCGCTCGAAGGCGAGGGCTACAAGGTCACCCGGGTCGATGTGGGGCGCGATATCGCCGCCGTGCTCGGTGAGCTGCGCCCGGATGTGGCCTTCAATGCGCTGCACGGTCCCTTTGGCGAAGACGGCACCATTCAGGGCATCCTCGAATATCTCGCCATTCCCTATACACATTCCGGCGTGCTCGCCTCCGCGCTCGCCATGGACAAGGCGCAGGCCAAGAAAGTTGTCGCCGCCGCCGGCATCCCGGTTGCCGCCGAGCGCGTCATGAACCGCTTCGATTTCACCAGCGAACATCCGCTTGCGCCGCCCTATGTGGTCAAGCCGGTGCGTGAAGGCTCGAGCTTCGGTGTCGTGATCGTCAAGGAAGACCAGTCGCATCCGCCGCAAATCCTCACCTCTTCGGAATGGCGTTACGGCGATCAGGTGATGGTCGAGCGTTATATTCATGGGCGCGAGCTGACCTGCGGTGTGCTCGACGGCGAGGCGCTGGGCGTCACCGAAGTGGTGCCGCTCGGTCACAATTTCTATGATTATGATGCGAAATATGCGGCTGGTGGCTCGAAACATGTCATTCCCGCAGAAATTTCACCGAAAATTTACCAAAAAATTCAAACACTGGCGGTTATGGCGCATCGGGCGATCGGATGCCGTGGCGTAAGCCGTTCAGACTTTCGTTACGACGACCGTTTCTCAGAAGATGGCGAAGTTATCTGGCTTGAAGTGAATACGCAGCCGGGCATGACGCCGACCTCCCTGGTGCCGGAAATGGCGGCCCATGCTGGCCGCTCCTTTGGTAACCTTGTCAGCTGGATGGTGGAGGACGCTTCGTGTTTGCGGTGACCGGCAAAAAGTCGACGGCAAAAAAGCGCGAACAATTCGCGGCGGCGGCCAGCGCCGACGACCGCATGGTGTTGCCGCGTCCTCTGCGTCGCTTCGTGCGTTTCGGTGTCAGCCTTGCGACCGGACGCATTCACATTCCCGCCCATACCGGCACGATTTCGGCTGTCGCCTTTTACGCGGTGACCGGGCTGTACGGCATGTCGCTCGGCGGGCACACCAATATCGTTACCCAGACCACGACATCGGCCGCGGGCTTCGCGGTCGAGGACGTGAAGGTCTCCGGCAATCTGCAGACCTCCGAGATCGAAGTGTTCCAGCTTCTCGGCCTTGATGGCAGCACCTCGCTGATCGCGCTCGATATCGATGCGGCGCGCCGCAAGCTGGTGCAGCTTCCCTGGGTGGAAGATGTCGATATTCGCAAGGTCTATCCGAAGACGGTTGAAGTTCGCCTGAAGGAACGTGAGGCCTTCGGCATCTGGCAGCACGGAACGGAACTGTCGCTGATCGAAAAAAGCGGCAGCGTGATTGCGCCGCTGCGGGACAATAAATTCGCCTCCCTGCCGCTCTTCGTCGGACGCGACGCGGAAACGGGTGCTGCCGGTTTCGTCGAGCAGCTGGCCGACTGGCCGGAAATCCGCAACCGTGTCCGCGCCTATGTCCGCATTGCCGGTCGCCGCTGGGATCTGCATCTCGACAACGGCATCGTCGTCAAGCTGCCGGAAGAAAACCTGCCGCAGGCGCTGCAATTGCTGGCGCGGCTCGATCTCGAGGAAAAGGTGCTGTCGCGCGATGTAGCCGCCGTTGATCTCCGGCTCGCGGACCGCACCACGATCCAGCTGACCGAGGGTGCCACGGAACGCCGCCAGGCCGCTGTCGATGCGCGCACCAAAGCTCTCAAGAAGGCGGAGAAGAACACATGAGCTTATTCGGTTCTTCCCATTTCGGTCTGCCTCGGCTGAAGCCGCTGTCCTCCAAGCGCAGCCACATCGTTTCGGTGCTGGATATCGGCTCGACCAAGGTCGTATGCATGATCGGCCGGCTGACGCCGCGTCAGGAAAGCGAAATTCTGCCCGGCCGCACCCACAAGGTCGAAATCATCGGCATCGGCCACCAGCGTTCGCGCGGTGTGAAATCCGGCGTTATCGCCGATCTCGACGCGCTGGAAGGCGTCATCCGTCTGTCTGTCGATGCGGCCGAGCGCATGGCGGGCCTTACCGTCGACAGCCTGATCGTCAATGTTTCTGCCGGACGGCTGGCAAGCGACATCTATACCGCGAGCATCGATCTCGGCGGCCAGGAAGTGGAAGCAAGCGACCTGCGCAAGGTTCTGGTGGCGGCAAGCCAGCAGTCCATGCGCCAGGACCGGGCGATCCTGCATTCGCTGCCGACGGGTTATTCGCTGGATGGTGAGCGCGGCATTCGCGATCCGTTGTCCATGTATGGCGATCTTCTCGGCGTCGACATGCATGTGGTGACGGTCGAGCGCACGGCGCTGAAGAACCTCGAGCTTTGCGTCAACCGCGCGCATCTTTCCGTCGAAGGCATGGTGGCGACGCCCTATGCCAGCGGTCTGGCGGCGCTGGTGGACGATGAAGTCGAACTCGGCTGCGCGGCCATCGATATGGGCGGCGGCACCACGACGATCTCGGTTTTCGCCGAGGGCCGGCTCATTCACACCGACGCGATCGGCCTTGGCGGCCATCACGTTACGACAGATCTTGCACGTGGCCTCTCGACACGAATCGAAGATGCGGAGAGACTGAAGGTGGTGCATGGTTCGGCTTTGCTGAATGGCGCGGATGAGCGCGACATGATTTCGATCCCGCCGATTGGCGAAGATGATCGCGATCAACCATCGCAAGTTTCAAGAGCCCTTGTAACCCGCATCGTGCGGGCGCGTATCGAAGAGACGCTGGAATTGATCCGTGATCGTATCCAGAAGTCCGGCTTCAGCCCCATTGTCGGTAAGCGCGTTGTCCTGACCGGCGGCGCAAGCCAGCTGACGGGGCTGCCGGAAACGGCACGGCGCATTCTCGCCCGCAACGTTCGTATCGGCCGCCCCATGGGTGTGGCTGGTCTTCCGGTCGCTGCGAAGGGACCGGCATTTTCAACCGCCTGCGGACTGATGATCTATCCGCAGGTCGCGGACATCGAAATTCATGCGGCGCAAGGCGGAATGTTCTCGCCGTTTGGTACGGGTAGCGGCCGGATAGCCCGGGTGGGGCAATGGCTGAAAGAGAGTTTTTGAGTGGCCTCGTGGCGTAAGCCGGAGGTTTCAGAGTTGAGTTTTCAAGAATCGGCCAGCGGGGCGATGCGGCCAGAGAAAGAAGGAATGCTAAAATGACGATACAGCTGCAAAAGCCTGATATCACCGAGCTGAAGCCACGCATCACCGTTTTCGGTGTCGGCGGTGGCGGCGGTAACGCTGTCAACAACATGATCACGGCCGGCCTCCAGGGCGTCGACTTCGTCGTCGCCAACACGGATGCGCAGGCGCTGACCATGACGAAGGCAGATCGGGTCATCCAGCTCGGCGTCAACGTCACCGAGGGTCTCGGCGCCGGTTCCCAGCCGGAAGTCGGCCGCGCTGCCGCTGAAGAATGCATCGATGAGATCATCGACCACCTGAACGGCACCCACATGTGCTTCGTCACCGCCGGCATGGGCGGCGGCACCGGCACCGGTGCTGCTCCCGTCGTCGCACAGGCCGCCCGTAACAAGGGTATCCTCACGGTCGGCGTCGTCACCAAGCCTTTCCACTTCGAAGGCGGCCGCCGCATGCGTCTAGCCGAACAGGGCATCGAGGAACTGCAGAAGTCCGTCGATACGCTGATCGTCATTCCGAACCAGAACCTTTTCCGCATTGCCAATGACAAGACGACCTTCGCCGACGCCTTCGCCATGGCTGACCAGGTTCTCTATTCCGGCGTTGCCTGCATCACCGATCTGATGGTGAAGGAAGGTCTCATCAACCTCGACTTCGCCGATGTTCGCTCGGTCATGCGCGAAATGGGCCGCGCGATGATGGGTACCGGTGAGGCTTCCGGTCCGGGCCGCGCAATGCAGGCTGCGGAAGCGGCTATCGCCAACCCGCTGCTCGACGAAACCTCGATGAAGGGCGCACAGGGCCTGCTGATCTCCATCACCGGCGGTCGCGACCTTACCCTGTTCGAAGTCGACGAGGCTGCAACCCGCATTCGCGAAGAAGTCGATCCGGATGCCAACATCATCCTCGGCGCGACCTTCGACGAAGCGCTTGAAGGTCTCATCCGCGTCTCCGTCGTCGCAACCGGCATCGACCGCGTTGCCGGCGTCGGCGAACAGAACGTTGCCGATATGCGTGCCGCAGCAGCCGTTGCCAAGCCGCTTATCCGTCCTTCCGCGGCCGTTGCTTCCGCTCCGGCCGCAGTTCAGCCTGCTCCAGCAGTATCGCAGGCACAGAAGGCCGTAGACCCGATCGCCCAGACCATCCGTTCGGCGGAAGCCGAAATGGAACGCGAACTCGGTTTCGCCGCACACCAGCAGCCGGCTCAGGATTTCCGTCCGCAGAGCAAGCTGTTCGCATCTTCTCCGGCTGAAGCGCCGGCGGCTCTTCGCCCGGCCCAGCCGGTTCAGCAGGTCGCTCCGGCACCGGTTGCTCCGGCACCCGTCTACCATGCACCGGAACAGGTTGCCGCTCCGGCTCCGCGCATGCAGCAGCCGCAGGCACCAATCTACCAGGAGCCTGCTCCGGTTGCCCGCCAGCCAGAGCCGGTACGCATGCCGAAGGTCGAGGACTTCCCGCCGGTCGTCAAGGCCGAGATGGAACATCGCACCCATGCCGCTCCTGCTGCCCAGGAAGAGCGTGGCCCGATGGGTCTTCTGAAGCGCATCACCAACTCGCTTGGTCGCCGCGAAGAAGAAGAAGTTCCGTCCGACATGATGGATGCGCCGAGCATGGCTCCGCAGCAGCGCCGCGCACCGCTTTCGCCGGAAGCCAGCCTCTACGCACCGCGTCGTGGCCAGCTTGACGACCACGGCCGCGCAACGCCTGCCTCGTCCAGCCACCATGACGACGACCAGCTGGAAATTCCGGCCTTCCTGCGCCGCCAGTCCAACTAAAGGCGATTCCATCCGCCTCTTCGAACGCCCGGGTTTCACGATCCGGGCGTTTTGTTTATTTTACGTTATTAACACTAAATTAATTCGGTTTTTCAAAGGCTTATGTGTGTAACAATCCGAAACGAACAGTGATTTGTCGTGGCACCTACATGTGCGTATGTATGAGCCTGGGTAAAGGAAAATACGGACTTGGCCGGTTGCCAAAACCGGCTTGAAAACTTGAACGGCGCCCAGGCGGCGCGGTTTGCAAAACAAGGCATATACGCATGACTATCGGACTGCTCGGATTTCAGACAACTATCGCACATGCTGTTCAGCTCAAAGGCATTGGCGTGCATTCCGGCAATCCGGTTTCGATGACGTTCCAGCCCGCAGAAGCCGGAACGGGCATCGTGTTTCATCGCCTTCATGACAATGGCAGCGTTACCGAGTTGAAGGCCGTTTCGGCCAATGTCGGCAATACCGATCTGTGCACCGTGCTCGGCCGTTCGCTCTCCCAGTCGGTGGCGACGATCGAGCACGTCATGGCTGCAATCTATGCCATGGGCCTCGACAACCTCATCGTCGAGGTTGACGGTCCTGAAGCGCCGATCATGGACGGCAGCTCCGCTCCCTTCATCGAGGCGATCGAATCGGTCGGCATCAAGAGCCTCGGCGTGAAGCGCCGCTATATTCGCGTCATCAAGCCGGTGCGTATCGATTCGGGTGCGTCCTGGGCGGAGTTCCGTCCCTATGACGGCACGCGCTTTGAGGTTGACATCGATTTCGATACGCCGCTGATCGGCAAGCAGTCCTGGAAGGGTGACCTGACGGCGGAGAGCTTCAAGAGCGAACTGTCTCGCGCCCGCACCTTCGGTTTCATGCGTGACGTTGAGCGCCTGTGGGCTGCCGGTTATGCGCTCGGCTCTTCGCTCGAGAATTCCGTCGTCATTTCCGACGATAACAGCGTCATCAACATGGAAGGCCTGCGTTACGCCAAGGACGAGTTCGTCCGTCACAAGACGCTGGACGCCGTGGGCGATCTGGCTCTTGCCGGCGCGCAGTTCATTGGCTGCTACCGCTCCTATCGCGGCGGCCACAAGGTCAATGCGAACGCGCTGAAGGCTCTTTTGAGCGATCGTACGGCCTATGAGATCGTCGAAGCGCCGGCCGCCCGCAACCAGATGGTGCGTGCCCGTGAATTCGTTGCGGTCAACATGCCGGAATTTGCACCTTGGTCTGCCTGAGTTTGTTTGCAGGCTATCAATTGACAGGAAAAGCCGCTCCTTCGGGGCGGCTTTTTCGTGATGCAGGACAAGATGTTTCGCCATATCGCCTGATATTCATGCGATTGCGCGCGCGGATGCCATAAAAATGCGTTAATGCGTCATCATTGCGTTGCCCTGCGGATGCTTTTATGGCTAGAAACGCCAGTGCAAAGCCGATGCTTATGTATTTGCGCGGGAAGTGGGAACTGTCGAATGAAGCATGTAGGGTCTGGTGCGATGAAGGGTACGATGCGGGGGATCGCCGTTTCGTTGTTGTTGGTCGGTGCAAGTGTCGCCGTCACGGCCTGCCAGTCCGATCCGGATATCGACATTACCAAGCTCGGCGTCGAGACCGATCCGCCTGACGTTCTGTACAAGCAGGGGCTTGCCAACATGAACGCCGGCAACATGACGGAAGCCTCACGCAAGTTCGAGGCGATCGACAAGCAATATCCCTTTACCGAATGGGGCCAGAAGGCGCTTGTCATGCAGACCTTCATTGCCACGCGTACCAACAAGAACGATGTGGCGATCACAACCGGCAGCCGGTTCCTGCGGCAATATCCGCGCTCCAAGGATGCCGCTTATGTTCAATACATGATCGGCCTTGCCTATTCGAAGCAGATTTCCGACGTGACGCAGGATCAGCGCGCCGCGCAGCGTACCGTCGAGGCGATGAACAAGGTCGTCAACGACTATCCCGATTCGGAATATGTCGCCGACGCGCAGGCCAAGATTCGTTTCGCCCGCGACCAGCTCGCCGGCCGCGAAATGCAGGTTGGCCGCTATTATCTTGAGCGCAAGGAATATCTCGCCGCCGTTTCGCGTTTCCGTATCGTCGTCGAGCAATACCAGAACACCAACCAGATCGAGGAAGCGCTGGCGCGTCTGACGGAGGCCTATTACGCGATGGGCCTGACGGATGAGGCGCAGACCGCGGCCGCCGTTCTTGGTAACAACTATCCCGACAGCCAATGGTATGCGGATTCCTACAAGCTGCTGAAGGGCAGCGGGCTGGAGCCGCGGGAAAACAAGGGGTCCTGGATTTCGCGCGCCGGCAAGAAGCTTATCGGCGCCTGAGACGGGGCATAGGCCATGCTGGTCCAGCTCTCGATTCGCGATATCGTCCTGATTGAAAGGCTCGACCTCGGTTTCGAGGCGGGCCTTTCCGTGTTGACGGGGGAAACGGGCGCGGGCAAATCGATCCTGCTCGACAGTCTTTCATTGGCGCTCGGTGGCCGCGGCGATGGCGGCCTTGTACGGCACGGCGAGGACAAGGGGCAGGTGACTGCCACTTTCGAAGTCCCCAACAATCATCCGACACGGCTTCTTCTGCGGGAAAACGGTCTCGATGACGATGGCGACCTGATTTTTCGCCGCGTGCAATCCTCCGACGGGCGCACCAAAGCCTATATCAATGATCAGGCCATCAGCGTGCAGATGATGCGCCAGCTCGGGCAATTGCTGGTCGAAATCCATGGCCAGCATGATGATCGCGCGCTTGTCGATACCGATGCCCACCGCACGCTGCTGGATGCCTTTGCCGGACTGAGCGATGAGGCCCGCGCCGTTCAGGGTTTCTACCGCACCTGGAAAGACGCCGAGCGCGCCCTGAAGACCCACCGCGCCAAGGTGGAGGCCGCCGCCCGCGAGGCGGATTACCTGCGTTCTTCCGTCGAAGAGCTGGAGACACTCTCGCCGCGTGATGGTGAAGAGGACGAGCTGGCCGAGCGCCGGGCGGTGATGCAGAAATCTGAACGCATTGCCGGCGATATCGCTGAAGCGAGCGAGTTTCTGAATGGCAATGCTTCGCCCGTGCCTGTCATCGCATCCATGATGCGCCGGCTTGAGCGCAAGAGCCACGAAGCACCCGGCCTGCTGGAAGACACCGTGCAATTGCTGGATGCCGCGCTGGACAGTCTTTCCAATGCGCAGATGGAAGTGGAGGCGGCGTTGCGCCGCACCGAATTCGATCCGCGTGAGCTGGAGCGGGTGGAGGAGCGACTGTTCGCGCTGCGCGCCGCCGGCCGTAAATATAATGTCGCGGTGCCTGACCTGCCGGCTCTTGCCGAAAAAATGGTGGCTGATCTCGCCGATCTCGATGCCGGTGAGGAAAAGCTTGGCAAGCTGGAGGCCAATCTCGGCGTCGTCAAAGCTGATTTCGACCGTGCCGCCCAGTCGCTTTCCGACAAACGCCGTCACGCGGCGGATGCACTTTCCGGTGCTGTGATGGCCGAGCTTCCGGCGCTGAAGCTGGAGCGGGCACGGTTTACCGTCGAGGTAACCTCCGATACCGATCAGGCGACGGTCGACGGCATCGATACCGTCGAATTCCACGTTCAGACCAATCCGGGCACACGGCCGGGACCGATCATGAAAGTCGCCTCGGGTGGTGAATTGTCCCGCTTCCTGCTGGCGCTGAAAGTCGCGCTGGCGGATCGTGGTTCGGCGCCGACGCTGGTGTTCGATGAAATCGATACGGGCGTTGGTGGTGCTGTGGCGGATGCTATCGGCCAGCGGCTGCGTCGCCTGTCGAAGACGGTGCAGGTTCTCTCCGTCACCCATGCACCGCAGGTGGCGGCGCGGGCGGCGACGCATCTTTTGATTTCCAAAGGCCCATCCGGCGATGGCAGCGAGCGCATCGCCACCCGTGTGGCGACGATGGAGCCGAAACACCGCACTGAAGAAATCGCCCGCATGCTTGCCGGCGCATCGGTGACCGACGAGGCGCGGGCGGCGGCGGCCCGTCTGCTGGCTGCCAAGGACTGATCGTTCGCCAAAGCGTTGCGAGAGCACCTTCGGCATTGTGGGTCTTGTGAGTCTGGCGGCAAAACTGATTTTATTGCTGTTTTATTTCGGCTAAAAGCGTTCGGTAATTCCGAAAAGAGGCTGCCCATGTCGAAAGACCAGATTCCCGTCGAAAACCTGACTGAGCTTGAAGCCTCTTCCGAGCTGGCATTTCTGGCAGCCGAGCTTGCCCGTCATGACGCGCTTTACCACGGCAAGGACGCGCCGGAGATTTCCGATGCTGACTATGATGCGCTGAAGCGGCGCAATGATGCCATCGAGGCGGCTTTCCCGGCATTGGTGCGGGCTGACAGCCCATCGAAAAAAGTCGGCTTTACACCGCTGCCAACCTTTGCGCCCATCGTGCATGCCCGCCCGATGCTGTCGCTCGACAACACGTTTTCGGAAGAGGACCTGCGCGATTTCGTCAGTTCCGTCTACCGCTTCCTCGGGCATCTGCCTGACGATTCCATCGCATTTACCGCCGAGCCGAAGATCGACGGCCTTTCCATGTCCATTCGTTATGAGAAGGGCAAGCTGAAGACGGCGGCCACACGCGGCGATGGCACGACCGGCGAGAACGTCACCGCCAATATCAGGACCATCAAGGAAATCCCGAACGAATTGTCTTCGGACGCGCCCGATGTGGTGGAGGTGCGTGGCGAGGTCTATATGGCCAAGAGCGACTTCATGGCGCTTAACGCCCAGATGGAGGCCGAAGGCAAGCAGACCTATGTGAACCCGCGCAACACGGCATCCGGTTCGCTGCGCCAGCTCGACGCCAATGTGACGGCGAAACGCAAGCTGCGGTTCTTCGCCTATGCCTTGGGTGAAGTCTCGAATGGTGGCCAGCCGGCGCGGATTGCCGATACGCAATATGGCATCGTCGAGAAATTCCGGGAGTGGGGTTTTCCGGTCAATCCGCTGATGAAGCGATTCACCTCCGCCCAGCAATTGCTTGAGCATTATAATGAAATCGGCGTCGCACGGCCTGATCTCGATTATGATATCGATGGCGTTGTCTACAAGGTCGACCGGCTTGATCTGCAGGAACGGCTGGGCTTTCGTTCGCGCAGCCCGCGTTGGGCTACGGCGCACAAGTTTCCGGCCGAACAGGCTTTCACCACGGTCGAGAATATCGAAATCCAGGTAGGGCGCACCGGGGCGCTGACGCCGGTCGCACGCCTGACCCCGATCACGGTCGGCGGCGTCGTCGTCACCAATGCGACACTGCACAATGCCGATTATATCGAAGGCATTGGTAACAGCGGCGAGCGCATCCGCCATGAGGATCATGACATTCGCATCGGCGATACGGTCATCGTGCAGCGCGCTGGCGATGTCATTCCGCAGGTGCTGGATGTGCTGCTGGAAAAGCGTCCGGCCGAAGCGGTGAAATATGCGTTTCCGGAAAAATGTCCGGTCTGCGGCAGTCATGCGGTGCGGGAGCGCAATGAAAAGACCGGCAAGCTCGATTCGGTCACGCGCTGCACCGGCGGTTTTGTCTGCCGGGCGCAGGCGGTGGAGCACTTAAAACACTTCGTCTCGCGTAATGCCTTCGATATTGAAGGGCTGGGCACCAAGCAGATCGATTTCTTCTTCGAAAGCGATGATCCGGCGCTCTCGATCAAGACTGCGTCCGATATCTTTACGCTCAAGGCGCGGCAGGAAGCATCCCACCTGACCAAGCTCGAGAATATTGACGGTTTCGGCAAGGTCAGCGTCAGGAAGCTGTTCGATGCCATCGACGCCCGCCGCGAGATCGATCTGCATCGGCTAATCTTTGCGCTCGGCATCCGTCATGTCGGCGAGACAACGGCGAAGCTTCTGGCGCGTTCCTATGGCACCTATGAACATTTCGAAGAGGCCATGAAGGCTGCGGCGAATCCGGCGAGTGACGCCTGGGCTGAACTCAACAGCATCGACGGTATCGGCGAGGTGGTGGCCCGTGCCATCATCGAGTTCTACAAGGAACCGCGCAATCTCGACGTCATCGACCGGCTGATACGGGAGTTGCAGCCGAAGGAGGCCGAGAAACCTTCGACTGAGGGCAGTCCTGTGGCAGGCAAGACGGTGGTCTTCACCGGCTCGCTGGAAAAATTCACGCGGGATGAGGCAAAAGCCCGGGCTGAAAGCCTCGGCGCGAAAGTGGCTGGTTCCGTTTCGAAAAAGACGGATATTCTGGTGGCGGGGCCGGGGGCGGGCTCCAAGCTTGCCAAGGCGACGGAACTGGGCGTGCAAACCATGGACGAGGATGAGTGGCTGGCGCTGATCGGCGGCTGATATGCCGTCATCGCCGTGTTGTCCTGTACCGCTAGAGGTTTGCGCCTGAAATGGGGAACGCATCATGGATGACCGTATTGTCGTCACCACGCAGCAGGCCCGCAGGCTTATTGCCAGCCAGTTTCCGCAATGGGCGGCGCTCGATGTTCGGCCGGTGGAATTGAGCGGCTGGGACAATCGCAGCTTCCGCCTTGGCGACGACATGCTGATCCGCATGCCAAGTGCTGAGCGTTATGTGGCGCAGGTGGAAAAGGAACATCGGTGGCTGCCGGCCCTTGCGCCGTTCCTGCCTGTTCCGATTCCCGTACCCTTGGCGCTTGGACAGCCGGGTGAGGATTATCCGTTCTGCTGGTCCGTCTATCGCTGGCTGAAGGGTGAACCTCTCGCCCGGCAGCTGGACAGCATCGATCTTTCGGCCATCGCCAGCGATGTCGCGGGTTTTTTGAACGCCCTGCATGACATCGATGCTTCGGATGGGCCGCATGCGGGCGCGCATAATTTCCATCGCGGCGGATCGCTGGCGTTCTATGATGGCGAGGCGAGAGCCTCGGCGGCGCGCCTTTCCGATGAGGTGGATCAGGCGTTGGCCATGGAGATATGGCAGCTTGCGCTTTCGAGCCGTTGGCAGGGGCAGGGCGTGTGGGTGCATGGCGATATTGCCGAGGGCAATCTGTTGGTGCAGGACGGGCGCCTGTCGGCCGTCATCGATTTCGGCAGTTCCGGCGTTGGCGATCCGTCGTCCGATCTCATTCTCGCGTGGAATGTGCTTGATGCGGAAAGCCGGGCTGTTTTTCGCCGGGCGCTGGATCTGGATGAGGCTACATGGCAGCGCGGGCGCGGCTGGGCATTGTGGAAGGCGTTGATCGTACTGGATGCGGAGCGCGGGCGGAACGAAGAAATGGCCGAATGGTCGCGACGGACCATTCGGCGCGTGTTTGAGGATCATTGCTTGGCCGTCTGAACCATTACCGCAGACGCGCCATGCAATAGGCATCGATATATTCGCCATCGCGGAAGGCGAAGGATTTCAGATGGCCCTCGACCTCGAAGCCGAATTTACGATAAAGCGCCAGCGCCGGCTCATTGTCGGTGATGACGGTCAGTTCGATCCTTTTCAGGTCCAGCCAGCGATCCGCAATGGCGAGGATTTCGCCGATCATGGCGCTGCCGATTCCCCGTCCCGTATAGGCATCATGAACACCCATGCCGATGCTGCCCGCATGGGCCCGGCGGTTGGTGTGGCGCGTCAAGCCGATATCGCCGACGATCTTGCCGTCGAGAATGGCGACCAGCGCAAAGCTGTTGGCCGACTGGGTTTCGATCCCTTTGCGAACATCTTCCGGATTCTGATGTGGCCAGCGCAGCGTCCCGTTGCGAAATCCGGCCATGTTGTGCAGTGCCGTTATCCCCGGAGCATCTGCCGGGGTGCGGGCGCGAATACACAGGCCTTCGGGCCAGCGCGCATCGGGGTCCAGGGGTGAGGGTATATCGCATTCCGGCATGTCTGCTCTCCTTGGAAATTTCAGCCGAGGCAGAGCGGGAACACCAGACCCTGCCAATATGCGGCAGGGTGGTGGACGGATGACCAGTTGACTAACGCACTGACACCGCCACGCGCCCTGCGGGGCGAATGGTCACGGTGAGATGCATGTGGGTCGCAAAGCTGATCATGGCGACATAAGGCCAGAGGAGCCGCCGGGCGTCAAGACGGCGCTGCAGGGTTCATTCCCGGAAAACACCGGGGTGAGAGGAAAAGAACGAGGCCGTTGTCTCGCGGGCCGGCCTCGATCGCCCGGCCTCATTGCAGCCGCTGGCGAGGCTGGCGCAATCTGGAAAGCAATCTGCCATCGATTGCGGCAAGACCGGCAGCGATCATCGCCATGCCGGCGAAATGCTTCATTTCCAGTTGCTCGCCGAGAAGCAGCGAACCGAGCAGGATGGCGCTGACGGGAATGAGGAAGGTGACGAGGGCAAGATTGGTGGCGCCGGCGCTGGCAAGAATGCGGAAGAAGATGAGGTAGGCGAGGGCCGTCGACAACAGGGCGATGCCGATCAGCGCGCCCCAGGTGCCGAGGCTTGGCATGGTGAGTGTCCATGGCCTGTCGACGAGCAGGGCGACCGG
The DNA here is from genome assembly GCF_002005205.3 of Rhizobium rhizogenes. The sequence continues at coordinate 1,772,046 of NZ_CP019701.2, read as the reverse complement.
GATCAGCATCAGCGTCGAAGAGGATATCTGGCCGGTGGCGGTCATCAGCGGCGGCACGCCCATGGCCTTGAAGCGGCGGCCGAATATGCCCGCGAAGGAATAGGAGATGGCTGCGCCGAGAATGGCGATCTGGCCCCAGAGGCCGGATGATCCGCCAAAGGCTGCAGGGCCGATCATCGTCGCCACGCCGGCAAAACCGATCAGCACGCCGACGAGCTTGTTACCGGTCATCTTTTCGTCAGCGGTCAGGAAATGCGCGACGATGACGGTGAAAAGGGGCGTGGTGGCATTAAGGATCGAGGCAAGCCCGCTGGCAATATGGGTCTGGCCCCAGACGATCAGGCAGAAGGGAATGATGTTGTTAAGCAGGCCCATGCCGAAAAAGGCGCGCCACACCGCCCATTGGCGCGGCAGGTGAAGGCCCATGATACGGCAGACGATGAGAAGCGCCGCAGCGGCAAGCGTGACCCGCAACGTGACGATGGTGACGGGCGGCAGTTCTTTGACCGCGACGCCAACGAAAAAGAACGATCCGCCCCAGAGCAGCGAGAGCGCTATGAGCATTGCCCACTCTCGGGCATCCATCTGTTTCTGTATCGCCATCATCGTCTCCCACGCTATATGAATATCGACATGATTGCAGGGAGGCACGCTGTCATCCACCCGATATCGGTTGAGTTTACCTCAAGCCGATATTGCGGCCTTTTCTCCGCCCCCATATCCTGTTGCGTCTATTTACTCCCCGTTTTATTGTGTTTTCAAACGATAGTTTCTCTCGCGATAATTGAGTCCAGCTAAATCATGGCAACGGAACTTCCATCGCTTAAAGGGCTGCAGGCCTTTGAAGCCGCGGCGCGGTATCGCAGCGTCACGCTTGCTTCCAACGAGCTGAATGTCACCCCCGGCGCGGTCAGCCTGCAAATCCGGGAGCTGGAGACGCGGCTTGGCGTGCAGCTGTTTTTCCGCAAGCCGCGCAGTATCCAGTTGACGCGGGAGGGGGAACGTTATTACGGCGCGCTCCGCACCGCCTTCCGGATGATGCGCGAGGCGACGGCGGAACTGACGGCACGCTCCGAGATCACGGTTCTGACCCTCAGCTGTACGCCGACTTTCGCCATACAATGGCTGATGCCGAGATTGCCGGCCTTTCAGCAGCAACACCCCTATGTGGACGTCCGCATCAGCGTGACCAACCGGCTGGTGGATTTTTCGCGGGACGATGTCGATCTGGCGGTGCGGCATGGTTTTGGCCGTTATGAGGGGCTGGAGAGCATTCGTTTCATCGATGACAGTACTTTGCCGGTCTGTTCGCCGCAGCTTCTTGAGAAATACGGACCGCTTCAGGAGGCGGGAGACCTGAAAGCCGTGCCGCTTCTGCATGATGAAAACCGCAATGAATGGCGGCGCTGGCTGGAGGCGGCCGGAGCATCCGATGTCGACGCCTCCGGCGGCACGGTCTTCATCGACAGCAATGGCGCGCTGGATGCGGCGAAAGCCGGGCATGGCATTGCGTTGACGCGACGCTCGCTTGTTTCCCACGAGCTTGCGGAAGGTGCATTGATCGCGCCCTTCGGGAAAGACATGGCCAGCACGCTTGCCTATTTTCTGGTTTATCCACGACGCATGCTTGATAATCCCGATCTGGTGACGCTCATCGAATGGATGCTTTCGCAGGCGCGTTCAGCCGAGGCCGGTTCTCTTTGATGCCAATCCGGTCTATGCCGGAATGAAACAACGGGAATCACTCTTGAAAACCATCGCCATCGATTTCGAGACCGCCAATGAGGAACGGGGCAGCGCCTGCTCCGTCGGGCTTGCGTGGATAGAAGACGGTAATATCGTTCGTGTCGAGGAACGTCTTATCCGGCCGAAGGACATGCGGTTCTCGCCCTTCAACATTGCCGTGCACGGAATTCGGCCTGCTGATGTCGAGGATGCGCCGGAATTTCCTGAGGTGATGGAAGAGTTCATTGATGACTTCCATGGCGCCACCATGATCGCCCATAATGCAGCCTTTGATTTCAGCGTCATGCGGGCGTCCTTCGACAAATACCGGCAATCCTATCCTGATCTTTCCTATCTGTGCAGCGTCAAGATTGCCCGGCATGTCTGGCCACATCTGGAATCGCACAAGCTGAATGTGATTGCCCATCATCTCCAGCTGCGCTTCGTGCACCATAATGCCGCCGAAGATGCGGTTGTCTGCGCTGCCGCATCGATTGCGGCGGCGAAGGCCCTGCGTGTCGCCCATATCCGCGATCTGCCGGAAAAGATCGGCATGGTCGCCGGCCGTCTCACCTCCAGCGGCTACCAGCCCTGCAGCATGAAAAAACGCGCTGTCTCCCGGGTTGCTTAATGGTGTCGCCCACCTATGTTTGAAGCAGCGTAACGGAGAAGATGCGATGACGATGAAAACTCTGTCGGGTTTGTTTGCGGGCTTTCTGGCATTGCTTCCGGTGACAGCGGCGCATTCGCAGGTCGTGGGTGAAGTTGGGGTCGACTGGATCGGCAATGATATCGTCATCGAGGCGATCGCCGATCCCAAGATCAAGGGTGTCACCTGCCACGTTACCTATTTCGAGCGTGGCGTCATCGACCGGCTGAAGAACGGCAACTGGTTCGAAGACCCTTCCAACAACGCCATTTCCTGCAGCCAGACGGGGCCGGTCGAGATCGGCGACATCGATCTGTCGAAGGGCGGGGAAGAGGTATTCCGGCAGGGCATGTCGCTGGTCTGGAAGAAGCTCGTCGTCAGCCGCGTCTATGACAAGGCCAATGACACGCTGATCTATCTGGTGCATGCGCGGGAACTGACCGACGGTTCGGCCAAGATGGCGATTTCCACGGTGCCGCTCTATAATCAGCAGGTGACGTGGCAGAAGGGCAAGCCGTAAGCTCTTCCGGTATTTTGATAAGGAATTCCAATGTATTATCCGTCATGCCGGACTTGATCCGGCATCCAGCCACGACGCGTCCGCGTCGTGAAGGAGCTCTTTCGCGATCAAAGACTTGCTCGCGCTGGACCCCGGATCAAGTCCGGGGTGACGGGGTGGGGGCGCTCAGGTGGTGCCAAACCCTAAGGTTCTGCATACAGCTTGCATGGCTTCAGCTGATCAGGCCGCTTCGCGTGCCAGCTCGTCCGCAATGACGGTGTCGAGGTTGAGGAAGCAGACCATGCTCTTTTCCAGCGCCACGATGCCGCGGCAGAAGCTGCGCTGTTCTTCCGGAATGATATCCGGCGCGGGCTGCAGGTCTTCGGAGCGGATGGTCATCATGTCGGAGACCTGTTCCACCAGCAGGCCGACCAGCTTGCCGCCGATATCGGTGACGATGATGGCGGAGCGTTCGGACGGTTCGGTCATCTTCATGCCGAGGCGGCCGGCCATGTCGATGACGGGAATGACGGCGCCGCGCAGGTTGATGAGGCCGAGAACATAAGGCGGCGTGTGCGGCATCGGGGTCACCGGCGCCCAGCCGCGAATTTCGCGGATCGCCATGATGTCGATGCAGAATTCCTGATCGCTCAGATGGAAGGAAACGATTTCGAGATATGCGCCGGATTGCTTGATGGCGTTGGACATGACGGCAGGTTTCCTCTGATGGCTCTCTAACAGGCCCGCGCAGGATTGAGCTTTATGCGGTGGCCGGCATGGACCGGGAGACATCATGTCGAGGCTTCAAAAACCGCTGCGATCATAATGCGCAGCAAGATTTTAAACTTTCCCTAACAATTGCCGCTGCCGGATCGGCGAAGCCCAGTATTTTGGCGGTTTTCGCGCTTGCGCAAACAGGTTATAACAGAAGCATGAAGGCACTCACGTCCCATCCGCTGAAGTTTATTCTGGCAAGTCTTGCCGCTGCGGCCTCGCTTGCCGTTGTGCTTCTTGCCTTTGACGGCTGGGTGCGGCACAGCACGGATATTTTCCTTTCCACCGTGCAGAGCGGTATCGCCTGGTGTCTGTGATCGTTTGGGCCGTCTGCGCTTTGTGACAAATCAGCGCGGTTCCCGCAAATACGGCCAGTTGATTTGCCGTCGCCGTCGCCGTTCGTTATCAGTCTGCCAAGGCCTGCGATATGCTGCAGGCTTTCGGGGTAGGATTGGACAATGAGAAATATTCGCATCGTATTGTGGGCCGTAGTGGTCGTTCTCGCCGGTGTCGTCAGCTGGCTGACGATCGAGATGACGAAAACCCGTGAGCAGATGGTGGAAACGGCCTATGGCGTGCCGTTCGAACTGACGGCGCAAAACGGCCAGCCGATTACCGAAAAGGCGTTTCAGGGCAAACCGACGGCCTTGTTCTTTGGTTTCACCCATTGCCCGGAAGTCTGCCCGACGACATTGTTCGAGCTGAACGGCTGGATGGAAAAGGTGGACCCGGCCGGCGACAAGATGCAGGCCTATTTCGTGTCCGTCGATCCAGAGCGTGATACGCCCGAGATCATGCAGCAATATGTTTCCAACGTTTCAAAGCGGATTACCGGCATTACCGGTCCGGCCGACAAGATTGCCGAGACGCTGAAAGGCTATCGCATCTATGCCAAGAAGGTGCCGGTGGATGAGAAGGATCCGAATGGCGATTACACCATGGATCATACCGCGTCCGTCATCCTGCTTGATGCCAAGGGCCGTTTCTCAGGCACCATTGCTTATGGCGAAAACCCTGAAGTTGCCGAGCAGAAGCTCCAGAATCTTCTGAAGGGCTGATAGAGCCGGCATAATTGCGTCAGGCTTATTGGACTGGCGCAGCTTTTGTGGCAAAGGCAAGACAACAACCTCAGCCAGAGAAAGCAGCCCGCCGTGAGCGAAATCCGACTTTACGTCACCACGACCGAAATCAAGGCCGGCGAAATCCTCGATCTCATGTCGGATTATTTCGGCGAGGAGGATGTTGCGATCGCCACGACCGAGGTGGATGAGAAGCGCGACATCTGGGAAGCCTCCGTCTATTTGATGGCCGAGCAGGAGGATGAGTTCCGCGAGCGTGTCGGCGCTTTGCTTGCGCCTGCATTTCCCGGTCTCGTCATCGAAAAGGAGATCGTTCCCGATGTCGACTGGATCGCCAAGTCGCTCGAGGGGCTGAAGCCGGTCAGGGCAGGGCGGTTCATCGTTCATGGCGCGCATGATCGCGACAAGGTGCAGCCGCACGATCTGGCCATCGAGATCGAGGCGGGGCAGGCCTTCGGCACCGGCCATCACGGCACGACGGCGGGTTGCCTTGAAATGATCGAGGATGTTCTGCGGGCACGGACGGTGCGTAACGCGCTCGATCTCGGCACCGGCAGCGGCGTGCTGGCGATTGCCGTGCGCAAGATGCGCCCCATTCCCGTACTGGCGACGGATATCGACCCCATTGCCGTCAAGGTGGCCAAGGAAAATGTGCGGCTGAATGGCATCGTGTCTGGAATGGCGCTGGAAACCGCACCCGGTTTTCACTCCGATGCTTTCCGCAAGCATGGTCCATTCGATCTCATCATCGCCAATATTCTGGCGCGGCCGCTGATCAAGATGGCGCCGCAGCTTGTCACGCATCTGGCGCCCGGCGGCACCGTCATTCTGTCGGGCATTCTTGCGTCACAGCGCTGGAAGGTTCTCGCCGCTTATAATGGCGCGCGGCTTTCCCATATCCGCACCATCTGGCGCAACGGCTGGGTGACGCTGCATCTGCGCAAAGACTGACGCTCTTTCGACATTGCTTTCAGGCAAAAGAAAAGGCGGCGCTTTCGCGCCGCCTGGAACCCGCGAGCATATGGGAGGAGCTTGCTCAAGCGGGTCGACGTATTCCTGTTCAGACGCGGTGGAGGGAGGATCGCCGCGCCTGACGTGATCAGAATACGTAGCTGGACTTTGCCTTGCGACGCAGATCGGCGCGGTTCATGCCCAGCGCTTCGAGCGACTTGTCGTCAAGGTTCAAAAGCGCTGCGTTGACGTGGCGGCTGACCTGACGCTCGCGTGCTTCAACAACACGATCGAAGGCGGTGCGGAGGAAAGATTTTGCCATTGCTTCAAATCCCTTTTTGCCAGGAGAGCGTCTCTCTCGCTGTGTTGATCCAGATATAAGCGATGTGTTTTTGTTTGGTTAGAGAGGATATCTCACGGTAGATATGCGTTTTTCGCATATCATATCGCATTCAGTATTACTTATTTTGCGAATTATGCACAATTTATCGTCGAAACCGGGGCTGTCATATATGGCTTGAAACGGGGTTTGCCTGCATGGCATTGTCGATGCGCGCCAATGATTTGACGGCGCGACAGAACCGCTTTTCTCATGACAGTTCCCGAAAGACGCCCATGTTCCAGACCTTCGAAAACAAATCCGCGCCGCAATTTGGCAAGGCCCGTGTCGAGGCGCTGCGCGCCGGTTTCGACGCCCTCGGCATTGACGGTTTTCTGGTGCCGCGGGCCGATGAATATCAGGGAGAATATGTGCCGGAATGTGCCGAACGCCTGTCGTGGCTGACGGGGTTCACCGGTTCTGCCGGTGTTGCGCTGGTGACACGCGCGCAAACGGTGGTGTTTGTCGACGGCCGATATACGACGCAACTCAAATCCCAGGTCGATCAGTCCGTGTTTACCGGCGGTGATCTCGTGGGCGCGCCGCCGCCTGTCTGGCTGTCCGAACATGCCACGCAGGGCTTCCGGCTCGGTGTCGATCCGTGGCTGCATACCGGCGCGGAACTGAAGCGTCTGGAAAAGGCACTGGCAGGCAAGGGTGGCTCCGTTGTCCTGCTGGAACGCAATCCGCTCGACGCCCTGTGGCAGGATCGTCCGTCCGAGCCGCTGGAACCTGTCGTCATTCAGCCGGAAGCCTTTACCGGGGTACTCGCGAAGGAAAAGATCGCGCTGCTGGCGGAGACGGTTTCGGCAAAGGGCGCGGATGCCCTGCTGGTTGCCGATCCGTCCTCCATTGCCTGGATTTTCAATATTCGTGGCAATGACGTGCCGCATACACCGCATCCGCTTGCCCGCGCCATCATCTATGCCGACGGCAGGGCGGATATTTTTCTCGACAAACGCAAGACCGGCATCGAGGCCGAGGCCTATCTGGCGCAACTGGCGACGCAACTGGCGCCATCGAAGATTGCGGACCGCCTGCATGCGATTGCCAGCGCCAAGGGCCGGATCATGGTCGATGCCGATCTGACGCCGGTGGCGTTGACGGGCGCAATCGCGGCGGCGGGCGGTACATTGGTCGAAGCGGCCGATCCGGTCCGCCTGCCGCGCGCCTGCAAGAACAGGGCGGAGCTTGCCGGTTCGGCCGCAGCGCACGTGCAGGATGGCGCGGCCATGGTCGAATATCTGAGCTGGCTGGATCGCCAGCAGCCGGGCAGCGTTACCGAAATCGCTGCGGTCAAAGCGCTGGAGGCAGCGCGGGCCAGAGTGGGGCAGGCGATGCAGAACCCGCTGAAGGATGTGTCTTTCGACACGATTTCCGGCGCTGGCGAACATGCCGCCATCATCCACTACCGCGTCACCACCGACACGGATCGCACACTTGCCGATGGCGAGATGTTCCTCGTCGATTCCGGCGCGCAATATGTCAATGGTACTACTGACATCACCCGTACCGTCGCAATCGGCACGGTGCCGGAAGAGCAGAAGCGTTTCTTCACGCTGGTGCTGAAGGGGGTGATCGGCATCAGCACCGCACGGTTTCCGAAGGGAACGCGCGGTTGCGACCTCGATCCCCTGGCGCGCATCGCGCTGTGGAAGGCCGGCGCCGACTATGCCCATGGCACCGGCCACGGTGTCGGTTCCTATCTTTCGGTGCATGAGGGACCGCAGCGTATCGCAAGGCTTTCGACGCAGGAGCTGCTGCCGGGCATGATCCTGTCGAACGAGCCGGGTTACTACCGTCCCGGTGCTTTCGGCATCCGTATCGAGAACCTGATCTATGTGCGTGATGCGCAGGAGGTGGCCGGCGGCGACCAGCCAATGTTCTCCTTCGAGACGCTGACCTGGTGCCCCATCGACAACAAGCTTGTCGTCGTGTCGCTCCTGACCGACGAGGAACTCGACTGGCTGAACGCCTACCATGCCGACGTTCTGGAAAAGCTCTCTCCGTTGATCACCGATGAAGAGGTGAAAGCATGGCTTGTTGCCGCGACCAGGCCACTGGAGAGGATCGCTTAAAGCAGCCCGAAATGCCTGATGGCGATGACGACGGCCCAGCCGATTGCCAGCATCGTCAGGCCGGGAAACCGCAGGCAGACCAGAAGGGCTGCCACCATGCCGATCTTCACCTCGTATCCGCCTTCGAAAAAGGCGGGTGCGACAAGCGTGGTCAGAACCGCAACGGGCACGGCGTTCAGGCCGGCTTCCATGCGCGGCGGGATGGATTTCATCCGCGTCATCAGCACATAACCGCCGATGCGGGTGAGATAGGTGGCGATGGCGGCGAGCGCGATCAGGATCATCGTGTCGGTATGGAGCATGTCGCTCATGGCGTTTCCACCCTGTTTTCAGGATTGGCCCCGCCGTTGGGTTTGGGCGGATAAAGGACGGCAACGAGAATGCCGGCAATCGCGCCGAGGCTGACATGCCAGGGCGAGCCGACGAAATGATAGGCGACCGTCGCGCCGGCTGCGCTTGCCAGCATCACGGGGTAGAAATTCTCCCGCTGGCGGAAGCTCAGGACCATGCCCATGAAATAGATCGGCAAAAGCACATCGAGGCCGATGGCCTTCGGATCGCCGACGAGGTTGCCGAGCGAGGCGCCGAGAATGGTCATGGCCAGCCACAGCACATAGACCGGCGCGGCAAAGCCCATATACCAGGAAAAGCCGACCGTACCGGTGTTCTCGTATTTGCGGACCGATTCGGCGAATTGCGGATCCACCAGCACAAAGAAGCCGGCAGCTTTCTGCATCAGCGACCAGCCGGAGATCATTCGGGCAATGGCTGCTGAATAAAGGATATGGCGGAAATTGACGGCGAAGACGGAAAGAACGATCAGCCATGGGGCGACCTTCTGGCCAAACAGTTCGATGCCGACAAGCTGGCTTGCGCCGGCATAGACGGTGCCGCTCATGATCGTGGCTTCGGTGACGCTCAGGCCGTTATCGACTGCAACCGCGCCGAACAGCGCGCCAAAGGGGGCGGCGGAAAGGGCGATCGGGAAACCGGTCCGCAGTCCCTCGCGAAAATCTTTATTGAACATTCTCTGGAAACTCCTTGCCGCCGCTCTATCGCCGTCCCGGCCGGCTGGCAAACGAATTGCATGAATGGATCGATTGATTCCCTTGAAGCTTCCGTTACGGTAACGCCCGCGCGATATTTCGTGCCTGAAATCGGATCATGGAAGACAGATGCTGGAAAAGCAGGAAAAGGCCGCGCTGGCCGCACGGATAAGGGATTACCTCGCCCGGGAGACCGAAACCGAAATTGGTCTTCTGCAGGCTGAGATATTCGTGGAATTTCTGGCCGAAGAGGTCGGATATGTTTTCTATAATCAGGGGCTCAAGGATGCACATGCCGCAATCCTGAGACGGCTTGAGGACGCGGCCGGTGATATCGACGTCTTGGAGAAACCAAGGCGGCGCTGACGGAGCTTTCCATACCTCACGCCTGTGGCCGGCAGAAGCGTGAGGTCAGTCGCGCAATATGTCGCGGCTGTTGACGATTGCGGCGCCCTTTTCCCGCATCTCCGCAATCGCGGCCTTTATGCCCTGCGGATCGATGCCGCGGCTTGCATCCTCGATGAAACGGACCCTGACGCCGGGTAGCATGTCGAGCGCATCGAGTACCGAAAAACTGACGCAATAATCGGTGGCGAGGCCGCATATGTCGAGTTGCGTCACGCCCTGACGGGCCAGATAATCGGCAAGGCCCGTCGTTGCCGACTGGTCGTTGTCGCGAAAGGCGGAATAGCTGTCGACGGCGGGGTTTTCGCCCTTCTGCTGAATGTAGTCGAATGCCTCCGTCTTCAGGTCGGGATGGAATTCCGCATCCTGCGTGCCCTGCACGCAATGGTCCGGCCACATCATCTGCGGTTTGCCGGAAAGTTCGCCCATGTCGAAAGGTTTCCTGCCGGGGTGCTGCGAGGCGAAACTGCCGTGGTTTTCCGGGTGCCAGTCCTGCGATGCGACGATGAGATCGTAACCGCCATTGTCGATCAGGGCATTGGCGGCGGGCACGACCTTGTCGCCTTCGGCAACGGCCAGATTGCCGCCCGGGCAAAAGCCGTTCTGAATGTCGATGAGCAGCAGCGCCTTCATGATGTGCCTCCCTTTTTGCCAGCAGGATGCCAAGCCACCTCTGGCGGATCAAGTGCCCTTTCAACCTTTGTGCCGGTGCAAGTGCCCGTGACGGGCGCTCGCCCCGTCGCAGTCCTGCCGCATTTGCAGCAAATTTCCGGCCAAGTCGGAATTTACCTGACGATGCGGCGACGGAAATTTTAAAGGCCGATGGCGCCCCGCAGGGGCCTTCTTCCGGGACGATGTGGTGCAGATGCACGCTATGCCCGTGTAAGTCATTGTTTTGCCTTCGCCCTACAATGCGCAGACCTTAACGAAATATTTTTGCAGGGACTCGTAAACACTTTGGTTACCATAATTCGTCATGCTTCGAACCAGTCAGTTCCGAAACCGGCGTGGTGTTTACCCGCTCTTCGGATGCCCCAAAATCCCACCGGCATCGGCCGGGTGTGCGTGAACGGTTCGAGTAACGAGTATCATGGCGTTTTCTGCTGCGGCCTATAATGGCGCCGGTCTTGCCGGCCCGTCTTCCGTCAAGAGAGACAAATCATTTTCGCTTGGCCGAATGTCCGCGCTTCTTGGTGGCGGCGCTTTCGCCGGGCTGTTCGCCTTTGCTGCCTTTGCTTCGCTGCACAGCATGGCGGCCGCCTCCCACGGTGTCGGACAATTTGAAAAGACGCTGGTGGCAAGGCTCGATTCCGCCACGGCTGCCGCCCCTGCGGCTGGGCGGGATATTCACGTCCGCAAATTCTCGCGCCTGAGCGACCACAGCCATGGCCAGCAGAAGGCGGTTCGTCTTGCCGGCATCATGCCCGAAATCGGCGCGAAGGAATTCGGCGAGCGTTTTGGCGCGGCGGTGAATGCAAAGGGGCAGGCGACGGTCAGGGAACTTGCGGCGCTGCGGCCTTCGGCAATCGTCGATTCGGCGCTCGGACGCACCTCCGAGGTCGCCTATCGGAGCCCCGCCTCGCAACATCCGGCATTTGAAGTGGCGCTGGCGCGGCCGCAGATCGAGGAGGAGGCCAACAGCCTGCTCCCCGACGATGTGCCGCTGCCGAGCTTCCGCCCCGAGGTTGCTGCGGCTGAGACGGTGGAGCCATCACCGCGTCCCGCCGCATCTTCCAGGGCGGAGGAACGCGTCCCCGCTGTCGCTTCCGCCCCGGATTTCGATGTGCCGGTTCCGCTGCGGGCCCCGCAGGCGCCGAAGCAGAGCACCGGTGCCATGCTCGCCTTTGCGAAGCCGGACAATCCGATGCGTGAGCCGAGCAAGATGGATGCGGTTCCGTGGCCGGACCGCGGCAACGGCACGGCGATCTACGATATTTCCTCCGGCGTGGTGCACATGCCAAACGGCGAGAAGCTGGAGGCGCATTCCGGCATCGGCAAGATGCGCGACAACCCGGATTACGTTCATGTGAAGATGCGTGGCTCGACACCGCCTTCCAGCTATAAGCTGACGATGCGCGAGGCCCGTTTCCATGGCGTCGAGGCCATTCGCCTGACACCGGAAAACGGCGTCAACCCACATGGCCGCGACGGCCTTCTGGCCCATACCTACATGCTGGCGAAACGCGGCGAATCGAATGGCTGTGTCGTGTTCCGAGACTATTCCCGCTTCCTCGCGGCCTTCAAGCGCGGCGAAGTCAAACGCATGGTGGTGGTGCCCAAGCTCAACGGCATTCGTCCCACGCTTGCCAGCGGCGGCAGCAAAAGCGGTGGCAAGACGCTGTTCAGCATGTTCTCGCGCGGCAGCGATTCCTGAGGCTGCCCGCGTTTTGTCAGCGGCCGCGCCGCTGTGTCAGTACCATGCCGGCAAGGATGAGAAGAATGCCGAGCGCGCTTGCCCAGATTTTCGGCGGATGATCGCTGAAAAGATCGAGCACGACGCCTGATACCATCTGGCCGCTGATGACCAGAAGGGCGGTGTTGACCGCGCCGATGCGCGGGATGAGCCAGCTTCCCGAAGCGATGAAGACGACACCGATCGGGCCGCCGATGAAGGCAAGCCAGGGGGCATCGGCCGCTCCCGGCGGAATGAGGCCGCCGACGATGAGCCCGATGACGGTCAGCACGCCAAAACCGACAATATGGTTCCAGAAGGAGGCTATGAGCGGCGAGTTCGACAGGCTGAGACGGCCGTTGATCTGCCGGCTCAGCGCCACGAACACGCCACCCGTAAAGGCCATGGCGATCCAGATAATCATGCCGTTCTCCCGACGAGAATAATAAGCGCGCTGCCGCAAAGGATCAGTGCCACCGCCGCCATGTCCCGCATGTCCGGTCGTCTTTTGGGCAGGCCGAAGAGGCCGAAAAGATCGGCCAGCAGGCTGAAGATCACCTGTCCGCCAAGACCGAGTGCAATGGTGCCGGAAAGCGCCAGCGGCGAATTGACGGCGGTGGAGGTGAGAATGACGATGGCCGCACCCACGACCCCGCCGCAATAGGCCCAGAGCGGCGCTTTCGGTTTTGCCGGTGCCGCAGGGTCTGTCTTCGGGCGCATGATGGCGAGATAGATCAGCGCCGCCACCGTGCCGGTTCCGTGCGCCGTCCATGAGGAAAACAGCGCGCTGCCATAATGGGCAAGCTGGCCGTTGAAATGGACCATCAGCGTCAGGAGGCAGCCGCTGGCGAAGGCGGCGGCAAGATGCAGCGGGTTGAGGCGGGGATGCGTCGTATCTGTCATGGCGGGCCGGGAAAGCTGAAGAGGAACCTGAGCTTTAGCTGATATGTGCCTGAAGCGGAATCGAATTGCGCCTCTTCTTTGCCTTGGGCGACATTATCCTGTGCGCTACGGAACCAGCGACCCAGCCGCGCATTGTTCCAGCATGAAGAAAACGACGCGCAAGCCATTGAACCGGATGACGATTTTTGTCATTTCGATTTTCATTCCCGCAGCCGTGGTGGCTGCGGTCTATCTCATCGGCTTCACGCCCGGAGAGATCTGAGCCCGTCGCTCAATGTCCGGCAGCGGCAGCTTTTCGCTTGCCGCCTTCCATTGCCACCCGTGCTTTCGCCACCGCAAAGCGGAGGCCGCGCAGGAGAAAACGGCTCGTTTCCAGATAGGCGCGGTAGGGCAGTACCGTGAAATAACGCCAGCGCGGCAGGCGATAAATGCGCAGGTTGTTCTGGATCTGGCTTTCACCGTCCGCATCCTGCGTCGCGCAGAGAGGGTAGATGAAGGCTCCCTTCAGGCCCGCGAGATATTCCAGATCAAAAGCGATATCGTAGGCGAGCCGCATGGGAATGAGTTTCGAGATCCACCGTCCGGCGCGGCGATTGACGAGATAGGCCCCAGATCCTTTTTCGCGGGTCAGTGCGATGGCGAGCGAACGGCCGCCGGCGAGCGGACGAAACGGAAACTTCCGGCCATTGCTGACCGTGGTCAGCCGCAGCAGATCCCAGTCATCGCCGTTCAGCACCGCCTCGTCGAGCGCATCGAGAAAATCATGGTCAAAGACGACGTCGTCTTCGAGGATGAGCGCGATATCGGCATCGCTGTCCATGAACTTATTGGCGCAGGCGACATGGCTGAGATAACAGCCGATTTCCGGCGGCGAGGTACGGCGGCCATGCATGAGCATGTAGGAAATCTCGCTGAATTCCGGGATCGGATACTTCAGCTCCCTGCCATTGACACCGGCCACCCGCTCCGCCTTCAGCCCCATGGCATCGAGCCGGGTCGTCATGTCCTCAAGGCGCCTGGTGGCACCGTCCATGTTGATCAGGAAAACGGCAAGCCTGCGCTGGCTTTTCGGTAAAATATGCAAAGCGGTCCTCGCCCGGTTTTCGCTGTCGTGTAGCAATTCCTTTATTGCAACGGCTTGAGGCGGGCTATGGAAAAAGCTGTCTTGAACCTGTCTTAATCGTGCGAATCAAACCTTTTCCACAAATCCGTCCAGCACCCGTTTCTGCCCGGCGCGATCGAAGTCGATGGTCAGCTTGTTGCCCTCGATGGCGGAAATATTGCCGTTGCCGAATTTGAGGTGGAAGACGCGGTCGCCGACAAAGTATTTCGATGGCGTGTCGGCCACGGATTTCGCCACCAGCTCGCCGTCGATGGTGCGGGTGCGCGGGCCGCTTTCGCCATAACCGATCCGTTCGACCGCATGGCCGGAGCGGGTGCCCCAATTGTCGCGGGTGGCGTCGCTGCGGTTCTGCTGCGCGCGCTTCCAGCCGGGAGTGGAGTAGTTGTTGGCGAAGGGATCGGCCTTGTCGAATCGGGACTGGCCGTAGCCGCCGCGGCCGCCATAACCGCCGTAACTGCTGTCGGACGCCGCCACATCCACATGGGCGGGTGGCAGTTCATCAAGGAAACGGGAGGGCAGGGTGGATTGCCACAGCCCGTGAATGCGCCGGTTCGACACGAACCAGATATGGCAGAGCTTCTTGGCGCGGGTGATGCCGACATAGGCAAGGCGGCGCTCTTCCTCCAGACCGGCGCGGCCGCCCTCATCCAGCGCCCGCTGGTGCGGGAACAGGCCTTCTTCCCAGCCCGGCAGGAATACGGTGTCGAATTCCAGACCCTTGGCGGAATGCAGCGTCATGATGGAGACGGCATCGAGATTTTCGTTCTGCTCGGCATCCATGACGAGGGCGACGTGCTCAAGGAAGCCGCGCATGCTCTCGAAGGCTTCCATCGAGCGGATGAGTTCCTTCAGGTTTTCCAGTCGTCCGGGCGCTTCTGCCGTCTTGTCGGCCTGCCACATGGCGGTATAGCCGCTTTCGTCGAGAATCTGCTCGGCAAGCGTGGTGTGTTCGGTGTTTTCCAGGAGGCCCTGCCAGCGGCGGAAATCCTGCACCACGTCGAACAGCGCCTTGCGCGCCTTCGGTTTCAGCTCGTCGGTCTCGATGATGTCGGCGGCTGCGGCCAGCATCGGAATATCGCGGGCGCGGGCGTAATCGTGCAGATTGCGGATCGTCGTATCGCCAAGGCCGCGCTTCGGTGTGTTGACGATCCGCTCGAAGGCAAGATCGTCTGCCGGCTGGCAGACAAGGCGGAAATAGGCCATGGCGTCGCGGATTTCGAGGCGCTCATAAAAGCGCGGGCCGCCAATGACGCGGTAATTGAGGCCGAGCGTGACGAAGCGGTCTTCGAACTCGCGCATCTGGAAGGAGGCGCGAACGAGAATGGCCATGTCGTTCAGATTATGGTTCTTGCGCTGAAGCTGTTCGATTTCCTCGCCGACCGCGCGGGCTTCCTCCTCGGAATCCCAGGCGGCATGCACCACGACCTTTTCATCGTCAGGGCTGCTGCGTTCGGTAAACAGCGTTTTGCCGAGGCGTCCCTCATTATGGGCGATCAGATGGCCGGCGGCGCCGAGAATATGTTCGGTGGAACGGTAGTTTCGCTCGAGCTTGATGACCTTGGCGCCCGGAAAATCCTTGTCGAAGCGGAGGATATTGTCCACTTCCGCGCCGCGCCAGCCATAGATCGACTGGTCGTCGTCGCCGACGCAGCAGACGTTCTGCGGTTCGCCCTTGGCGCGCTGGGCCAGCAGCCTGAGCCACATATATTGCGCCGTGTTGGTGTCCTGATATTCGTCCACCAGAATGTAGCGGAACTTCTGGTGATACTCTTTCAGAATATCGGTGTGGCGGCGGAAGATGCTGATCGGGTGCATCAGAAGGTCGCCGAAGTCGCAGGCGTTCAGCGTTTTCAGCCGGTTCTGATAGGCGGTGTAAAGCTCGCGGCCCTTGCCGTTGGCGAAGGCGCGGCTGTCGCCCTCCGGAATATCCGGCGGCGTCAGGCCCTTGTTCTTCCAGCCGTCTATCATGCCGGCGAACTGTTTGGCCGGCCAGCGCTTGTCATCAAGACCTTCGGCCTGGATGAGCTGCTTGATCAGCCGCACCACGTCGTCGGTATCGAGAATGGTGAAATCCGATTTAAGGCCGACGAGTTCGGCATGGCGGCGCAATAGCTTGACGCCGATGGAGTGGAAGGTTCCGAGCCAGGGCATGCCCTCGACAGCGCCGCCGACCAGAACGCCGATACGTTCCTTCATCTCGCGGGCGGCCTTGTTGGTGAAGGTCACGGCAAGGATTTGGCTGGGATAGGCGCGGCCGGTCGCCAGAATATGGGCGATGCGGGTCGTCAGAACGCGGGTCTTGCCGGTGCCGGCGCCGGCGAGAACGAGAACGGGTCCGTCCAGCGTTTCAACGGCATCGCGCTGTTCCGGGTTGAGGCCGGAAAGATAATCAGGCGCGGCACGCGTCTGGTCGCGCGCCGCCATGGCGCGGGCGGCAATGCCAAGCCCGCCGCCGCTTTCCGCACCGGCATTGTTCGTCGCCCTGCGCGGCGCCACGGGTTCCTCATCGAAGAACGGCATATCGTCAAAACTGTTGCTCATGCGGCCCAATGTAGTGATTCGGGATATAAAGGCCAGAACCGTGTTCTGCTTTTATTCCGGTATCGTCAGTCAAAACGCCTATTCCAAGGCATTTTTTGTATCACGTCTGCCTGTCAGCGTCGAAAGCGGCGTCAACGGGCACTTGCAGAGCCACAGCAAGTTGGTTGGTTTTTGCGGCAAGCGCGATGACGCGTAGCAAATCGGCATGCTGCTCTTTCGTCATGCCCTTGGCTTTGGCGGCGGCCGTGTGGGAATGGGCGCAATAGGAGCAGCCATTGGTGACGGAAACGGCGATATAGAGCATTTCCTTCACCACGGGATCGAGCGCCGAGGGTGTCGCCATCACCGCCTTGACTTCACCCCAGGTCTTTTCAAGCAGATCGGCATCGAAGGCGAGGTAGAGCCACATATTGTTGATGAAATCCGATTTGCGGGTGGCGCGGATATCATCGAACACCGCCTTGACGCGCGGGTCGGCTTCAGGATTCTCGGCTTTCGTCACGGTGCTCATGGTTCCTCCAGTCGTGTTTCTCCGTGGGGCAGATTATCCCAACGGAAGATATTTGCGACAGGATTGCGCGGAAGGATTGCCGGCCGGCTGCCTGGCGCGGCAATTGCGCCCAAATTACAATTACGTAAGGAACGGATTTGTGCGTTGCCTTGCCCCCGCCAAGCAGGAATACTGCACCTGTCCCGGAACGTGTCGTTTTCGGGAATGTATCGTGCTGCGCGGATCAACCGGAGAAATACATGCGGGTCTGGAAACAGGTGGGTGTCAGTCTTGCCGTGGTGGGAGCCGGGCTCTGTCTCTGGGGCTTTTATTCGCCCGAAGCCCGCAATGTGCTCGCCGCCATCGGGCTCGGCAAAATGCCGGCAGGTGCGATCGAGGTGGCGGCATCCGGTGCCGGAACCTCAGGCGCGCCATCGGGCCAGAATGCCGGCGGCGCTCGCCGCAACGGCAATGCCACTCTGGTGGTGACGGCTCCGGTTAAAAAAGGCATGGTCAATGACCGGCTGAACGCTATCGGCAACGGCGAGGCGATCCAGTCGGTTGTCGTCATGCCGCAGACCTCCGGCACGCTTTCGGAAATCCGCACCTCCTCCGGTGCACGCGTCGTGAAGGGGCAGGTGCTCGCGCGGCTTGATGATGAGGAGCAGGTGATCGAGCGGGACAAGGCGCAGGTGACGCTGCGCAGCGCCGTCGAAAAATCGAATTCCTACAAGAACCTCAAATCCGTTTCCCGCCTTGATGTGCTGGATGCGCAGATTGCCGAAGAGGCCGCCAAGCTTGCGCTGAGCACCGCCGAGCTTAATCTCAAGCGTCGCGACATCGTCGCGCCCATCGAAGGCGTGGCCGGTATCGTCGCCGCCAATATCGGCGACAACGTTACCACGCAGTCGACCATTGTCAGTATTGACGATCGCTCCGAAATTCTCGTCAATTTCTGGGCCCCCGAGCGCTTCGTGACCGCGATCAAGGTCGGCATGCCGGTGGAGGCGACGTCGATTTCCCGGCCCGGCGAGACCTTCAAGGGCGAAGTCGAGGCGGTTGACAACCGCGTCGATGAGGCGAGCCGCACCATCCGCATCCGGGCGAAATTCGGCAATGAGAAGGATGAACTCAGGGCCGGCATGTCGTTTGGCGTCACCATGCGCTTTGCCGGGGAGATTTATGCTTCGGTCGATCCGCTTGCCGTGCAATGGGACGCGGAAGGCTCCTATGTCTGGCGCGTCACCGATAATAAGTCGAACAAAGTGCGGGTGCAGATCGTGCAGCGCAATCCCGATGCCGTTCTCGTCAAGGCCGAGCTGGCGGAAGGCGAGCCTGTCGTGATCGAGGGCCTGCAGCGCGTGAGAGAAGGCGGCGCGGTCCGCGTCGGGAACCAGCCGAAGCCTGAAGAGGTCGCCAGCCAATGACGACGCATCCGCCTTCCGGTCAGGATTCCAAGCTCGCCTTTACCGCATTGTTCGTGCGCCGGCCGATTCTGGCGGCGGTTCTCAACACGCTGCTGGTCGTTGCCGGCCTTGCCGCGCTGGTTGGCGTCGAAGTGCGCGAACTGCCCGATGTCGACCGGCCGACGATCAGCGTCAGGACCACCTATGAGGGGGCGGCACCGGAAACCATCGATCAGGAGGTGACGCAGACCATCGAAGGTGCGGTGGCGCGTGTCAGCGGCGTCAAGTCCATCTCGTCCAACTCGCAATTCGGCACCAGCCGCGTGACGCTGGAATTCGGCGACAATGTCGATCTGGCCGTCGCAGCCAACGACGTGCGCGACGCCATCGGCCGCGTCACCAATCAGCTGCCTGATGATGCCGACGAACCGCAGATCATCAAGGCGGATTCCGACAGCCAGCCGATCATGCGCCTTGCCGTCACCTCGACCACGCTCAGCATGGAAGACCTGACCAAGCTGGTGGATGACGAGATCATCGATCGCCTGGCCGCCGTCGATGGCGTGGCCGATGTGGAGCTCTACGGCGATCAGGAAAAGGTTTTCCGGGTCGATCTCAATCAGGCGGCGCTCGCCAGCCGCGGTTTGACGGTGACCGATGTTTCGAACGCGCTTGCCAGCGCGGCCCTCGACGTGCCGGCGGGGTCGCTGAAAAGCACGACGCAGGACATCGTCGTGCGCGCCACGGCCAGCCTGACGAAGCCTGAGGATTTCTCCAATCTCCTGATCAAGAACAATATCCGTCTCAGGGACGTGGCAACCGTCATGCTGGGTGCGGATGATGAATCCACCTCGCTGCGCTCCAACGGCGTGCAGGGGGTCGGTCTCGGCGTCATCCGTCAGGCGCAGTCGAACACGCTCAATATTTCAACCGGCGTAAAAGCCGCCGTCGCCGCCATGTCGGCCAATCTGCCTGAGGGTACGCGTATCGTCGTCACCAGCGATGATGCCGTCTTCATCGAAGGCGCGCTGCACGAGGTGGAACTGGCGCTCGGTCTCTCGGCGATCATCGTCGTTGTCGTGCTCTATCTCTTCCTGCGCGACTGGCGTGCGACCCTCATTCCGGCAATCACCATGCCTGTCGCGCTGATCGGCACTATCGTCGCCATCTATATGGTCGGCTTCTCGGTCAATATCCTGACCCTGCTTGCCATCGTGCTGGCGACGGGCCTCGTGGTCGATGACGCCATCGTCGTGCTGGAAAACATCGTGCGCCGCCGGGCGGAAGGCATGGGGCCGCGGGCCGCCGCCGTTCTCGGCACGCAGGAGGTCTTCTTCGCGGTCATCGCGACGACGGCGACGCTCGCCGCCGTGTTCATTCCGCTTTCCTTCCTGCCCGGCCAGCTTGGCGGCCTGTTCCGCGAATTCGGTTTCGTCCTGGCCTTTGCCGTGGGCTTGTCATCGATCGTGGCGCTGACGCTCTGCCCGATGCTGGCTTCCCGCATGCTGAAGGAGGGGCTGAAGGAGCCGACGGGACCGCTCGCCTGGTTCGGCAATGTCTTTGCCTCCACTTACAAAACGACGCTTTCCGCCTGCCTTAACAATCCGCTGATCGTCATCGTTGTCGCGCTGATCTTCTCAGGCCTGTCATGGATCGCCTTCGGCATGATCCAGAACGAACTGACACCGCGCGAAGACCGCGCCTCGATCATGATGCGGGTCACCGCGCCACAGGGCGTCAGCCTCGAATATACCCGCGACCAGCTGCAGCGGATCGAGGAAAACCTGCAGCCGCTGCGCGACAGTGGTGAAATCCGCAATATCTATTCCATCACCGGCATGAACGGTTCGTCCAATACCGGCTTCATGGTGTTGACGCTGGCGCCCTGGGCCGATCGCGAGCGGACGCAGAACCAAATCGCCGCCGATGTCACCTCCGCCGCCAACAAAGTTCCGGCGCTGCGCGGCAATGCGATGCAGCCGAACAGCCTCAGAATTCGCGGCGCCGGCAACGGGTTGCAAATGGCGATGGTCGGCAGCAATTATGCGGCACTGACGGCGGCGACACAGAAACTGCTGCTTTCCATGGAGGAAAGCGGCCTGTTCGACACGCCGCGTTTTGACAACGAGCCCAACCAGGCGCAACTTTCCGTTTCCATCGACCGTGAGCGTGCGTCGGATCTCGGCATCGACATCACCGGTCTATCCCGTGCCATGCAGTCGCTGCTGGAAGGACGCTCGATCGTCGATGTCTTCGTGGATGGCGATGCGATCCCGGTGCGGCTTCTCTCCTCCACCCGGCCGATCAACGATCCGACCGATCTTGAAAACGTCTTCCTGAAAACGGGCGACGGCAAGATCGTGCCGATGTCGGTTATCGCCACGCTCAAGGAAAATGCGGTTGCGCCGCAGTTGAACCGCGAACAGCAGCTTCCCTCCGTCGGCTTTACCGCCAACCTCAAGGATGGCGTTTCGCTCGGTGAGGCGCTGCAGAAGGTGAATGAGCTTTCGCAATCCGTGCTGCCGCCCGGCGCGCGCCTGCTGCCGCTCGGCGAAGCGGCGACGCTGGAGGAAAACTCGAGTGGCATGTTGCTGACCTTCGGTTTCGCCATCGCCATCATCTTCCTCGTGCTCGCCGCGCAGTTCGAAAGTGTGCTGAGTTCGGTCATCATCATGTCGACGGTGCCGCTTGGTCTTGCCTGCGCGGTGATTGCGCTGCTGGTCACCGGCTCGAGCCTCAACGTCTATAGCCAGATCGGCCTTGTGTTGCTGGTCGGCGTGATGGCGAAGAACGGCATTCTCATCGTGGAATTCGCCAACCATCTGCGCGACCAGGGTGCCACCGTGCGCGAAGCCATCGAAAAGGCCACCAGCATCCGTCTGCGCCCCGTCATGATGACGATGATCGCCACCATTCTCGGCGGCGTGCCGCTGGTGCTGGCGCAGGGGGCGGGTGCGGAAGCGCGCATCGCGCTCGGCTGGGTCATCGTCGGCGGTCTCGGTTTTGCGACGCTGGTGACGCTTTACATCACCCCGGTCTCCTACCTGTTGATTGCCCGCTTCGCCAAGCCGCAGGCGGATGAGGAAATCCGCCTCCACCGCGAACTGGAACTTGCCGCCCGTCGCAAGGCGCTGGAGGAAGACAAGCCGCTGCTTGCGGCGGAGTAGGACGGGGTTTTTGCTAAACCGCATCCGGTGCAATCGCGATGCTGGACAAAGCGTTAACCTTATCCCATACCACCTGACGGAATTTCGTAACGGATCGAATCCGTTACGGGCGGATGTTGCGGTGGAGATGGATGATGGCGCTGAAAGATGTGGTGGCGGGCAAGCGGAACGAAGAGGGTATCGCGTCTGCGCTCGCAGTGCTGAAGCAGCAGCTGGGCGACAGGCTCCAGACCGGGCAGGCGTTTCGCGAGCAGCACGGCCACACCACCACCTATCTGACCCTGCAGGCGCCTGACGGTGTTGTCTTTGCCGAAAACGCCGATGATGTGAAGGCCGTGGTGAAGGCTTGCGCGCAGTACAAGGTGCCGGTCATTCCGTTCGGAACGGGGTCTTCGCTCGAAGGGCAGGTGAATGCGCCCAATGGTGGAATCTGCATCGATTTCAGCCGGATGAATCGCATCATTGAGGTGAATGCCGAAGATCTTGACGTGACGGTGGAGCCGGGCGTGACGCGCGAGGACCTCAATGTCTATCTGCGCGATACCGGCCTGTTTTTCCCGATCGATCCGGGTGCCAATGCCTCGATCGGCGGCATGGCCTCGACGCGGGCGTCAGGCACCAATGCCGTGCGTTACGGCACGATGAAGGACAATGTGCTGGCCGTCACCGCCGTCGTCGCCAATGGTGAGGAAATCCGCACCGCGCGGCGCGCCCGCAAGTCTTCGGCAGGTTACGACCTGACGCGGCTTTTTGTGGGTGCGGAGGGGACGCTCGGCGTCATCACCTCGGTGACGCTGCGGCTGCAGGGCATACCGGAAAAGATCGCCGGCGGGGTCTGCACCTTCGACAGCATCAAGGCAGCCTGCGATGCGGTCATCATGACGATCCAGATGGGCGTTCCGGTTGCCCGTATCGAATTGCTTGACGAGGTGCAGGTGCGGGCCTGTAACGCCTATTCCGGCCTGAACTACGCGGAAAAGCCGACGCTGTTCGTGGAGTTTCACGGCACGGAGGAGACGGCGGCGCTGCAATCGCAGCAGTTCGCCGAAATCGCGGACGAATGCGGCGGCGTCGACTTCCGCTGGACGAGCGATGCGGCCGAGCGCAACAAGCTGTGGAAGGCGCGGCACGATGCCTATTGGGCCTCGCGGGCGCTTGCGCCCCATCTCGACGGGCTTTCCACCGATGTCTGCGTGCCGATTTCGCGGCTGGCGGATTGCGTGGTGGAAACACAGCGGGACATCGAGGAAAACGGCTTTCTGGCGCCAATCGTCGGCCATGCGGGCGACGGGAATTTCCACGTCCTCATTCTGTTCGATGGCAAGGATGTGGAAAGCGTGGCGAAAACGGAAGCCTTCGTCGCCCGCCTCAACCGCCGGGCGATTGCCATGGACGGCACCTGCACCGGCGAACACGGCATTGGCCAGGGCAAGATGAGTTTTCTCGCCGAAGAGGCGGGAAATGCGCTGGATCTCATGCGCGCCATCAAAACGTCGCTCGACCCGGATAATATCTTCAATCCGGGCAAGTTGTTCCGTCTTGTCTGATCATTCTCACATTTGATTGGTACAAAAGGCTGCTTGCCGTTAAGGCAGAAAAGAATAGGTTTGCAGCGTTCGCGAAGGGAGATGCAGGTCAGTGCTCGGGCGTATTCTGGTTTTTCTGGGCGGACTGCTGGCCTTGGTGCTGTTTTCGGCGCTGCTCATTCCCTATTTCGTCGACTGGACGGATTTCCGCCGCGATTTCGAGGATCAGGCAAGCCGTATTCTCGGTAAGAAGGTGGTGGTGCATGGCCGGGTCGAAGCCCGAATCCTGCCTTTCCCTTCGGTAACCCTGCATGATGTGCGTGCGGGAACGGATGCGGACGGCTCGCCGCTCATCCAGGTCGCCCGTTTTTCCATGGATGCCGAGCTTGCGCCGTTCCTCTCCGGCGAGGCGCGCATCTTCGACATGCGTATCGAGGAACCCAAGGCCAAG
The DNA here is from genome assembly GCF_002005205.3 of Rhizobium rhizogenes. Next base: position 1,748,462 of record NZ_CP019701.2, on the reverse strand, counting down.
ATCAGGCTCTTGAAAGACGGCACGCTGGACTGGATGCGTGGCAGCCGGGCGGAAATTCCCGCCCGCACCGTGGTGCTGGAAAGCGTGCAGATCGAAGGCGGGCAGATCGAATTCATCGATGAGCAATCCGGCCGCAACCGTGTCGTGACCGGTCTCAGCGCCGACATGTCCGCCAATTCGCTGGCCGGCCCGTGGAAGGCGGAAGGGCGTGCTGCCGTCGACGGGCATCCGGGTTCCTTCTCCCTCTCCAGCAGCGAGCCCGATTATGCCGCCGGCCGCATGGGGCTCAGGGTGCGGCTGGTGCCGGACGAGCATCCGGTCGAGGTCGATCTGGACGGTGCGATCGCCGCGGCGGCGGGAAAGCCAGCCTATAGCGGCTCGTTCTCCTTCATCTTCCGTGAAGATGAAAAGCAGAAACAGGCCGGACCGTCGCTATTTTCCTCGCCGCGCACCCGCGGCAGTTTCGAACTGACCAATGAGAGCGTGCGTATATCGAGCTACCGCATGGAACTCGGCGGCAGCGAAAATCCCTATGTCGTGACCGGGGAAGCGACGCTCGATACCGGTGCGAAGCCGGAGTTCCTGCTGACGGCGGATGGCCAGCAGATCGATGTCGCCCGCTTCGCGCCACCCGTCGTGCAGACGGGAAAGACCTCGCGCCAGCCCACCGTTTCGGTGCGTCAGCGCATCGAGGCCTTTGCGGCCATGGTCGCCCGCATTCCGGTGCCGCCGGTGCCGGGCAAGGCCAGCATCAGCCTTCCGGCCCTTGTTTCCGACGATACGACCATTCGCGACATCAGGCTGGATGTGCGCCCGGAAGGCAGCGGCTGGCAGGTGGTGAATGCGGTTGCGACCCTGCCGGGCAGGACGCAGCTGGAAGCCAAGGGATCGCTGACACTGCTTGGCGGCCCGGCCTTCAACGGTAATTTGCTTGTGGCCTCCAACCAGCCCTCGGGGCTGGCCAACTGGCTTTCCGGTTCCGTCGATCCGGCAATCCGGCAGCTCAACGCCGCCGGTTTTTCCGCCGATGTCTCATTGACGACGCTCAACCAGCGTTTCGACAATCTCGAGCTTGCCATAGGCGAGGCATCGCTGAAGGGCGAGCTGGAACGGCGCTCCGACGGCAAGACCTCCAATCTCTCCATCGATCTCGCCGGCAACGAAATCGACCTCGACGCCCTGAAGGCGCTCGGCAGCCTGGCGCTTGGCGATCAGGTGGGAAGCTCGGTTCTCGATCATCGAATCAATGCCAAGTTCAAGGCCGACCGTTTCAACATGGCCGGCGTGACCGCCAATCATGTGGAGACCGCCTTCAGCATGGCAGGCGGCATCCTGACGCTCGAAAACATGACGGCGGGCGATATTGCCGGTGCCGAGGTGCGGGCCAGGGGAGAGCTGCAGGGCTCGCTGCTCAAATATGCGGGCAAGGGTACGGTGAACCTGCATGCGGCGGATATGCAGCCGTTCTTCACCATGCTGCAGCAGAAATTGCCTGATCACCCGTTCCTCGGGCGTCTGGCGGCGAGCGCACCCTGGTATGCCAATTCCGACCTTGCCGTGGATGTTTCCGTCAACAGCGAAAATGGCGGGGCCAATGTGGCCGTCTCCGGTACCGTCAATGGCAGCCGTCTGTCGGCCGTTGCCAAGATGCCGGATTTCCTGTCGATCACCGATGATACCGCGATGTCGCTGGAAGCGGTCCTGAAAAACCAGTCGACGGCGATCCTGTTCGGACAGGCGGGGCTTGACCCGCTGCCCTTCGATGCGGATGGCGAGGGGCTTCTCTCCGTCAAGCTCAATGGCACGCTCGGTTCGCCCGCCCAGACCGACATACGTTTTTCGACGGAGCGCACGCATTTTTCGATGAACGGCTCCTTTGCCGTTGCGGCCGCCAGTTTCGGTGAAGGCAGTGCCGATGTGGCGCTCGAAAGCGCTGATATAGAGCCATATCTCATCATGAATGCGGTGGGGCTGCCGCAGCTCGGCGGCGGCATGGCCGTGAAGGCCAATGCGAAAATGGCCGTCGATGGGCAGAAGATCGCTTTTTCCTCCGTTGGCGGGCAGGCCGGTGGCAATCCGTTCTCGGGCAATCTCGTCATTCAGCGCGCCGCGCCTTATCCTGTCAGTGGCGATCTTGCGCTCAGGACCGTCGATCTCGCCTGGCTGGGCGATGCGATCTACGGCCCGGTGATCGATCCGGAAACCGGCGCGCTCAATGCCAAGCCGCTGGCCATGGCTGCTTTCCCGCAGCTCAAGGCCGCGCTATCGCTGAAGGCGGAGAATTTCGAAGCCGGGCCTTTCGGCACGATCACGGGTCTTGCGGCCAAGGTCACGCATGATTCGGGCAGTCTTGCGCTGGACGATGTCACGGGCGGCTTCATGGGCGGTAAACTGACCGGCCGGCTGGCCATGTCCACGGGCGAAGGGGCGGGAATTTTCCGCACCAAGATCGCGGTGGCCGATGCCAATCCGGAGCCGATCCTGTGGGCGAATGCCAATGGGCCGGTTGCGACCGGCCGGGTGGCGATCGACCTGACAGCCGAATCGACCGGCAAGAGCGTTGGCGAGATTCTGAAATCTGCCGGCGGCTCAGGTGAAATCCGTGCCGGCGGGCTCGTGCTGAAGGGGCTCAATCCCGGTGCCCTGCCGCCGATCCTGCAGGCGGCCGATGGTTTGCAGCAGCCGATCGACGCGCCCAAGGTTCGGCCGCTGGTGGATCAGAGCCTGTGGCAGGGTGAAATCGGGCTTGGCGATGTGGGCCTGCCGTTCTCGCTGAATGGCGGTGCGCTTCATTTCCAGAATCTGCGTGCGGGTATCGATCCGGTGACGCTTGCCGGCGATGCGACCATCGACCTTGCCGCATCGACCGTGAACGGCGATCTCGATCTTCTCTTCAATCCGGGTACGGAAGCCGTTGCCGGGGCCGAACCGTCGCTGCGTCTCAACTATAACGGCCCGCTGGCCGCGCCGGCATTGACGACTGATGTTTCGGCGCTCAGCAATTACCTGTCGCTGCGGGCTTTCGAAAAGGAGCGCCGTCGGGTGGAGGCCATGCAGGCCAGCGTTCTTGAAAAGCAGCGCCTGCGCCGCGAAGTGGCGCTCTACCGTTCTCAGGCGGCCGAGCGGCAGGCTGAAAAGCAACGGGTGGAGGCGGAAGCCAAGGCCAAGGCGGAAGAGGAAGCCCGCCAGAAGGCTGCGGCTGAAGAGCGTCTTCGTCAGGAGAAGGAACAGCAGGAGCGGTTGCAGCAGCAACAACAACAACAGCAGCAGCAACAGCAACCCGTGCCGGAGCCGCAATCGGCACCGATGCTGGTGGTGCCGCCGACCGAAAATGCGATCCGGGAGCTGGCGCCGGAAAACGCGCCGGCCAATCGATAGGCCGTTTGAAAAGCTGGAGCACACCGGTCCAAACGAAATCGCCGGAGGTGCTCGAGCCTTTTGTTTTCCCGCATTTTCCGGACGTAGAACCGCCACGCACTTTTACCGGACATGCTTTGAGGCGGACCACTCTCCAGATTGCTCTATCTGGATATATCCCTGAAGCGGCATCATCTTCCGGTTCGCACCGGGAATGCGTGCCATTGCCGCGCCAGTTGCGAATCCTCAGTCCAACCCGGAGACGATTGTCCGACCAAGATTCGCGATATTGTCTGGGGACGAACCTGATGCGGTCCTCGGCCTGCCTTTTCTGCCGCCTCTGACCTGGCCGGCAGCCGGCTAGATCCAGCTTTCGCGTTCGCCAAAGGGCGTGCTGGCGTCGAAGTTCTTCGTGCCGATCCTGCTGCTCTCGCCGGACAGGCTGGGCTTATCCGCACTGCCGGTCGAAGATGTGGACTTATCGGCGCTGTTTTCGAGGGCTTCAAGCTGCGCCTTGAGCGATGCGATGGCGCTCTTCAGCTCCTCCTGTGCTTTCGCTTCGGTGGTCTGGGCCAGTTCCGACTGCTTTTCCGCAATCTGGGCTTTCAGTTCGGAAACGCTTGAAGAGGGGGTGGATGAGGAAGAGAGAACGGAAACAGCGATGCTTGTTCCGGAAACGGCAGAAACCATGGGTCGCCTCGTGGCGGATGTGTGGATTGGAAAGGTATGGAATAAAGATCGAAAACAAGGCTACGCAATACGGGAATGCCTTGCAGCACAAATTAGGCCGCGAATGTTTAATGAATGCTTTCACGGCGTTACGAGTTTTTGGCAGGAATATTTGTAGTTGCCCGGAGAAAGAGCGGAAGCGGCGAGCCCGTATCGCCGGCCGGCCGGAAACGTTTACCGGGTCTTGAGCCAGTTCAGCACATAGACGCGCAGGGACGAGGACAGATTGCTGTCGGCGGGCCTGTTGTCATCTATTTCCGCCAGCAGGGCGGCGAAGCTGATCTTGCGCTTTTCGGCAATCGTCTTCAGCTCTTCCCAGAAGGCGTCTTCAAGTGAAATGCTGGTGCGGTGGCCGTGCAATGTTGCTGAATGCTTGCGGATCATCAGATCGGCCTCCGGCTGGAAATCTGAATCATGTTTCGCCGGCAGGCCTCTGTCTTGCGGTTGGTTTCTATACTGTGGTGCGCCGGTTGCGGCAGCCCTGATACGTCAGTCCCTGTCGGTCCCGCCATCGTCCTTTTCGAGCCGGCCCTGGTCAAGGCGCTTTTCGGCTTTCTCGTTAAGGGCGGAGGTGAGGTCTTTTTCAGCCTTGGTGCGGCCGAAGGACAGGCGGTTCTGTTCCGCCTGCTTTTCCTTTTCGTTACGGGCTTTCTGCTTGCGAAACTGACGCAGATTGACGATATCGGCGGCCATGCGGATATGTCTCCCCGTATTTCCTAATGTTGGGACAAAAGGCCGTTATTGCTTCTTGCGGAAAGCGTCGAGCGAAACGACGGAGCCTTCCTTCTTTTCTTCACCGGTTTTGGGCGTCTCGGAAGAAGCTGCCGGCTTTGCTTCGCCGGATACGGGGTAGGCGGTGATTTCGGCTTCTTCCATCTCTTCCTCGTCGGCCAGCGGCACGTCGAACTCAAGCTCGAAATTGACGGAAGGATCGTAAAAACCGCGAATGGCGTTGTAAGGAATAACCAGCTTTTCCGGCGTATCGGAGAAGGACAGGCCGATTTCGAAGCCGGTTTCCGTAACCTTCATGTCCCAGAACTGGTGCTGGATGACGATGGTCATCTGCTCGGCATATTTGGCCTTGAGGTGCTGGGAAATCCGCACGCCCGGCGCGCCGGTCAGGAATGTGATGAAGAAATGGTGGTCGCCGGGAAGGCGGCCGGTGGCGGCCACTTCACCCAGAACCTTGCGAATAACGCCGCGAAGGGCATCCTGTGCGAGAATGTCGTAACGGATATGATCCTGCCCCATGCGGTCCTGTCTTTCCCTTATTCGAACGTCTTTTAATGCGCTGCGCGCCTTGCGCGCCAAGGACGCTGTAACAGTCTGAATCTTCGCACAATCCTTAACCGGATATTGAACTCGATCCAAGCGGCTGCGCGTTGCCCAAGTATACGCAATGTCCTGAACGGCAGCAACGGAAAAGCCGATGCCGTCCGCAAGTCAGCTATCATATAACCAATTCAGGCAAAATGGAGAAGGTGAAGGTTTCTGTTGCCAGGTACCTCCGAACCCCGCCTCACGGGGCTAACCGTGAGGGCTTTAGAGCGGAATTCCCGCACCGCCATTAGGCAGCGAGAGCATATTCCTTAGCGTTGTTGTCGTTTGCAACTACACTTGTGACCCGATAACGGCGGTATCATGCCGAGCAAAAGTTCGATCTTTACGCCCTTGTCGATCCTGTTTCGCCCCCATCAAAAGCCGGCCTTCTTCCAGAGAGGGCCGCCGGTTTTTGGTGGAGGCGCCGGGTACCGCCCCCGGGTCCAATAGGTTTATTACACCGACCGTTTATCGCCATAGCCGGGTTGCCCCGGCAAGGCTCATATAGGCGTTTCGCCCGGCGGAGAAAAGGGGGGGCATGACAATTCCATGAAAAGGTTTCGTGATTGCGTCTGGCAGTTTAGACAATTCTTGACGACGAGGGATTGCTGTCACATTCTCCATGCAACCGGTCATTAGAAGCAACACCGGGCCGGGGATACACGAAGGAGTGGACATGACTGACTATCTCGCAGATGTGAAGAAATACGACGCAGCAGCCGACGAAGCCGTGGTCGGCAAGATCGTCAAACATCTCGGCATTGCCTTGCGCAACCGGGATTCCTCGCTGGTGTCCGCTTCCGATCCGGAAGAACTTGCGCGCGTCAAGGCGAGCTGGTGCGGCAAGAAGCTCGGTATCACCGACGATAGCGCCGACAAGGCGATCGACGCCGTCTGCAAGATCATGGCAGGTGACCGCTCCAAGTCGCGCGTGACCTTCTATTATCTTGTGGCCAAGGAACTGGGTAAGCTCCAGTCGCTGTGATTTGAGCCGGGGATAAGCCCGCATTAGGTGATTGGTTCTGCCGCCATGTGCTATTATATTCCCTGATATCAGGGAATCGGCGGCAGAACGTATGAAACAATATCTCGATCTTCTCCGGCATGTCATGGAAACCGGCTCCGACCGCGGAGACCGCACCGGCACGGGTACGCGCTCGGTCTTCGGTTACCAGATGCGCTTCGACCTTTCCGAAGGTTTTCCGGTTCTCACCACCAAGAAGCTGCATCTGCGCTCCATCATCCATGAATTGCTGTGGTTCCTGAAGGGCGATACCAATATCGCCTATCTCAAGGAAAACGGCGTTTCCATCTGGGACGAATGGGCCGACGAGAACGGCGATCTCGGCCCGGTCTATGGTGCGCAGTGGCGTTCCTGGCCGGCGCCGGACGGCCGCCATATCGACCAGATCGCGCTTCTGATAGAGGGTCTGAAGACCAACCCGAATTCCCGTCGCCACATCGTTTCGGCGTGGAACCCGGCGCTGGTGGACGAAATGGCGCTGCCGCCCTGTCACTGCCTGTTCCAGTTCTATGTTTCCGATGGAAAGCTGTCCTGTCAGCTCTATCAGCGCTCTGCCGATATCTTCCTCGGCGTACCGTTCAACATCGCCTCCTATGCGCTGCTGACGCTGATGGTGGCGCAGGTCACGGGCCTGAAGCCGGGTGATTTCGTTCATACGCTGGGTGACGCGCATATCTATGCCAATCATTTCGAGCAGGCGCGGCTGCAGATGACCCGCACGCCGAAGGCCCTGCCGACGATGCGCATCAACCCTGACGTAAAGGACCTTTTCGGCTTTAAGTTCGAAGACTTTACGCTTGAGAACTACGAAGCCGATTCAAGCATCAAGGCGCCGATCGCGGTATGAGCGGGCCACGTGTCACCCTCATCGTCGCGGTTTCGGAAAACGGTGTCATTGGCCGCGACCTCGACATGCCGTGGAAGCTTTCCACCGATCTGAAGCGCTTCAAGGCGATGACGATGGGCAAGCCGCTCATCATGGGCCGCAAGACGTTCCTGTCGGTCGGTGAACGTCCTTTGCCGGGGCGGCCGCATATCATCATCAGCCGCAATGCGGATTATCGGCCTGACGGCGTGGATGTCGTTTCGTCGCTGGATGAGGCGTTCAAGCTTGCAAAGACGAAGGCTGCGGCGCTGGGTGTGGACGAGATTTTTGTTGCCGGCGGCGGCGAAATTTACCGTCAGGCCATGCCCTTCGCCGATCAACTTTCCGTCACCCATGTCGCTGTAAAACTCGATGGCGATACTTTTTTCCCGGAAATCGATCCCGCCGTCTTTGAAAAAATCGAGGAAAGTGCCGTTCTGGCAGGGGAAAAGGACAATTATCCAGTTCTGTTCACCACTTATGTGCGAAGAGCCGCGTCAAAGTGAACTATTTACCGCGATTGGGTATTTAGTTACCACCTCTGCGTTGAAACGGACGCTTCTCCTTCCTATAACGGGTCGATATTCCCGCCGCACGCGAGCAATCGCTTTCGAACGGAACCGGGAGAGGCTTTTATAAAGAGGTATTGATGCCCTGGAGCAATCAGAATGGCGGCGGCGGCCCTTGGGGCGGCGGCGGTGGAGGAAACAACCAGGGCGGCGGTGGCGGCCCGTGGGGGCAGGGGCCTAACCGGCCTCGCGGCGGCGGTGGCGGCAATAATGGCGGCCCGCCCGATCTCGAAGAGATCATCCGCCGCAGCCAGGACCGTTTCAAGAATGTCCTGCCTGGCGGCTTCAATGGCGGCGCGGTTGCGATCCTCGTGCTTGTCGTTCTCGTTTTTCTCGGCATCCAGTCCGTCTATACCGTTCAGCCGGACGAGCGTGGCGTGGAGCTGCGTTTCGGCCGTCCCAAGGACGAAATCTCGATGCCGGGCCTGCATTTCCATCTGTGGCCGATCGAGACGGTGGAAATCGTCAAGGTCACCGAGCAGCAGCAGAATATCGGCTCGCGCGCCTCGTCTTCCTCGTCGAGCGGCGTGATGCTGACCGGCGACCAGAACATCGTCAACGTCCAGTTCTCGGTGCTCTACACGGTCTCCGATCCGAAATCCTATCTCTTCAACGTCGACAGCCCGGCGGAAACCCTGCAGCAGGTTTCCGAAAGCGCCATGCGTGAAGTGGTTGGCCGTCGTCCGGCACAGGATATTTTCCGTGATAACCGTCAGGCGATCGCGGCGGATGTGCGCACCATCATCCAGTCCACCATGGACGGTTATGGCGCCGGTATCTCCATCAATGCCGTGGCCATCGAAGATGCGGCGCCGCCGCGTGAAGTGGCCGATGCCTTTGATGAGGTGCAGCGCGCCGAACAGGACGAAGACCGCTTCGTTCAGGAAGCCAACCAGTACGCCAACCAGAAGCTCGGTGCCGCACGCGGTCAGGCCGCGCAGATCCTCGAAGAGGCGAACGCCTACAAGTCGCGCGTCGTCAACGAGGCACAGGGTGAGGCACAGCGCTTCGTCTCCATCTATGACCAGTATCGCACGGCGCCTGATGTAACCCGTCAGCGCATGTTCCTGGAAACCATGGAGCAGGTGCTCAAGGGTTCCAACAAGATCATCATCGACGAGAAACAGGGCGTGGTGCCTTATCTGCCTCTGAACGAGATCATGCGCAACAATCCGGGCGCAGCACAGCAGGGAGGCAACTGATATGAGCAACCGTCTTACGGCCGTTCTCGTCGGTCTCGCCGTTCTGCTTTTTCTTGGCTATTCGTCGATCTTCGTGGTCAACGAGCGTCAGCAGGCCATCGTCGTTCGCTTCGGTCAGATCCAGGATGTGAAGACGGCGCCGGGCCTCTATTTCAAGCTGCCCTTCGCCTTCATGGATGCCGACCGGGTACAATATATCGAGAACCGGGCGCTGCGCTTCGATCACGACAACATCCGTGTTCAGGTGTCCGGCGGCAAGTTCTACGAGGTCGATGCCTTCGTGGTCTATCGCATCACGGATGCACGCCGCTTCCGGCAGACGGTCTCGGGTGACCAGATGTCGGCGGAATCGCGCCTGCGCACCCGTCTCGACGCATCGCTGCGCCGGGTCTACGGTCTGCGCGGCTTCGAATCGGCGCTTTCGGACGCACGTGCATCGATGATGCAGGAAGTGCGTGACGATCTGCGTCCCGACGCGGAATCGCTCGGCATCAGCATCGTCGATGTCCGCATCCGCCGTACCGACCTGACGCAGGAAGTCTCGCAGCAGACCTTCGAGCGCATGAAGTCGGAACGTCTGGCCGAGGCCGAATTGATCCGCGCCCGTGGTAACGAAGAGGCGCAGCGTCGCCGCGCTATCGCCGACCGTCAGGTCGTCGAGCTGGAATCCGACGCCCGCCGTCAGTCCGAAGTGCTGCGCGGTGAAGGCGATGCGGAGCGCAACAAGGTGTTCGGCGAGGCTTTCCAGCGCGATCCGAACTTCTTCGAGTTCTATCGCTCCATGTCTGCCTATGCCAACTCGCTGAACGGCAACGGCACGACGCTGGTCCTGTCTCCGGATTCGACCTTCTTCCGTTATTTCAACAATATCGACGGCGCGGCGCCTGCTGCTCCGGCCGCACCTGCGCCAGCACCGGCGAACTGATAGCGGATCAAATGATTTTGGAGGGGCCGGTTTTTACCGGCCCTTTCTTTTTACTCCGTTTTCGTGCCAATGCTGTCGACAGGGGCAAGCATCATCCGCCTGTTCACGAAAAGGTATTTTTACACTTCATCATTCCGCCTTATGCTTTGTCGATATATGCAGGGCAGGACTATTTGAAACGCGAGGACGCTTATGGCCGTGACCCTTCTTTCGCCTTTTCGCAGCAGCATTGCCGCAGTCGCGGGCATCGCACTTGTGGCGGGTAGCCTTTCGGCGCCGGTTGCAGCGAGAGCGCAGAGCCATGGGCCGGAATCGGTGGCCGATCTTGCCGAACCGCTTCTTGATGCGGTGGTGAATATTTCGACGTCGCAAAACGTCAAGACCGAGGGCAAGGGCCCCGTTCCGCCGCGTCTGCCGGAAGGGTCGCCCTTCCAGGAATTCTTCAAGGACTATTTCGACAGCCAGAAGCCGGAAGGTGGCGAAAAGGTCAATTCGCTGGGCTCGGGTTTCGTCATCGATCCGGCCGGTTATGTCGTCACCAACAACCACGTCATCGAGGGTGCTGATGCCATCGAGGTGATTTTCCCGAACGGCTCGAAACTCAAGGCGACGCTGGTTGGCACCGATACCAAGACCGACCTTTCGGTCCTGAAGGTGGAGCCGAAAGCGCCGCTGAAGGCGGTCAAGTTCGGCGATTCGCGCAGCATGCGCATTGGTGACTGGGTGATGGCCATCGGCAATCCCTTCGGGCTTGGCGGATCGCTGACCGTCGGTGTCATTTCCGCGCGCGGCCGCAATATCAATGCCGGTCCCTACGACAATTTCATCCAGACGGATGCGGCGATCAACAAGGGCAATTCCGGCGGTCCGCTCTTCAACATGAAGGGTGAGGTGATCGGCATCAATACGGCGATCATTTCGCCGAGCGGTGGTTCGATCGGCATCGGTTTTGCCGTGCCGACGGAACTCGCCCAGAATATCGTGCAGCAGCTGATCGAATTTGGCGAGACGCGTCGCGGCTGGCTCGGTGTTCGCGTCCAGCCTGTTACTGACGATGTGGCCGCGAGCCTCGGCATGGACAGCGCCAGGGGGGCGCTGATTTCCGGCGTGGCCAAGGGCGGGCCGGTGGAAAACGGCCCGATCCAGGCCGGCGATGTCGTGCTGAAATTCGACGGCAAGGATATTCATGAAATGCGTGATCTCTTGCGGATCGTGGCGGAAAGTCCGGTCGGCAAGGAAGTCGATGTTGTGATCCTGCGCGACGGCAAGGAAGAGACCGTCAAGGTCAAGCTTGGCCAACTGCAGGATACCACCGACGAAAAAGCCGCGACCGAAGACCCGCAGGCCGAGGATGGTGATGGTGGGATGGTGGCGCCTGATGATGATGGCGGCACCGACGATCAGGCGCAGGACCAGACGCCGGAAGTGCGCGAGGCGCCGCAGAGCGTTCTCGGCATGAATCTGGTCGTGCTCAGCAATGAGTTGCGCACCGAAAAGGGCATTGCCGAAAGCGTCGAAGGTGTGCTGGTCGCAAGTGTCGATCCCGGTTCGACTGCCGAACAGAAGGGCATGAAGGCTGGCGATATCATCGTCGAGGTCGGTCAGGACTTCATGGAGGTTCCCGGCGACGTTCTGGTCCGGGTCAACGGTCTGAAATCCGAAGGCCGCAAGAATGCACATATGATGGTTGCCGATGCCCAGGGCAATCTGCGCGTTGTGGCGTTGCCGCTGGAGTAAGCCGCTTTCCGCCCGGCCCGGCAGGAATCGGGTGGTTGTGATCCCGACCTCTCTCTAATCCTTGGTCTCCATCAAAGGAGGCCAAGGATATGAAATCGCTCGAAAACAAGGTTGCCATCATCACCGGCGCGTCATCCGGCATCGGCCGGGCGACGGCAAAGCTGTTCGCCGCTCAAGGGGCAGCTGTCGTTATCAATGCGCGGGGTGCTGCGGCTCTGGAAGAAGTCGCCGCTGAAATTCGCGAGGCCGGCGGCCGCGTCCATACGGTGGCGGGCGATGCCGGTGTTGCCGAAACCCATGACCGGCTTACGGATGCGGCCGAGAGCGTCTTCGGCGGTCTCGATATCGCCGTCAATAATGCCGGGGCGGTCGGGGTCATGAAGCCGCTGGCGGAGATTTCGCCCGAGGAATGGGAGCATGTGTTTAATGTCAATCTCACCTCCGCCTTTCTGGGCGCGCGTTGCCAGATTCCGCCGATGTTGACGCGGGGTGGCGGGTCCATCGTCTTCACCTCGAGCTTTGTCGGTACCAGCGTCGGCATACCGGGCATGACGGCTTATGGGGCTGCGAAGGCGGCGTTGATGGGGCTCGTAAAAGGCGTTACCGCCGACTATGCCGTCAGGGGTATTCGCGCCAACGCGTTGCTGCCCGGCGGGGTCGATACACCTGCCGCCGGAGACGCGGCCCAGAAGGAATGGGCCGCCGGCCTGCATGCGATGAAGCGCATCGCCGAGCCGGAAGAAATTGCGCAAGCCGCGCTTTTCCTCGCCAGCCCGATGGCGAGCTTCGTGGCCGGTTCGGCGCTATTTGCCGATGGCGGTAACGCGGCGGTGAAATAAACTCCGGAACTGGTGGGCGGGGCGTTACCGCGTCCGCCATTCCTCCAGCGTCAGCGCATAGGTCACGTGTGGTCGCAGATGGGGGTGCGTTTCTTCCGGTACGCGCGGATGATCGAAATCGCGGGAGGGGTCGCGCTTCAGGCCGATACGCTCCATTACCGCCGTCGAACGCTGGTTGTTATGGACGGCGAAGGAGACGATTTCCGGCGTTTCCTTTTCATCGAAGGCCATGACGAGCAGCGATTGCGCGGCTTCCGTCACATAGCCGTGCCCCCAGAAGCGGGTGGCGAGCCGCCAGCCGATCTCCATGGTTCCGAGCGGGAAGGGCGGGTCGAGGTTCATGACGGGCGATATGCCGCAAAAACCCATAACCTCGCCGGTCTCGCGCAATTCCATGGCGTAGAAGCCATAACCGCTGCCACGGATCATGCCGTTGATGGTTTCCAGTACGGCGTCCGCTTCCGCATGGCTGCGGCGGAAGGGGAAAAACTCCATGACCTTTTCGTCGGCGTTGATTTCGCGGAACAGGTCACGATCGCTCTCCTTCCACTCGCGCAGAATGAGTCTTGGTGTCTCGCGGATGATCATGGAGTGACAAAATCCGTCTTGCGATAGCCCTGAATGTAAAGAAGCGCGGTCAGATCACCGTGGTCGATGCGCATCTGTGCTTCGGCCGCCACGGCCGGCTTGGCGTGCAGGGCAACACCCGCGCCGGCCAGATGCAGCATACCGAGATCGTTGGCGCCATCGCCGACCGCCATTGCCTCTTCCGGCGAGATGCCGAGCTTTGCGGCGATATCGTTCAGCGCGTCCACCTTGGCCTGCTTGCCAAGGATGGGTTCGGCCACCGTGCCGTCAAGCTCGCCATTGGCTTCGCCGAGCAGATTGGCGCGGTTCTCGTCAAAACCCAGCATCGCTGCGACGCGGCCGGTGAAGACGGTGAAGCCGCCGGAAACGAGGGCGGTGTAATAGCCTTTCGCCTTCATGGTGGCGATAAGCTCCCTGCCACCGGGGGTGAGGGTGATGCGCTTTTCGATGACGTCGTCGATGACCGAAACCGGAAGGCCTTTCAGCAGCGCCACACGTTCGCGCAATGCCGGTTCGAAGGCGATCTCGCCATTCATGGCGCGGGCGGTAATAGCGGAGACCTTGTCCTTCAGACCCACTTCGGCGGCCAGCTCGTCGATGCATTCCTGGCCGATCATGGTCGAATCCATATCGGCGATCAGCAGTTTCTTGCGGCGCTGGTCCTGCTCCTGGATGACGATATCGATCGGCTGGCCAGTCAGCGCGCCGGCAATCGCGTTGCGGGCCTCTTCAGCACTGGTGCCGGAAGGCAAAGCGATATCGCAGGCGATGCCATCCGCCAGCCAGTAAAGGCCCGATGCATTGACGGCCTTCGCGGCCGCTTCGCCGAGGGCCGGTGTCAGAACAGGATTTGACGGATTGGCGATAAGCGTGGCAACGAGAGCCATGATGAAAAACCTTGATGAGAATTTTGATGCGATCCTGATAACCGGCCCGACGGCAAGCGGCAAGTCCGCGCTTGCGCTTCGTCTGGCGCGGGAGCGTAACGGTGTTGTCATCAATGCCGACAGCATGCAGGTTTACGATACGCTGCGGGTGCTGACCGCCCGGCCTTCGGAAGAGGAAATGGGGGGGGTGCCGCATCTTCTCTACGGCCATGTGCCGGCGAGCAATCTCTATTCGACGGGAGAATGGCTGCGGGATATCTCCGCCCTGCTTTCCGATCTGCGCGGGCAGGGGCGTTTTCCTGTCATCGTCGGTGGCACGGGGCTTTATTTCAAGGCACTGACGGGTGGCCTCTCCGACATGCCCGCAATTCCCGATGCCATCCGCGAGGGCTTTCGCGCCCGACTGGTCGCGGAAGGGGCGGCGACACTTCACGCCGCATTATCCCACCGCGACCCGGCCACGGCGGAAATGCTCCAGCCGGGAGACGGGCAGCGCATCGTCCGGGCGCTGGAAGTGCTCGAGGCTACCGGAAAATCGATCCGGGATTTCCAGCAGGCCCGAGGCCCGGTGATTGTCGATCCCGACCGCGCACAAAAATTCGTCGTCCTGCCGGAAAGGCCGGTGCTTCATGAGCGCATCAACCGGCGTTTCGAGGCCATGATGGACAGCGGCGCGGTGGCGGAGGTGGAGGCGCTTCTCGCGCTCAGGCTTGCGCCCGACGCAACGGCGATGAAGGCGATTGGCGTTGCCCAGATCGCCGATATGCTGGCCGGACGCATGGGTGAGGCCGAGGTGATCGAAAAATCGGCCGCCGCAACCCGCCAATATGCCAAACGGCAGATGACCTGGTTCCGCAACCAGATGGGAGAAGACTGGACCCGCATCCAGCCCTGAAGGCCGGCGTCAATCCTTGCGGTAAAGACTGCCGAGCGGTTTTTTCAGCAGGCTTTCGCGCAGCGAAGGGCGTGTATCGGCGGGCGGGCCGCTTTGCGCCTGCATCTGGAAGCCGGCCTTGCGCAATTCGTTGACGGCTCCCGAGGCGCTGTCCGTCCTCGCCGGATTTTGCGGCGCTGGCGGCGTGCGGCCGGGCAGCATGTCGGGGCGATAGGGCTCGTATCCCCCTTCCGTCGTCGGACCCAGTTCACGCTTCCAGCTGTCGATATCGTCGGCCTTCCCGTGGGGCGGCAGCGGCTCCTGCTGATCGGAGAAGGCCGCCTCGACGCTTTGCTGGAAGCCGGTGATGACCGGCCTGGCTGCGGCGCGCATGCGGGTGACGATGTTGTTCAGGTCGACGGTATCCGGCGTCTCGTGGGGGGCGTGGCTGACCGTACCGCTCGCCTTCGGCAATTTGCTCATAGGCACCCGGTCGAAGCGCATGCGCATCGGCACACCGACAGCCTCGCCGAAGGCGATGGCCTCACCATTGCCGATGGACGACAAAAAGCTGGTGGTCGAAGCCGAGGCGTTCGGAACGGCAGACAGGATGATCTTCTGGTCGATCTCGTTCGAGAGCCGCATGGCAAAAACGGTCGAGCACTGCGACAGGATGGTCTGGTCCAGTTCGCTCGGTCGCTGGCTGATGACGCCGAGCGAAATGCCGTATTTGCGGCCTTCCTTGGCAATCTGGGCGATGGATTGCCGGGTGGGGAAAAAGCCGCGTTCGGGGTCGGCGGGAACATAGCGGTGGGCTTCTTCGCAGACGACCAGCATGTGCAGCGATCCGCGTGCGAGAACGGCAAGCTCGAAGGACATACGGCAGAGGACGGAGACCACCGAATTGACGACTTCGGAGGGGATGCCCGACAGCTGGAACACTGAAATCGGCCTGCCTTCGCCGGGAATACGGAAGATATGCGCCACCGTCTCCAGAATGGTGTCGCTGATCGTATTGCTGGAGAACATGAAATTATAGCGGGGGTCGTTGATGGCCGAGAGGATGCGGCCTTTCAGCGAACGCAGCGCCGGCTTTTCGCCGCGCCCTTCCAGCCGTCCGATGCGCTCGTCGATGAAGGCCAGAAGATCGGCCATGCGGTAGGGGATCGGCGTGTCCGGCGTGATCGCGCTCTTGTCGGAGGTACGGCGGACGGCGGAGCCTTCGGTACCGCGAAATGCCTTTTTCGCCTCCGGGATGACTTCGCGCAGAACGTCCATCTCTTCCGGCACGGGTTTGCGGCCACGGAAGATCACCTCCGTAAATTCCTCAAGGCGCATCAGCCAAAAAGGAAGGTCGAGCGTATCGGTATCGATGACGACAGAATGATCCGGAAAAGCGGCGGCGAATTCGTTATGCGGATCGAGAATGAGAACGCGCAGTTTCGGGTCTGTCTCGATCGCCTTGTGCAGCAGCAGGGACACCGCGGTGGTCTTGCCCACGCCTGTCGAACCCACGACCGCGAAGTGTTTCGAAAGCATCTGGGGAATGCTGATGGAGGCACCGATCGTCTCGTCCTGCGTCAGCTTGCCGATGATGCAGCTGTCGCGCTTGCCGCTGTCGTAAATCCTGGCGAGGTCACTGGTGCGGATGCGATGCGCTACCGCACCAAGATAGGGGTAACGGGAAATGCCGGAGGAGAAGCGCTCGCTGCCGTCTTCGGTACGGTAGACTTCTCCCACCAGTTCCACGTCGATCAACAGCCTGTTCGCCCTGTCCGACGACCAGTATCTTTCATCGGTGCGCATGGCGAAGACCAGTGCCGCAACACGGCTCGTTCCCATTTCGATGGAGATCAGGCGTCCGACGGACCAGAGCTGCGCAATATCGGTGGAACCCGGTTCCGTTTCAGCGGCGATTGTCGCATGGGCACCGTCGCAGGCGATGACACGGCCAAGCATGCGGTTTGCCGGTTGCTGATCGGATCGCCGTTCGTTTTCGTCCGCGCGGGACGCTTTATGAATCTCGCTATTGTTCACATCGTATCCCGGGACATGCGGATGATCGCGGTGGTTCGGGCAGTATCTGCGTCTTCGATAATAAAAGATTATATTTAACAACAGGTGTATCAATCGCGTTCGAAAATTTCGTGGGCCCATGCTTTTTCGCAATAAAAGAAGCGGCCGCCGATTTTTTCCGCAATATGCGTTGACGACAGGCGCTTTTCTGGCTAACACTCCGGCCCATGAAAAATCTTAACGTACTTATCGTGGTGGGACGGCGCATGGGCAGGATGGTGTAACCATCCGGCGAAAGCACCCATGCGCTGAACGAGGCTCCTCTAGGGGCCTTTTTTTATGTCTTCAAACAGGCCCTCGGGCTCCTCGATATCCAAAGCCAAAGCGGGATGGAAACAGGCAATGACGGATAAGGACAATACGGAAAACAGCAATCGCATGACAGGGGCGGAGATCGTTCTGCAGGCGCTGAAGGACAATGGCGTCGAGCACATCTTCGGTTACCCTGGTGGTGCCGTGCTTCCGATCTATGACGAGATTTTCCAGCAGGAAGACATCCAGCACATTCTCGTGCGTCACGAGCAGGGCGCTGGCCACGCCGCCGAAGGCTATGCCCGCTCCACCGGCAAGGTTGGCGTCATGCTCGTCACGTCCGGCCCCGGCGCGACAAATGCGGTTACCCCGCTGCAGGATGCGCTGATGGATTCCATTCCGCTCGTCTGCCTGTCCGGCCAGGTTCCCACCACGCTGATCGGTTCCGACGCGTTTCAGGAATGCGATACCGTCGGCATTACGCGCCCCTGCACCAAGCACAACTGGCTGGTCAAGGACGTCAACGAACTGGCGGGCATCATTCACGAGGCTTTCCGCATCGCGCAGACGGGTCGTCCCGGTCCTGTCGTCGTTGATATTCCGAAGGACATCCAGTTCGCCACCGGCACCTATACGCCGCCTTCCGCCTCCGTTCAGCAGAAGAGCTACAAGCCGAAGGTTCAGGGCGATCTGAACGCCATTCATGCGGCCATCGAGCTGATGTCGAAGGCGAAGAAGCCGGTTTTCTATACCGGCGGCGGCGTCATCAATTCCGGCCCGGAGGCAACCCGTTTGCTGCGCGAACTGGTCGAGCTGACCGGCTTCCCGATCACCTCGACGCTGATGGGTCTCGGCGCCTATCCGGCTTCCGGCAAGAACTGGCTCGGCATGCTGGGCATGCACGGTTCCTACGAAGCCAATATGACGATGCATGATTGCGACGTTCTGGTCTGCGTCGGCGCGCGTTTCGACGACCGAATTACCGGCCGCATCAATGCCTTCTCGCCGAACTCCAAGAAGATCCATATCGATATCGACCCGTCCTCGATCAACAAGACGGTTCGCGTCGATGTTCCTGTTATCGGCGATGTCGGCCATGTTCTGGAAGATATGGTTCGCCTGTGGCGCGCTCTGCCGAAGAAGCCGGAAAAGGCGCAGACCGCCGACTGGTGGGCGCAGATCGAGCGCTGGCGCGCCCGCAATTCCTTCGCCTACAAGAATTCCAAAGATGTCATCATGCCGCAATATGCCTTGCAGCGGCTTTATGAGGCTTCGAAGGGACGCGACACCTACATCACTACCGAAGTCGGCCAGCATCAGATGTGGGCGGCGCAGTTCTTCGGTTTCGAGGAGCCCAATCACTGGATGACCTCGGGCGGTCTCGGCACCATGGGCTACGGCCTGCCGGCGGCCATCGGCGTTCAGGTCGCGCATCCGGACGCACTGGTCATCGACATTGCCGGTGACGCCTCGATTCAGATGTGCATTCAGGAAATGTCCTGCGCCATCCAGTACGGCCTGCCGGTGAAGATTTTCATTCTCAACAACCAGTATATGGGCATGGTGCGCCAATGGCAGCAGCTGCTGCACGGCAACCGCCTGTCCAATTCCTATACGGAAGCCATGCCTGATTTCGTCAAGCTGGCGGAAGCCTATGGCGCGGTCGGCATGTATTGCGACGATCCGAAGGAACTGGATGACAAGATTGCCGAGATGATCGCGGTCAAGAAGCCCGTCATCTTCGATTGCCGCGTCGCCAATCTTGCCAATTGCTTCCCGATGATCCCGTCTGGTAAAGCCCATAACGAGATGCTGTTGCCGGACGAGGCGACGGATGAAGCGGTTGCCAACGCCATTGACGCCAAGGGCCGTCAGCTAGTCTGAGCCGGGAGAGGAAAAGGACATGAACGCACACCTACAACCCACCGGCTCCGCCTATTTCATCCAGAAGGAAACGGCTGCCGTCGAAAATCACACGCTGTCGGTTCTGGTCAGCAACGAGCCGGGCGTTCTCGCCCGGGTCATCGGCCTGTTCTCCGGCCGCGGCTACAACATCGAAAGCCTGACGGTTTCGGAAACGGAACATGAAGCGCATCTGTCGCGCATCACCATCGTCACGCGCGGCACACCGATCGTGCTGGAGCAGATCAAGGCGCAGCTGGAGCGCATCGTGCCCGTGCACCGGGTTCTTGACCTCACCGTTCGCGCCCGCGAGCTGGGACAGGAGCGGCCGATCGAGCGCGAAGTGGCGCTTATCAAGGTGGCTGGTACGGGCGAAGTCCGTGCCGAAGCGCTGCGCCTTGCCGATGCGTTTCAGGCCAAGGTGGTGGATGCGACGGTGGAGCATTTCATCTTCGAAATCACCGGCAAGTCGTCAAAGATCGACCAGTTCGTGGCCATCATCAAGCCGCTCGGCCTGATCGAGATCTGCCGCACGGGCATTGCCGCGATGAACCGCGGTTCGCAGGGGATGTAATCTCCCTGTTCGGCGCAGATGCCGGAATATAAGCCCGCGGTTCGCCGCGGGTTTTTTTATGCGCTTCGTCTCCGCCAATCAATATTCAACCATATGGTTGACTTTTGTGGTTGGCAGTCTATATTCAACAACATGGTTGAATTATCTGTTCCACAACTCGACACTGTCTTTCATGCTCTTGGCGATGCGACGCGGCGCACGATGCTGCGTGACCTTTCCCTTGGCGAGCGAACGGTAAGCCAGTTGGCCGAGCCGTTCGACATATCGCTGGCTGCGGCTTCCAAGCACATCAAGGCGCTGGAAAATGCCGGGCTTATCCGCCGCGAGGTGAGGGGGCGCACCCATGTTTGCCGGCTGGCGCCGGAACCGCTGGCGCAGGCGCATGAATGGCTGGGCTTCTACCGGCAGTTCTGGAACAGCCGTCTTGATATTCTTGAGCAGATGCTCCGGGAGGACGATCAGGGAAAAACCCCTGCAGATGGAGGAAATGACAATGGCTGATATTGCAATGGCTGGCACCTATGGTCAGCTCGTGGAGCCCGCAACCCTGAAGATCGAGCGGCTATTGCCGGGACCGATCGAGCGGGTGTGGGCCTATCTGACGCAAAGCGATCTTCGCCGCCGCTGGCTGGCATCAGGCGAAATGCGGCTGGCACCCGATGCGCCATTCGAATTGGTCTGGCGCAACGACGAGCTTTCAAATCCGCCCGGTCGCCGGCCGGAGGGCTTTTCCGAAGAGGAAAAGATGGCGTCCCGCATCATTACCGTCGTTCCGCCGCATCGCCTTGTCTTCAGCTGGGGCGAAGGCGGCGAGGTATCGATCGAGCTTCAGGCTCTGGGCAAGGATGTGCTGCTGACACTGGTTCACCGCCGGCTGGTTGACAGGAAGACCAGGCTTGATGTCAGCTCCGGCTGGCACGCGCATCTCGATATTCTCGCGGCTCGCCTTCAGGAGAAGGAACCGGGACCTTTCTGGGATGCCTGGCTGGCGCTGCGGAAAGAATACGAGCAGCGCATACCCTCATAAGATATGCTCGGCCCACGGGCCTGACGGCGCGGCTTGCCGCGCCGCTACTGGCGATTCCGGTGGCGCGGCGGTGTCGTCCCGCTTCTCACGTTCCGATTCAACCGCTTCAGCACCCGATTCCGGAATGTCTCTTAACCCCATGTTCCGTCAGAGCATTTCCAATACTGTCTTGCGCGTCGGTGGCGGGAATGCGGCGTCGAGGGCGGCCCAGTCTTCCTCGGTTATCTCAAGATCGGTCGCGCCGCGATTTTCCTCGACACGGGAGGCGCTGGCGGATTTCGGAATGGCGATGACGCCATCTCTCTCCAGCAGAAAGGCCAGCGCCAGCTGCGCCGGTGTCGCCTGATAGGCCTTGGCGATGCGGATGAGTTCGTGATTTTTCAGGATGCGGCCCTGCTCTATGGGAGAATAGGCCATCAGCGGCACACCATGCTGCTGGCACCAGGGCAGCAGCGAAAATTCCGGCCCGCGCCGGGACAGATTGTAAAGCACCTGATTGGCGGCGCAGTTTTTGCCATCTGGCACGGCGAAAAGCTCCTCCATGTCGTCGGTATCGAAATTGGAGACGCCCCAGTCGCCGATCTTGCCATCCCTCTTCAGCCTTTCGAAAGCCGCCACGGTTTCTGCGAGCGGGTGCTCGCCGCGCCAGTGCAGCAGATAGAGGTCGATATGGTCGGTGCCGAGCCTTGCAAGGCTGCGCTCGCAGGCCTCGGCCGTGCCTTTGGCGCTGGCGTTCCAGGGATAGACCTTGCTGACCAGACACACGTCCTGTCGACGGCCGGCGATTGCCGTGCCGACCACCTCTTCCGATCGGCCGTCCGCATACATTTCTGCCGTGTCGATCAGCCTCATGCCGAGATCGATCGCCTTGCGGATGCTTTCGACTTCCTGTGGTGCGGATGATCTTGTCTCCCCCATGTTCCAGGTGCCGAGGCCAAGGGCTGGAACCTCTTTTCCGGATGGAAGGCTAACGGAAGGAATGTCGTCATACATCGTTTCGCTCCAGCGTTGTCGACTGAGAATAGCCCTTTGCTCCAACTTCTCAAACCCGGCATGGCGGGGATCGATCCATCAAAAAAATTGACCCCGTCCATCTGTCTGGTGGGGTGGTCTGATGGTGATCCCATGGCTAGGGTCCCCAGCACAGGAGAGACCATGACCGTTGAAACTTTCGTTGCCCTGGTGCTGTTTGCCTTCACCACCTCCATCACGCCCGGCCCGAACAATATGATGCTTTTTGCTTCCGGCGTGAATTTCGGGTTCCGCCGCACCATTCCGCATATGCTGGGTATCGGGGCGGGGTTCCTGTCGCTGTTGATCGGGGTCGGTTTCGGTCTCGGGGCGCTGCTGCATTCGGTGCCGCTGCTCTATACCGGGCTGAAATTCGCGGGCGGGCTCTATCTCGTCTGGATCGCGTGGAAGATCGGCACTTCCCGCAGCCTGAATGAAGATACGGCCGCTACGCAGCCGATGAGCTTTCTTGCCGCCGCCGCGTTTCAGTGGGTCAATCCCAAAGCCTGGGTGATGGCGGTGACGGCGATGGCGACCTATACCAACGAGGCGCAATATTTCGTCACCGTTCTGGTCGTCGGTGTGGCCTTCGCCGCCGTCAATCTGCCCAGCGTTTCCACCTGGGCCGGTTTCGGCTCTGCTTTGCGCGACTGGCTGTCCGTGCCGGTGCGGCTCAAATGGTTCAACATCACCATGGCCGTGCTGCTCGTCATCAGCCTCTGGCCAATGCTGAAATAACAGTCTTCACGTCGGAAACTGCCGGTAACATTCCTCGGCGATCGCCTGCACCTCGTCGCGTGTCAGTTCGGCCGACACGGCGTAACCCAGTTCGTTGTCGATCCAGTAGAAGGTCTCGATGCCGTCGGCGCTGGCCATACGGAAACTGGTGGTGCGGTTTTCCTCGTTGTGGCCGACCAGCACCGTCACCCGGCGGCCGGTCTTGTCCTGATACATCAGCATCGCGCCCGGCTTGCCGCTGACGGGGATGAGGCGTCCACCGACGAGGTCATAGCCGATCTTCGAGAGATCGGGGATGGCGAAGGGATAGCCGAGCCGCTTGCCGAGCCATGTCGCGAGATGCTGCTGCTCTCCCGCGCCGACTTCGACGGGATGGCGCACCTCGCTCGCATAGATGAGATAGGCGGATTTCGCCTGTGCCGGAATATCCGTCGTCAGCGATGCCAGCGTCACGTCCTGGGGGGTGGAAAAAGACGATGGCAGAAGCCTGCCGGCTGCGGCACCCGCGACGAAGATCATGAAGGCGGCCGCCGTTTTCAGGAGAGCCGGTTTCAGCCGCCATGGTTGGCCCGGTTCTTGCGGGCCAAGCAATGATGCGTCATGCGGATGTGCGGCTGCATAGGAGGCGAAGGCGTTGCGAAGACTATCGGCCTGTTGTTTCCAGTCCTGCACGCGGGCCTGTTCTTCAGGTCTTTCTGCGAGCCACGCCTCGACAGCCGCGCGGTCATCGTCGGAAAGAAGCCCGTCGACATAGGCGTGCAGGTCGTCTTCGGTTATGGCGTCGGGCCGTTTCATCGTGGTCTCCGCAGGGGAATGATATTGTCCGCCGCCAGCTGCTGACGAAGGGTTTCGCGGGCGCGTGACAGTCTGGACATGACGGTGCCGAGCGGGATCGATAGCATCTCGGCCGCCTCCTGGTAGCTGTAGCCTTCCACCGTCACCAGCATCAGCACAGCCCGCATATCAGGCGCAAGAAGGGCGAGCGCGCCGTGCAGCCGGTCATTTTCCAGCGTATCGGAAAGCGTGTCGGCGACGGCGATGGTTTCATGGCCCTCGAGGCTTTCTGACGGGTGACGTTTCTCTGCGCGATAGCGGTTGCGATAAAGATTCGTCATTATCGTGTAAGCCCATGATTTCAAACCTGTTCCGCGCCATTGCCTTTTATTGGCAAGGGCCTTTTCCACGCAGTCCTGCAGAAGGTCCTCGCCGTCGGCGTCGGAGCGGGAAAGGCTGCGGGAATAACGGCGCAGCATGGGTATCAGGGCCAGCATCTCCGCCTCGAAGCTGCCGGCTGCGGGGGAGTGGCTCCCCCGCGTTTTTCCAGTCATGCCGTCAAGGTTTTGCGGCATCCCATACACCGTTCATGCCATCGCCGGTGGCGTCGCCCTTCTTCGTATCCTTGATCCAGTAATAAAGCGGCATGCCGTCCTTTGCCCACTGCATCTTGCCATCCTTGCGTGTCACGAGGGAATAGGCGCCTTCCGCCTTGTCGCCGGTGGCCGCGAAAAACGGCGGCCAGTTCGTGGCGCATTTGTCATAACAATTGGATACGCCCTTCTTGTCGTTCTTGAAAGTGTAGAGCGTCATGCCTTTTTCGCCTGCCAGCACATTGCCTTTGGCGGTCTTGACCGTTTCGACCGCAGGGGCGGCATAGGCCGTTCCGGCAAAGGCCAGAATGAGGGCGGGAACGATAAAGCGGATCTTCATGGACATATCCTCCTTGGTTCGGGCGGGCTCAAGCCGCCAGCACACCAAGAGACACCGCAGGTGGCGGCTTTATTCCACGGGATCGCGAAATTTTTGCGATTTTTAAACTTATCCATTGAGCTAAGTGTTGCGTCATGATAGTTAGCCTTATGGAAAACTATTCAGACGCGCTCGACGATATCTTCCAGTCTCTTGCCGATCCGACCCGCAGGGCGGTGATCCTGAGGCTGGGCGGCGGGGAGGCGAGCATCGGAACGCTGGCCGAACCATTCGACATGGCCCTGCCTTCCTTCATGAAACACATTCGCCAGCTGGAAGGGGCCGGGCTGATCGTGACGCGCAAGCAGGGTCGTGTCCGGTTCTGCTCGCTGGAGAAACAGCGGTTTTCCATGCTTGACGGCTGGCTTTCACAACAGCGCGCCATCTGGGAAGGCCGCACGGACCGGCTCGAACAATTCGTCATGGCGCAACAGGACAGGATGTCCAGCAAAGGGGAGAATGAGCAATGACCGAGACTTTCAATCCCGATCTCGACCTGAAGATTTCCCGCATCATAAGGGCGCCGCGCCAGCTTGTGTGGAATGCATGGGTGGACAAGAACAGCCTTGAACAATGGTGGGTGCCACATCCCGGCCAGTGCCGGGTGGAAAAAATGGAGCTTTATCCCGGCGGCGCCTTCGAGACCCGCTACAGCGAGGATGGTACGGCATTCGGCGACCATATCAGCGGCTGTTTTCTGGTGGTGGACGATGGGGAGCGTCTGGTTTTCACCGATGCGCTGATTGCGGGTTTCCGCCCCTCCGCCCAACCGTTCCTCACCGCCGTCATGCAGTTTCGCGATCATCCCGAGGGCATGGAATATGTGGCCTATGCCATGCACAGAAACCCTGTGGATCGCGATAAGCACGCGGAGATGGGGTTCTTCGATGGCTGGAACACGGTTGCGGAGCAGCTGGCGCAGCTTGTCGAAAAGCAGGCGGCCCATTGAACGGCATCAGCCGAACAGGGCAATATCCGGCTTGTTGAGCATCAGCCAGATGATGCCGAGGACCGCAAAGAAAGCGGGGAAACCGCAGGCGAACCAGATGCGGTAAAGACGGAACCATTGCGCCGGCAGGGCCTGTCCCGTGGCGGCGCAGTCTCTGGCGATATTGCGCAGTTGGATCTGAATCCACACTACCGGCAGCCAGAAAATGCCGGTGAAGACATAAAGGCCAAGCGAAAGGGCGATCCAGCCTTCGGTCAGCGGCCAGCCGATGATGCGCGCGAGAAAATAGCCGGTCACCGGCTGGATGATCGCCGCCGTGGCGGTGAAGATCGTATCGGCAATGACGACCGTGCCCGCCACATGCGCGATCAGCGCCGGGTTTGCCGTTCGCCGTGCCATGACCATGAAAAATGCGATGCCCGCGCCGGTGCCGAACAGCACCGTTGCGCCGATGACATGGGCAAGCCGCAGCAGTTCCTCAAGCGTCATCAGCGTTCATCCAGCGTGGCGAGGGCAACAAGTGTCAGGGCGATGGAAGGCAGGACCTTGACCAAGGGGCCGAGCGGATCGAGCCACAGGCCCGGTTCCAGCAGGCTGCCGCCGGCGAGGTAAGCAGCGCTGACCAGCAGCATGCCGATGAGCGCCTTTCTGGCGAGCGGCCGCAACAGGACGGTGGCGCCGAGGGCGATATCGAGGAGGCATGTGGCGAGTGTGAGGGTGACAGCCGGTGCCTGCGGCATGAAGGGCAGAAAATGCGCCGCTGCTCCATTGATGTTTAGCAGCGGCACGAGGCCGGACAGCAGCCAGAATAAAGACAGGCAGAGGATGACCAGCGGTTTGAGCAGATAGAATCTGGCAAACCAAAGGTCCTGCACGCCGGAAGGGTGGGCGGCCAGCGTCTGTTTCAGGGTCTTGAGCGACGCCATCCTCGGTCCCGTTTCATTTTCCGTCACGATGCCTTCCGACATCACCGTCATGGCGGTTGAACGCAGCGGCGAGCGCCAGCCGAGCGCGCCTGCGGCGTCCGCCACAAGGCTGACGGGGTGCGTGAGCGCCGCC
Source organism: Rhizobium rhizogenes (assembly GCF_002005205.3). Next base: position 1,722,212 of record NZ_CP019701.2, on the reverse strand, counting down.
GGAAGATTTATGACGGGGGCAGGGGGCAGGCCGAGCCATTGCCGGTGCGTGGCGACCACATCCTGCAATGTCAGTGTTTCATCCGCGGCGAGTTCGAGATCGCAGCCCGGTGGAATTTCGCCGTCGATCGCCGCGTTGACGGCTGCCGCCACATCCTCGACCGCGACCGTCTGGACCGGCATCGTGCCGTTGACGAGCGGCAGCGTGAGGGGAAAGCTGGCGAGCGCGCGCACAAGTGCCGTGCCGCCATGGGCATTGCGCCCGACAACCAGCGCGGGGCGAAGAATGACGCAGGGCAGGCCGCTTGCGGCCAGTGCCGCGTCGGCGCGGCGTTTTGTGGCGAGAAAGGGCAGGTCGGCTGCGGCCCCCGCCGTGCGGGCCGATACCTGGATCAGCAGCCTGCCGCCCGCCTGTGCCGCCGTCTCGTAAAGCGCCAGCATCGCTTTTTCCTGTGTCGCGGCAAGATCGTCCGACAGACCATCCTGAAGCGCGCCGGCGCAATTGACGATGGCGTCGTGATCCCCGACCAGCGCATCCCAGTCCGACACGCGTGTCATGCGGGCAAGGTCGGCGGAAATCCAGTTCGTGAAAGGCCATTTGTCGCGGGCGCGGGTAACCGAACGCGCAAGCCCCGTCACGGGGTGGCCACGGAGATGCAGGCTTCTGAGAACCTCCGAACCGATGAAACCTGTCGCGCCGAGAATCAATATCTTCATGCCCGGCATGATAGCGACCATGGCTCAAAAACCAGCCGTGTTTTATTGCCGCATTCCGGCAGGATGATTCATCTTTCGTTCTTTTTCTGTTGCGCATGACGCTCGAATCCTGCGATGAGGACGCATGTTATTTTCACCGCAACAGGACGAAGCGCTCAAGGCTGTTTCCCGCTGGCTGAAGGAAGGCCGGACACCGGTTTTCCGGCTGTTCGGCTATGCCGGAACGGGCAAGACGACGCTTGCCAAGCATTTTGCGGAAAATGTCGATGGCGAGGTGCTGTTTGCGGCCTTCACCGGCAAGGCGGCGCAGGTGCTGCGTTCGCGTGGCGCGACCAATGCCCGCACCATCCATTCACTGATCTATCGCCCGCGCGGTGAAGAAACGGTGGAAGACGAGGAAACCGGCAAAACCTCGATTGCGCCGATGTTCTCCATCAACCGCCAGAGCCCGCTCGCCAAGGCGGCGCTCATCATCATCGATGAATGTTCGATGGTGGACGAGCAGCTCGGCAAGGATCTGATGAGCTTCGGCACGCCCATCCTCGTGCTCGGCGATCCAGGACAGCTGCCGCCGGTTTCGGGCGGCGGCTTCTTCACGGAGCAGGAGCCGGATTACCTGCTGTCGGAAATCCATCGGCAGGCCAAGGACAATCCCATCATCCATCTCGCCATGGATGTGCGCGAAGGCCGTGAGATCATGCGTGGCGATTATGGTTCCGCGCAGGTGATTTCCAAGTCCGAGGTGACGCAGTCGCTTGTTCTGGAAGCCGATCAGGTGCTTGTGGGCACCAATCGCACGCGCCGCCGCTACAACCAGCGTCTCCGCGAGCTGAAGGGCTTCACGGCGGATTATCCGCAGTCGGGCGACAAGCTGGTCTGCCTCAGGAACGATCCGGCCAAGGGCCTGCTGAACGGCTCGCTCTGGCAGGTCATGAGTTCTTCGCGCGAGACGGTGAAGCCCGGCATCAACCTGATGATCCGGCCGGAAGACGACGATATGGACCGCGGCGCGGCCAAGATCAAATTGCTGAAGGCGGCGTTCGAGGATGTGGAGACCGAAATTCCGTGGTCGACCCGCAAGCGGTACGACGAATTCGATTTCGGCTATGCGCTGACCGTGCACAAGGCGCAGGGCTCGCAATGGAACAACGTGGTTCTCTTCGATGAGAGCTACGCTTTCCGGGATTCTCGCGAAAGATGGCTTTATACCGCCATTACGCGTGCGGCAGAGACCCTGACGATCGTTCGTTGAGACAGGCTTATTGGTTCTGTCTCCTTGTCCTGTGCATCGTCCGGACGGAAAGCCGCCATGCACCTTTTCAGGACATGCTTTCAAGCGCGGATGACGCCGAGCAGGACCGCCTTGGCGACCGCCTGAAAGCGGTTGCTGGCATTGAACTTGCCGATGATCTTCGCCTCCAGCGCGTTGAGATCGCTGCCCGAAAGCCCGAGTGCGCGGGCAAGCCGCACCGGCGCGTAACCTTCCGCCATCAGTTCCAGGCATTTCCGTTCGGTATCGGTGAGCGCTATGTCCCTGGCCGGGCTTCGCTCCGCCGCATCGACACCGTCTCCATCGTCTTCGGCGACAAGCAGTTCCTCGATCTGGTGGGCCTGGCGCTGGAGGGTGGAAAGCTCGGCGGTCAATTCCCTCTTCCGCTGCCTCAGCGCCGCGCGGAATATGTCGTCCGCCTCGTCCTGGGAAAGCGTGCGCACGAGTTTTTCCATGATTTCGGTGATTGCTGCGACGGAAATGCCGACTTCGCGGCAGACATTGATGACAGCCATGCGCTGGACGTTGCGGTGGGAATAGACCCGCATCTGGCCGATGCGTTTCGAGGTCAGCAGGGCCTTTTCCTCGTAAAAATGCAAAGTCCGGTGGGTTACCCCGAAGATATTGGCCATGTCGGCGATGGGGACGGGTTCCGCGGGCAGGGAGGAGGGCAGGCTTATATCCGGTAAAAAGCTGCTGATCCTTAGATTGTGTTTGTCCTCGTCGCCGTGACTTTCGAACGGCATCCGGCCATCCTGCATTGTCTCCCCCTTCGCGCTCTCTGGCAGCGTGCCTGCCTTTTAAGGCGTCCGTTGCTTGTTCCCCCGCGACGGACATGTTTTCCGATCAAGACATTGTGCCAAACGCTACATCAGAACCGTAACGTGTATCGTGTGTTTTCGTTCCCGCCATAATAAAAAATTTATCGGCCTCCTTGCGATTGGCGTCAACCTGCGTGAAACAGGGTGTCAATTCCGAACCGGAGCCGATGTCATGCCCGCAAAACTTTCTGTCAATCTGAACGCAATTGCCATGTTACGCAACCGTCGCGATCTTCCATGGCCGGATGTCGCGCATTTCGGGCATATTGCACTGGCGGCGGGGGCAAGCGGCCTGACTGTACACCCGCGACCCGACCAGCGCCATATCCGCTTTTCCGATCTGCCGGTGCTGCGCGCCCTGATCGACGACAGCTTCCCCGGCGCGGAATTCAACATCGAGGGTTATCCGACCGAGGATTTCCTCGTTCTCTGCGAGAAGACCCAGCCGGAACAGGTGACGCTGGTGCCTGACGACCCGTCGCAGGCGACGTCCGACCATGGCTGGGATTTCCGCAAACATGCGGTTTTCCTCAAGGACGTCGTGGGACGGCTGAAGGCTGGCGGCATGCGCGTCTCGCTGTTTGCGGATGGCGATGGCGAGCGCGAGCCGGTGGAGCTGGCGGCAGAGACGGGGGCTGCGCGTATCGAACTTTACACCGGCCCTTATGGCGGCTGTTTTGACGATCCGCAAAAGGCTGATGCGCTTGTCGAGAAGCTTGGGCAAACGGCAGACCATGCCAAAGCGCTCGGACTTGCGGTCAATGCCGGCCACGATCTTACGGTGGCAAACCTGCCCAAGCTGATGAAACGTATTCCTGATCTCGCCGAGGTTTCGATCGGTCACGGGCTGACGGCGGATGCGCTGGAATATGGCATGGCTGAAACAGTCCGGCGTTTTTGTCAGGCCTGCGGTCAGCCTATTTCATAACCAAAGTCAATTTTTTCGCCTATGCTTTGGCTGCGCATGCTCCGTGCGCGAGCTTTTGAAGGCAGAGACATATGCAAGAACATCATGTTGTCGTCGTGGGTGGAGGCTTCGGCGGTTTACAACTGGTACATGGGCTGGAGGGGGCCCCTGTCCGCATTACACTGATCGACCGTCGCAACCATCACCTGTTCCAGCCATTGCTTTATCAGGTGGCGACCACGGCATTGGCGACATCCGAAATCGCCTGGCCGATCCGCCATCTTTACCGCGACCGCAAGGAGGTGACGACCCTGCTTGCTGAAGTGACCGGCATAGACCGGGCCGCACGAACGGTGCATCTGAATTCGGGTGAAGCAATCCACTTCGACACGCTGGTGCTGGCCACCGGCGCGCGTCACGCCTATTTCGGCCGTGACGAGTGGGAGCGTTCCGCCCCCGGTCTCAAGACGCTGGAAGATGCAACGACAATCCGCCGCCGCCTGCTTCTGGCTTTCGAACGGGCCGAACTTGCCACCAGCGAAGATGAGCGGCAGGCGCAGCTGACCTTCGTCATCATCGGGGCGGGCCCGACGGGCGTGGAAATGGCGGGCATGATCGCCGAACTGGCCCACAAGGCGCTGCCGGCGGAATTCCGCAATGTCGACACCCGGCAGACCCGCGTGCTGCTTGTCGAGGCCGGCCCGCGCGTCCTGCCGGTTTTCACCGAGGATCTTTCTGCCTATGCCAAGGAAGCGCTTGAAAAGCTCGGTGTCGAGGTTCTGCTTGGTACGCCGGTGACGGCTTGCAGCGATGAAGGCGTGACGGTGGGCGAGACCTATTATCCCTGCCGCACTGTAGTCTGGGCCGCCGGGGTGCAAGCGTCGCCTGCCGCGAAATGGCTCAACGCTGCCGCCGACCGGGCGGGGCGCGCCATCGTCGGACCTCATCTCAATCTGCAAGACGATGCCGATATCTTCGTCATCGGCGATACGGCCGCCGTCAATCAGGAAAACGGCAAGCCGGTGCCGGGCATTGCGCCCGCGGCAAAACAGCAGGGCGCTTATGTTGCAAAGGTCATCAGGGCGCGGCTCGACGGCAAACCATCGCCGGCACCCTTCCGCTACAGCCATCAGGGCAATCTCGCCACCATCGGCAAACGCGCGGCGGTGATCGATTTCGGCAGGTTCAAGCTCAAGGGCGTGCTGGCGTGGTGGATCTGGGGCCTTGCCCATATCTACTTCCTGATCGGAACGCGTTCGCGGCTTGCCGTGGCGTGGAGCTGGCTGTGGATTTATCTGAGCGGCCAGCACAGTGCGCGGCTGATTACCCAGAAAGAGACGCTGAAGGATGAGGCCTGAGGGCCGGGCGGGCAAAGGACAAGGGCGGGAAGCATGGCTTCCCGCCCTTGCGTTATGACAGCTGCGCCAGACTACTCCTCCGTCATGCCGGACTTGATCCGGCATCCAGCCGCCGCGCGTCTGCGCGGCGAGAAGAGTTTTTCAGCCCAAGGACTTGGGCTGGCTGGACCCCGGATCTAGTCCGGGGTGACGGCGTGCGGATGGGGCGGGTTTGCCCCAATCCAAGACTCACGCGTCGAGCGATGCCATGTCGATGACGAAGCGATAACGCACGTCGCTCTTCAGCACGCGTTCATAGGCTTCGTTGACGTCCTGGATGTTGATCGTCTCGATTTCGGAGACGATATTGTGCTCGCCGCAGAAATCCAGCATTTCCTGGGTTTCCTTGATCGAACCGATCATCGAGCCCGACAGGTTCCTCGCGCCGACGATCAGCGCGAAAGCGTGAACTGGAATCGGGTGCTCCGGTGCGCCGACCACGACCATGCTGCCCTTGGGCTTCAGGAGGCCGAGATAGGCATTCCAGTCGATGGCGACGCCGGCCGTGCAGATGATCAGGTCGAAGGTGCCGGCCAGCTTCTCGAAGGTCGAGGCGTCGCTGGTGGCGTAATATTCCTTCGCGCCAAGCTTCAGGCCATCTTCCTTCTTCGACAGCGTCTGCGAGAGAACGGTGATATCCGCCCCCATGGCCGCGCCGAGCTTGACGCCCATATGGCCAAGGCCACCCATGCCGACAATCGCGACCTTCTGGCCGGGACCGGCGTTCCAGCGGCGCAGCGGCGAATAAAGCGTGATGCCGGCGCAGAGAAGCGGTGCGGAAGCGTCGAGCGGCAGGTTGTCCGGGATCGACAGGACATAACCTTCCTTGACGACGATCGAGTCCGAATAACCGCCATGGGTTGCGGTCTTGGTGTGCGGATCGACGTCGTTATAGGTCTGGACGAGGCCCGGCATATAATGCTCGTTGTCGAGATCGCGGGTGGCGCAGCCGACGCAGGAATCGACGAAGCAGCCGACGCCGACATGGTCGCCGACCTTGAACTTCGTGACCTTGGAGCCGACAGCCTTGACGACACCGGCAATCTCATGGCCGGGAACGATCGGGAAGACGGCATTCTTCCATTCGTTGCGGACGGTGTGGATGTCCGAGTGGCAGATGCCGGCATATTTGATATCGATGACGACATCGTCATCGTTCGGCTCGCGGCGTTCGAAAGTGAACGGGGTAAGCGGCTTCGACGCATCGGTCGCAGCGTAACCTCTAGCAATAGCCATCTGAATATCCTTTCGGGAGTTGGGGACGGCGGAATATGCGATGGAAGAGGGACGCGGCGTTAGAGCGATCCTCCGAGCTTTTTGCACGATCCTGCAAAAATATGGTGGTGCGCTCTTTGCGCGGGCCGCGCGGCTTTCTAGATAAAAGGCATCAGACGCATCTCTTCCTTCAGTTAAGGGATTTCCCCTATGTCCTTGCCGTTCAATGTCTATCAGGAGATCGCCTCCATCGCCGCGCGGCATGCTACCCAGGATGGCGAGGTGCAGACGGCAATCGAATCCCTCGGCATCAGCCGGCGCACAACGCCGAGCGCCCCGTGCCACGGCAGCTATCGCCCCTGTCTCGCCATGGTGATCCAGGGGTCGAAAAGCGTTCAGCTGGGAACGGACACCATCAATTACGGCGCGGGGGATTATCTCCTGACGTCGCTTGATCTGCCGGTTGCGTGGCGGGTGGTGGAGGCGAGCAGGGAGGTGCCGCATTTCTGCATCGCGCTTGCCATCGACAGTGAAAAGCTGCTCGACCTCATGCGGCGTGTGCCGATCGATCCGCCTTCGGAGCCGGCCAATGCGCAGCGTGGCATCGTCGTCAATGCCGCCACGCCGGAACTGCTCGATGCGGCCATCCGGCTGCTGCGCTTGCTCGATCGTCCGGCGGAGATTGCCGCCATGGCGCCGCTGATCGAGCAGGAAATCCTCTATCGCATCCTGACCGGACCGGCCGGCGGGCAGCTGATGAACATCATTGCGGCCGGCAGTCAGGGCAACCGCATCGCCCGCGCCATTGCCTGGCTGCGTGAGAATTTCGCGCGCCAGCTGCGCATCGAGGACCTTGCCGAGCATATCGGCATGAGCGTGTCGTCCTTCCATCACCATTTCAAGACGATCACGGCCATGACGCCGGTGCAGTACCAGAAGCAGCTGCGGCTGCATGAGGCGCGCCGGCTGATGCTTGCTGAACGGCTGGATGCCGGCACTGCCGGCCATCGTGTCGGTTACCAGAGCCCGTCGCAGTTCAGCCGCGAATATAGCCGCTTTTACGGATTGTCGCCGTCGCGGGATATTGATGCTTCGCGTGAGATTATCGCGGCGGAACAGGCTGTTTCACCTTCGACCCTTCGGGCTTGAGCAAAGGTCGCTGTTTTAAAGCCCGTTCCGTCCCGGCGCGGGGTGGAACGGGCCGGCATTTCAGCCGAGTAGTGCGGATTTATGCGCGCAGAAGAAATCCGCTACGGATTGCGGCGTCGCACCTGTCAGCGTTTCGAAGTCTCGGGTCACGATGTCGAAGTTTCCGGCGGCGATATTGGCGTCGGCGGAAGCGATCATGCCGGCAATGATGTCGGGCAATCCCGTCGCAGTTATTGCCTGCTTGAGCTGCTCGGGCGTGACCTGCACCACGGCAAGCGGCTTGCCCGTCACCTCGCTTATCAGGGAAGCCAGACCGTCGGCCGTCGATGTTTCCGCCCCGGTCAGCGTATAGGTCCGGTTTTCCGCCGGTTTCAGCAGTGCGGCGGCGGCGGCATGGGCGCAGTCTTCCCGGGAGATATCGGCGACCCTGCCGTTGCCGCGGGCCGTGAACCACTGGCCGTTTTTCAGATTTTGCGGCATGCCGTGCAGGTGGTTGTCGAAATACCAGGCATTGCGAAGAATGGTGTAGGGCAGGCCGCTTGCCTTGATCGCTGTTTCCGTTCCCAGATGATCGGGTGCGAAGCTGACGAGCGATTTGTCGGGGCTTGGCATCGACGTATAGGCGATATGCCGGATACCGGCTCTTGTGGCTGCCTCCACCGCCGTTTGGTGTTGTCTGAGGCGAAGGCCGGGGACCATGAGCGCGTCGGTGGAGATGACCAGCAGCGTGTCGATGCCGGAAAAGGCCGCGTCAAGCGATGCGGGATCGTCGAAATCCGCGTGTCGCACTTCGACGCCTTTTGCTGCAAGTGCGGAGAGCCGGGATACGTCGCGGGTGGCGGCGACGATGTTGGCGGCCGGGACATGGTAGGTCTCCAGGAGGTGGCGGATGACGGCCTGTCCAAGCTGTCCGGCGGCGCCGGTCACCAGAATTCTGCTCATGATTTTTATCCTTTCTGTGGTCTCAAAAAGAGAGCAGCACTAAAATAGGAATTGCCTAGAGGCTGTAAAGAAGGCAGGTTCTGCGCGGATCGTTACCAAAAGGGAACCATGCTTATGGATGTTGTCGGGCCCGCGAGGCAGGAAAACAGGCTGGACGAGGCCTTCGGGCTGGTGTTTTCCGCCACCAGTGTTGCCGATTGCCCCGTGCGGGACGTCATGAGCCAGATCGGCGGCAAATGGTCCACTTTGCTGCTGGGGGCGATAGCATCGAAGCCCTACCGTTTCGGCGAGCTGCGGCGCATGGTGCCGGATATTTCCCAACGCATGCTGACGCAGACACTGCGGGATTTGCAGCGCGAAGGCTATATTCACCGGCAGGTCTTTCCGACGAAGCCGCCAAGCGTGGAATACAGCATCACCCCGCTCGGCGCATCGCTCTACACGCCGCTTAAAGTCGTCATTCAATGGGCGCTCGACAATCACGATGCGATACGCAAGGCAAGAAGCCGGTTCGACATCGAGAACTGAATGTCGGCGCCTGCCGCGCTTCATGCTGCGGCGCATGGCCATGCCGCAGCGCGTCAATTCTCGTCCTCCTCTGAAGAATCCGCTTGACCGGGAAGCAGCCTCCGCTTAAATGGCGCTCGAACCGTACCGTACGGTACATTAATCGAGCCCCTGGAGTGGAAAAGACTTGGCTTCCGACCCGATCACAGCGCAGGAATTTTCGCCGCGCCAGAACGCCGTTCTGGATCAGGCATTGCGTCTATTGGTCGAGGGCGGCGAAAAAGCGCTCACCACATCCGGGCTGGCGCGTGCCGCCAACTGTTCCAAGGAAAGCCTCTACAAGTGGTTCGGCGACCGGGACGGCCTGCTGGCGGCGATGATCACCTTTCAGCAGAGCAAGGTCCGCACCTTCGAGAAGGCGGGCGACCGTGTCTCCGCACCGCAGCTTGCCGATCACCTTGAGGTTTTCGCGCATGATCTGCTGGATGTACTGGCGGGTGACGTGTCGCTGGCGCTCAACCGTCTGGCCATCGGGCAGGCGAGCCGCGACGGTTCGAGGCTTGGCGATCTGCTGCTGGAACGCGGCCGTCGCCAGATCGACCGCCGCGCCCGTGGACTGATCGAAGCGGGTCGCCGATCCGGCTACCTGCGCTTCGATGACGCCGAAGAGGCGTATCGCGGTTTTTACGGCCTCATCGTTTCGGATCTGCATGTGCGCATGCTGCTGGGCGAGGCGCCGGACAAGGATTTTTCCGCCCGGGCGAAGAAGGCGGTCGTCGCCTTTCTGACGCTTTACGGGACGGAAAAGGTACATTCGGAACTGGGCGGCAAGGTCGCCTGAGATTCCGGTTCAGACAACTGAGAGACAAGCATTAGGGAAGGACCATAAAATGCGCGTTTATTATGATCGTGATGCCGATCTCAATCTCATCAAGTCCAAGAATGTCGTCATCGTCGGTTACGGCTCCCAGGGCCGCGCCCATGCGCTGAACCTCAAGGATTCCGGCGCCAAGAACGTCGTCATTGCGCTCAAGGCCGGTTCGCCGACCGTCAAGAAGGCAGAAGCCGACGGCTTCAAGGTCATGACCGTTGCCGAAGCCGCCAAGTGGGGCGACCTCCTGATGATGGCGACGCCTGACGAACTGCAGGCCGACATCTACAAGGCCGACATCGCCGGCAACATCCGCGATGGCGCAGCGATTGCCTTCGCACACGGCCTCAACGTTCACTTCGGCCTCATCGAGCCGAAGGCATCGCTCGACGTCGTCATGATCGCACCGAAGGGCCCCGGCCACACGGTTCGCGGCGAATACCAGAAGGGCGGCGGCGTTCCCTGCCTCGTTGCAGTTCACCAGAACGCTTCGGGCAACGCTCTTGAACTCGCTCTCTCCTACGCCTGCGGCGTTGGCGGCGGCCGTTCGGGCATCATCGAAACCAACTTCAAGGAAGAGTGCGAAACCGACCTCTTCGGCGAACAGGTCGTTCTGTGCGGCGGTCTCGTCGAGCTGATCCGCGCCGGTTTCGAAACGCTGGTCGAAGCCGGCTACGCTCCGGAAATGGCCTATTTCGAGTGCCTGCACGAAGTGAAGCTGATCGTCGACCTGATCTATGAAGGCGGCATCGCCAACATGAACTACTCGATCTCCAACACAGCCGAGTGGGGCGAATACGTCACCGGTCCGCGCATCATCACCGCCGACACCAAGGCTGAAATGAAGCGCGTTCTGCACGACATCCAGACCGGCAAGTTCACCTCCGAGTGGATGCAGGAATGGAAGGCCGGCGCTGCCCGCTTCAAGGGTATCCGTCGCAACAACGACGCCCACCAGATCGAAGAAGTCGGCGCCAAGCTGCGCGGCATGATGCCCTGGATCGGCAAGAACAAGCTGGTCGACAAGGCTGTCAACTAAGCTTCATTGTTTGGTAGAAAATTGGAAGGCCGGAGCGAAAGCTCCGGCCTTTTTGTTTTCGATGCGCCGTTACACGATGGCGTCGTCTTCCTCGACGATGACGGAAACGGGGAAGTGATCGGAAAAACCGCTGAGATTGACGTTTTTGACCGCATCGCCTTTCGACAGGCCGAAGCGGATCGGCCCCTCATTCTTGCTGTGGCTGACCATGGCGGCAATCGCTTCGACCTTTGCGGTTTCTTCCCGCACCTTGAAGCCGCTGCTGCCGGTCAGAAGCGATCTGGAAACAAGGATCTGGTCGAAGATATTGGCATCGCCGTTGAAATAGAGCGTGCCGTAGATCGTTCTCGCCGAGCCGACGGAATCCACCACCGGCTGGCGCAGATAGTTCCAGGCGAGATTGTAGAACATGGCCGATTGCGAATTCTCGACATCGTCGCGCTCGCGGGTGGAATTGGCATGGTAGCGCAGCGAGGCATCGGAAGGGTCGTCGTTGAAGTCGCCGAAGGCGATGACGGCGATGTCGTTGCCTTTTTCTTCCCTGATCCGCTGGTGCCAGTAGCCCAGCGTTTCACCGGCCGTCATGCGAAAACCGGCGCTTTCCACCGCGCCGCCCGAGCGTGACGGCCAGTGATTGGAGAGCGCGATAAGCTGGCGGCCGCCCTTGGTGATGAAAGTGCATTGGGTAATGTCGCGCGTGCCGGTGCGGCGCATCACGAAATGGCTGAAAATCTCGTTCTCGTTGATCAGCAGCTTTTTGCTGTCATAGATGAAGGCGGTATCGATGCCGCGCTGGTCCTTGCTGGAATCGGCGTGCACGACGCGATAGGCGCGCGCCGGCAGGAGGTCGTTCAGATGGTCCGCCAGCGTTTCCAGGACGAAACGGTTTTCGACTTCGCAGACACCGAGCAGGTCCGGACCCGCGCCGCCGATCTGGCTTATGATCGAACCGAGCTGTTTGACCTTGGTTTTGAACAGGTCCTCGGTCCAGCCTTTCAGATCGTTCTTCAGCCGTTCGGCAATCCACGGCTCGCGCGCCGGATAACCCTCCGGCGCAAACAGGTTTTCGACATTCCAGAACGCCAGGACATATTGGGTCATGATCCGCACACCTCCGGTTGGTTTTTGAAGCCTAGTGGAAGTTTTTGCCACAACAACTTGAAATTGTCATGAAGGCGGGCGGCTGGCACAATTTTCGTGTGCGGCCTTATGCGGCCGGCGGGATGACACCCTTTGTCAGGAGGAAGCAGCCATAGAACCGGGTTTCGCCCGTGGTGATGACGCAGTAGGCCTGTTTGGCTTTTTCGTAGAAGGCGAAGCGTTCGATGCCATACATGGGGGCGGGTTTTCCTTCCGCCGCATCGATTTCCTTCTGCACCTCGGCCTGCACCGGTTCCAGCTGATCGGGCGCGCCCATCACTTCCATGCGGCCGACGGATGGCTGCAACGGCGTATCGAGCGGCAGGACGGACAGGATGGCCTTCATGGCGCGGGCTGCCGAGACATTGTCGATATGCAGCACCTTGCCGACGGTCGTGTGGCGGGCAACCGAATCGGAAGGGAAGTTGGTGTCGGAGATCACCAGCGTATCGCCGTGACCCATGGCGCGCAGCGCGTGCAGAACATCGGCGTTCAGCGCCGGGTCGATGTTTTTCAGCATGTCGTCAAACTCCCATGATGCTTCCGCCGTGTTGCGGCGCGCGCGCAATGCAGCCGGAAAACCATGCCGCGTCAATCGCAAAGGTGTGATTGTGAAGCTTTGCGCAAGGGTGTATTTGGCTTTGTCCGCAAAATCCGGCCCCAAGGCGGGTGGGTTGCGGGCAATGTGCTGGGAGGCAGAAATAATTCGAAAAACTGATAAGTCAGTATTGCTGACGTATCGACATTTCTGTAAAGATGCACGCATAAAAACGACACAAGAGGAAACGTACCCATGCTTGATTGGGAACAAATTTTCGCCACGCGCTCTTCGCGCATGAAAGCGTCTGAAATCCGCGAGCTGCTGAAGCTGCTCGAGCAGCCCGATATCATCTCCTTTGCCGGCGGTATTCCGGACCCGGCTCTTTTCCCCGCAGAGGAGTTCCAGCAGGCTTATGCGGAAATTTTTTCGGGTTCGCAGGTCAACGCGGCGCTGCAATATTCGGTGAGCGAAGGTTACAAGCCGCTGCGCGAATGGCTGGCTGGCGAAATGGCCGATATCGGCATCGACTGCACCGCCGATAACGTTTTCATCGTTTCCGGTTCGCAGCAGGGCCTCGATTATCTCGGCAAGCTCTTCCTGTCGCCGAAGGATACGGCGCTGGTCACCTGGCCGACCTATCTCGGCGCACTTTCCGCCTTCAACGCCTATGAGCCGAATTACGACCAGCTCAATCCCGGCGGCAACCGTACGCCCGAGGCTTACCGCGAAACGGCAGCCAAGCTCGGTGGTGCGGTGAAGTTCGCTTATCTCTCTGCCGATTTCTCCAACCCGACCGGTGAAACCGTCGATCTGGCCGGCCGCGAAAAGGTTCTGGCGCTGGCCGATGAGCTTGACATCGCCGTCATCGAAGACGCTGCCTACCAGTCGCTGCGTTACGATGGCGAGGCTATCCCGCCGATCATGGCACTCGACATCGCCCGCTCGGGCGGCATCGAGAACACCCGCACCATCTATTGCGGCAGCTTTTCGAAGACGCTGGCACCCGGCCTTCGCGTCGGTTACATCGTCGCTTCCGCGCCGGTTATCCGCAAGCTGGTGCTGATGAAGCAGGCCGCCGACCTGCATTCCTCCACCATCAACCAGATCGCCATCGAACGGGTCGCCTCGCGTGGCTTCGACAAACAGGTCGCCAAGATCAAGGCAGCCTATAGTGCCCGCCGTGACGCGATGCTGGCCGCGCTCGACAGATACATGCCGAAGGGCACGCACTGGACGAAGCCGGAAGGTGGCATGTTCATCTGGGTGACGTTGCCGGAAGGTATGGACGGTGCGGCGCTGCTGGCCAAATCCATCGCCACGGAAAAGGTCGCCTTCGTTCCCGGTCGCGCCTTCTTCGCGGATGGCTCCGGCACGAACACGCTGCGCATCAGCTTCTCCTGCGCCAACGAGGCGATGATCGAGGAAGGCATGAAGCGGCTTGGCCGGTTGATTGCAACGGCGCAGGCGGAAACGGGCGAGGCGCTGCCGGCGATTTGATTGGCTTTGCGGCAACGACAGAGCTCGCGGTTTACCCCCCTCTGTCCTGCCGGACAGAGGGGGGTAAACCGCGAGTGCCGAGGGGCAATGTTCCTCTCAACCCCGCTGCCCCAAGAGATCCCACCCTAAAAATCCTGCCTGTCACATACATGTTATGCAATCATGTTTAAGCGGTCCCACCAAACAACAGGGACTGGACCCATGAAAACGCTGCTCTCCGCTTTCACCGCCATCGTATCGCTCGGCTTCATCGCCACCGCCGCCAATGCCGCCGATCTGGTACTTTACACCAGCCAGCCGAACGAGGACGCACAGGCGACCGTCGATGGTTTCAAGGCCGCCAATCCCGGTCTTGAGGTTGAATGGGTACGTGACGGAACGCCGAAGATCATGGCCAAGCTGATGGCCGAGATCAATGCCGGCAATCCGGTTGCCGACGTGCTTCTGATCGCAGATACGGTCACGCTGGAGCGCATGAAGCAGGCCGATCAGCTTCTTGCCTACAAGTCTGCGGAAGCCAGGAACATCGACGCTTCGCTTTATGATGCGGACGGCTATTATTACTCCACCAAGCTCATCACCACTGGCATCATGTACAACACCGCTGCCGCAATGAAGCCGACGAGCTGGAAGGATCTGGCCAAGGCTGAAGCCAAGGGTCTCGTGACCATGCCAAGCCCGCTGACCTCGGGTGCGGCGCTGATCCACGCACAGACGCTTGCCGCTGCCGATGGCCTCGGCTGGGACTATTACAAGCAGCTGAAGGCCAATGAAGCCATTGCCGGCGGCGGCAACGGCGCGGTTCTGAAGTCTGTCGCATCGGGCGAAAAGGCCTATGGCGTGGTCGTCGATTACATGCCGATCCGCGAAAAGGCCAAGGGCGCGCCGGTCGAGTTCGTTTTCCCGGAAGAGGGTGTGTCGGCCGTCACCGAGCCGGTTGCGATCATCAAGGGCACCAAGCATGAGGAAGCGGCCAAGAAGTTCGTCGATTACGTGCTTTCTGAAAAGGGCCAGCAGGGCTTCGTCAAGCTCGGTTACATTCCTGTTCGTGCCGATGCCGGTATGCCGGAAGGTTTCCCGTCCCGCGACAAGATCAAGGTTCTGCCGCTCAACGCCGCCGATGCGCTGAAGAATTCCGAACAGGACCTGAAGACCTTCTCCGACACTTTCGGCTCCAAGGGCTGATAGTACGGCATGTCCCGTTCAAGTGCCTATGGAAACAGCCAGCCGCGCTGGCTGTTTCCTTTTGTGGTCGGCGTTGTTTTTGCGCTCAGCGCCCTGCCGCTCGGGCGGCTCGCCTATACCGGTATCGTTTCGTCACTTAATGGTGACATATGGCGTCTTCTCGCCGATCCGGCCCTGTGGGATGCGGCGCTGAACACGCTCTCCACCTCGTTTTTCGGCATGTTGATTTCGCTCGGCATCGGCGGGGCTTTCGCGCTGTCGCTGACGCTCTGCGACATACGCGGCAAGTCGATCCTAAGCTTCCTGTTCATGCTGCCGATGATGATCCCGCCGCAGGTGACGGCGCTGTCATGGATCGGCATGACCGGCCCGTCGAGTACGCTTTTGAAGGCCATCGGCCTTGCGCCGGCGATGGGCTCGCCGCAGCCGCTTTATTCGATTGCGGGCATCGCGCTTCTGCTCGGTGTGCAGCACGCACCGCTCGTCTATCTGTCGCTGCGCGCCGGCCTGCTCGCCTTGCCGCAGGACGGTATCGAGGCTGCCAAACTCTCCGGCGCTTCACCGCGCCGCGTGCTGTTTGATATCATCCTGCCGCTGTCGACGCCGGGATTGATCGCCGGGGCGGCGATCTCCTTCGTCTCCAGTGTCGGCAATTTCGGCATTCCGGCGATCCTCGGCATTCCGGCCTCGATCTTTACCCTACCGACGCTGATCTACAGCCGTTTCGCCAGTTTCGGCACCAGCACATTCGGCGATATCGCCATTCTTTCCACCATGATCGCCATCATCTCGGTCGCCGGGCTCGCGCTTCAGGAACGGGCGATGAAGGGCAGGGACTATCGCATCATCGGCCTTTCCGGCAAGGCGGCGACCTTCCGGCTGGCACGCTGGCGGGTGCCGGCGGAGTTTGCCCTGTGGCTGGTGCTGTTCTTCATGCTGGTGGCGCCGCTCGCGGCACTGGTGGCGAGTTCGCTCGCGCCCGCCTATGGCGTGCCGCTCAGCCTCAAGACCGCGACGCTGCATGCCTATGAGGAGTTGCTCTACCGTCAGAGCGTGACCCGCACGGCGTTCCGTAATTCGCTGTTTCTGGCGACGGCGACCTCGCTTTGCCTGCTGGCGGTGACGGTGCTGACGGCCTATTTCCTGGTGCGAGGCAAGAGCCGTTTCATGTTCCTGCTGTCGGCCTTGGTGGATATTCCCTATGCATTGCCGGGCGTGGTTATCTCGGTGTCCTTCGTGCTGCTTTTTGCAGCCCCCATTCCGTTGTTGGGCATCACGCTTTACGGCACGATCTGGATCATCCTGCTCGCCTATTTCTCCTCCTTCTTCGCTGTCAGCCTCAAACCCATGGTCAGCGCCTTCCTGCAATTCGATCCGTCGCTGGAAGAGGCGGCAAGGCTCTCCGGCGCCGGTTTCTGGCGGCGGCTGAAAGATATCATCCTGCCGCTGGTCGGGCCTGCGGCGGGGGCGTCGGTCATTCTCGTTTTCCTCATCGCCTGCAATGAGCTGACGGTCTCGGCACTGCTGTGGTCAGCCGGCACGCAGACGCTCGGCGTACTCATCTACAATCTCGATGACAGCGGCAGCTTCGATCTTGCCTCCGCACTTTCGGTGCTCGTCGTCATCATGGTGATTATCCTTATGCTGCTGCTCGAAATTCTGGGGCGCTATCTGCCAAAAGGAGTTGTCCCGTGGCGAAACTGATCCTCAACCGCCTGTCGAAGAGTTTCGGTGCCGGTTCGAAGCCCGCCGTCGATGACGTGTCGCTGACGGTGCGCGACGGCGGTTTTCTGGCGCTGCTCGGCCCCTCCGGCTGTGGCAAGACGACGGTTCTGCGGATGATCGCCGGTTTCGAACAGCCGACCGACGGTTCCATCCTGCTCGGCGAGCGGGTGCTGGCCGATGCCGGCAGCATGGTGCCGCCGGAGCGGCGTAACATGGCGATGGTGTTCCAGTCCTATGCGCTGTGGCCGCACATGTCGGTCGCCGACAATGCCGGTTATCCCTTGAAGGTGCGCGGCATTTCGGGGGAGAAATATCGCGAAAAGGTGCGTCAGGCGCTTGCCGCCGTCCGCCTCGAGAGCTTTGCCGATCGCCGCCCCGCCGAATTGTCCGGCGGCCAGCGGCAGCGTGTGGCGCTTGCCCGCTGCCTCGTTACCGAGCCCGACGTGGTGCTGCTCGACGAGCCGCTGGCCAATCTCGACCGGCACCTCAGGCAGGAGATGGAGGAGACGTTCCGTGAGTTCCACATCCGCTCCGGCGCGACGATGATCTACGTCACCCACGATCAGGCCGAGGCCATGGCGTTGGCGACGGATGTTGCCGTCATGTCGCATGGCAAGCTCCTGCAGGTGGCGCCGCCGGCGGAGCTTTATGCGCGGCCCGAAGGCAGGCTGGTCGGTTCGCTGGTGGGGCAGGGGGCGATCGTGACCTTGCCCGTGCCGGAAGGGACTTCGCGCGATCTCGACTGGACGGGGCTTCGGGCGGCGATGGAGAGCGGCAGGCAATTGTCGCAGGCGGATATTCTCGTGCGGCCGCAGGATGTGGTGCGGGATGCGGAGGGCATCGCCTGCACCGTCACCTCGGTTCTTTATGAGGGTGAGCGTTATACTCTCCGTCTCGACCTGCCGGATGGGCAGGCACTCAGGGCCTATTCGCGCGAAGCGGTCGCTGTCGGTGATCGTCTGTCGGTTGCCATTCGGGCGGCGTGGCGGCTTTAGAGGTGGTGTCACGGGCGACCTGTCGATACAATAATACGGCAGATCTCGCTTCTCCCATTTTATTGGGTTCCCCGTCATTCCGGCCTTGAGCCGGAATCCAGCCGACGCGCGTCTGCGCGGCGAGAGAGTCCTTTCAGCCCAAGGACTTGGGCTGGCTGGATACCGGCTCAAGGCCGGTATGACGGAGAGAAATTCAGCAATGGGAAAGAGGTAGGCAGCGCCGCACTCGTGCGAGAACACTCCACTGGCGAAACGGGTCTGGAATCGCTAATCTCGGTATTCAAAACAGGGATCATTCATGTCGCTTCGGCTTGCCACCTTCAATATCGAAAATCTTCTCACCCGTTTCGATTTCACCGGCTTTCGCAACCAGACGCGGCGCGACAGGGCGATCCAGCTTTTCGATATCAGGGACGAGGCGACCTATCAGGCGCTGGAAAGTGCGCGGATGGTCTCTTCCACTGACGATACGCGCCAGCTTTCGGCGCTTGCCATCGCCGATGCGGATGCGGATATTCTCTGCCTGCAGGAAGTCGACAACATGGCCGCGCTGCAGGCCTTCGAATATGGCTATCTCTACCGCATGGTCGGCAATGGCTATCTGCAGAAATATCTGGTCGAGGGCAATGATGGCCGCGGCATCGATGTCGCCGTCGTCATGCGCGAGGAGACGCGGGATGGCGACAGGATCGAGGTCGTCGACATCAAGAGTCATGCGGCGCTGACCTATCGCAATCTCGATCTCTTCAATCCGGAGCTGGCCGCGACCAACCAGATCGACGACAAGATTTTCAAACGGGATTGTCTGGAAATCGATTTGAGGATCGGCGGCAAGCCGTTGACACTTTACGTCACGCATTTCAAATCCATGACCAATGCCCGCGATGCGGTGGATGCCCGGATTGGCACCATGCCGATCCGCGAGGCGGAAGCCAGGGCCGTGCGCCGCATCATCGAGAACCGCTGGGGCGTGGGCAATACGCGCAACAAGAATTTCGCCATCTGCGGCGATATGAACGATTATCAGGAACGTGTCGTGATTGCGGGTGATCGGCGCAATGGCTACAGCTTCACACCCGTGGAGGAGGAGAGAAGTGCGCTCGATATCTTCACGGCCGATGATTTCGTCACCAATCCGATGCTGCGCCGTGAGGTCATGGACCGCTGGACACTTTACCATTCCCGCGGGCCGCAGGAGCAGCACCTGTGCCAGCTGGATTATATCTGGCTTTCGCCGCGTCTGGCCCAGATCAATGCCACAAGGGCTCCGGAAATCATCCGCGCCGGTCAGCCATATCGCACCATCTTTCCGCCGGGGCAGGAGGTGGAGCGTTATCCGCGCACGGGCTGGGATCGCCCCAAGGCTTCGGATCATTGCCCCGTGGTGATGACGCTGGATCTGATCTAGGCATTTCCCCTTTTAGCGGAAGGCGCCAGCGTTCCGGCAGGATTGCCGGATTGTCTCCCTATCCGTTGGCGACCTTGGGAAAATAGGTGGCCCAGACACGGTTGCGGCCGGCGCGCTTCGCTTCGTAAAGCCGGTCGTCGGCGATCGCGATCAATTCGTCCCAGCTGTTGATTGCCCGGGCTTCCTGCCACACCACGCCGAAGCTTGCCGTCAGCGACAAGCCGCTCTGTTCGTCAATGGTCTGGGCTTCGATCAGGCGGCGAAGCCGGTCGGCGGTGGCGGTTGCCGTGGCGTGGCTGACATCCTGCAGCACGATGACAAATTCCTCACCGCCGTAACGGGCCAGAATATCGTTCTTGCGCAACGCGCCGCGCAAAAGTCTCGCCGTCTTCTGAAGCGCGAGGTCGCCCATGGCATGGCCATAACGGTCGTTGATCGATTTGAAGTGGTCGATGTCGACAATCATCACCCCGAGCGACTGACACTGGTCCTCGCCCATCAATATGGCCCGGACAGCCCTTTCCAGCGCACGGCGATTGAATACACCCGTCAGGGCGTCGGTTTCGGAAAGTGTACGCAGCTGTTCGGCCAAAGCGCGTTGCTGGTCTTCCATTTCGCCCTTCTGACGAAGCTGCTCGCGCAGGAAATCCAGTTCCTCGAACATTTTCTTCACCTCCGGCGCGACCCTGTCTTGGTAACGGGTCTCGGAAAGATCGCCGGCGGCGATGGCGGCGATCTGTGCGCGGACCGACTGCATGGGCTGGAACAGCGTCGTTCTGTAGACGGACGTGAGCCGCAGCAGGACCATGACCGCGATGCCGGCGAGAAAAAGAGATGCGCCGCCATAGATCAACGCCTCGTTCTTTTTCGCCTCGAGCCTTGCCCGCGTTTCGGAGAGAATGAGATCGCGCAGCGTATCGGACGAACGCATGCCGGCAATATAGTTCCTGGAAAACTCAAGCACGCTCGGCTGGGCGGAGGGGATGGCGATTACGATCGTGTTCTGGGCATAACGCAGCGCCTGACCGAAATAATAGGTCTCGAGATCGCGAAGTGCGTCGTCGAGCTGCGGCGTCGACAGATAGGCGGCGGTGTAGTTGGTGAGGGACGCCTTCAGCGACAGCAGGCTTTGCATCTCGGTGTCGAATTTGGCGCGATAACCCAGCTTTTCCTGCCTGTTCGCCCGCAGGCTCATGATCACATAGGAGCCGAGCCGGCCGATCCTGTCGCGCATAACGCCGGCGGTACCGGTCATCGCGATGTCGATCGCCACGTCGGGCGTGACCTTGATGATGGCACGCGCCGCCTTGCCGCGCAGCATGTTGACGCTGTCCGCCGCCTTGAACATCGATGAAATCGCGTTCGACATGGCGCTGTGGCCGCGCGCGGAAGGGGGAAGTGCGGCAACCTGGTCCACGGCTTCGCGGGATTGGGCAAGCTTCTGGCGGGTTTCGGCAAGTGACTTCGCCAGTTCGGGCTGAGTACTGATCTCTTCGTTAAAGGAAGCTTCCAGTTCCGACAGCTTGTCGTCCGTCGCCTTGCGCGCGGCAGCAAGGCCTTCGACCAGCTTCGGTTCGGGGGTGGATGCCCCCATCAGATTGTTGGCAGGGCCGCGCTCGGCCGAAACCAGCCAGGCGGACTGGAGGGCGGTTTCAAAGCGTGTCAGCTGGGCGACATTGGTGCGATATCGCAGATAATTGGTGACGCTTGGCAGCGCGGCAAGAGTGGCCAGCAGGATGGAACTCGCGGCAATGACGATCGTGCCTGTCAGCTGTATTTTCTGGATACTCGCGCGCATGTGATGCGTTGTTCTCACTGCAATGGTTATGTTTCATTGCCATCTTACCTGCGCCGCGTAAATACTTCGCTTATTTTACGGGCCTTTCGCCACAGCCGCGCCCTTGCCGACCTTTCCGCGGACGCGATGTGGAAAAGCGGTTTGCGGATGGTGTGCAATCCAGTTTTTACTTTACACAAAGTCAGAATCTGATAGTTGGCAAGGCACTGGCTTGCCCTTGTAGCTCAGTTGGTAGAGCACCTGATTTGTAATCAGGGGGTCGCGGGTTCGAACCCTGCCGGGGGCACCAGTATTTTCAATGACTTGATCTCCCCGACATGGTCTTTCTGTCCACCGCCTGTCTAGGGTTTGATGTGGTAGAGCTTGTGCACGATCGACCAGTTGCCTTCGTGTTCCAGCAGGGACAGGTATTCGTAAAAATCCATGCTATCGAAACGGGTCGTCAGTTTCACCGAGGCGCTGTCGCCTTCCTTGTCGATGCCGAGGATTTCAAACGTGGGGTCGTGATCGGGAAGGCCGCGTTCGGTTTTTCGCATCTGGTTGACGAAGTCCTCCAGGGACAGCCATTCGGTCTCGCCCTCGAACGTGCCGACGATGCTGGCGCGTGGATCGAAAACGTCGCGCATCAGGCCCTCATCCGCATAGGCCATGGCATGCACATAGTCCGTGACGGTCTGGGTAATGGTTTGCGGCATCGGATCGTCCCTCCCTTCAAATCCAAAAGCCAAGCTTACACCCGTTGGCGGATTTCCACCATAACCCCCTGAAAACGCGCCTCTTACGCCTTCACGATGCCGTCTTGCGGCAGCCTGCGGCAGCAATGGTGCGCGGGGCTGCGGCATGTTTTGCCGGCGCTTTCCACAATTTTGTCCCGCCTGTCATTATAGTCGCCTTGGGTCCGACAAATTTCGGCATCAATGGCTTTTCCGCCGGTCGCTCCGCGGGCTTTTGTGTGGGCTTTGCCGGTTTAACCGACGGTGCGGGGTGCCGCGCGGGGCGGATTTGGCTTATGATCCACCCGCAGGTCCTGTGGCGACGGTATCAGGCATGCGGGTAACAGTTTGCGTTTGAAGGTGTTTTTGTGATCGATCCTTATGTTTTGCTTGGCGTGGAGCGCGATGCCGACGAGGCGGCGGTCAAGTCGGCTTATCGCAAGGTTGCCAAGGCGGCCCATCCCGACAGTGGTGGCGACGCCGATCAATTCGCCCGTCTGCAAACCGCCTATGAGCTCCTGAAGGATCCGGTCCGGCGCAAGGTGTTCGACGATACCGGCTATGACCCCCAGCTTGCCGACGCCAAGGACCTGAAGGGCCTGCTGATGCTCGAAACGCTTGTCAATGAGTTCATTCTGGATGAGCGTGAGCCCGGAAGTTTCGATCCCGTGGCCGCCATGCGCCGCAAGCTGACCGACGACATTCTCAAAAGCCGCTTCCATATTCTCGAACTCGAACGCCACCGAACCCGGGTTCGCAAACACATGGATCGTCTTGGCCGCAAGCCGGAGACGGATGTGCTGAGTTCCATGCTGCGCGCCCGCAGCCAGTCGATCGCCGAAGCCATTCGTAATGCGGAGGCGCAGATCGAGGCGATCGAGCAGGCCTATACCATGCTCGAGGGCTATTCCTACGAGCTGGAAACCATGGTGCTTTCCGAACCGCTGCTGAAAGGCGAGGCGGCGGAATAGTCGTCTCTTCAGGGGCCGTTGACCAGAGCCAGAATGAGCTGATGCACCCGTCCGCCCGGCGACAGTTCGTCCCGGTCGAAATCGCGGCCGCGCTGGCGCTGCTCGTTGGAAAGCTCGCCCAGCCGCTGTTGCAGAACAACGCGCACCTTCTGGCATTTCGGATCGTTTTCCGCCCTCAAGCCGGTGCTGAAGGCTTCGATCTTCCGGACCATGTCGAGGATATGGTCGCCATGGACGCGCTCATGGGTTTCCACGCCGGAAATGAAGGTTTTCCAGCTGGCGGCAACGGCCGGCGGCAATTTTGCCGGCGCTTTCGGCCAGGTGTAGATGATGGTCAGATTGGGTCTTGCCGTGGCCAGCACACAGGCGCCGTCCGGCTGCGGGCGATAGTCCCGCCGCCATGTCAGCTTGAAGGTGGTGTGGGCGATCGCCTGAACGCCGGCGGTTGGACCGCGTTCGCCGATCGACTGATAGAGCGCGCCGCCCGTATCGCCGCTGATGGCATAGGTTTTTATCTGTTCGGCAGGTTTCCAGCCGGCCGATTGCGCTGACAGCGGAACGGCGCTCAGCATGATCATGGCGGCACTGACGGCGAGAGAGGAGAGACTGTTGGCGGGCACGCATCGATCCTTGGTGGGTTGCGCGCCGAAGATAGGCTGGAGGCGGGCGGTCAGGCAAGGGTCTGTGCGGCCGGAATAGACGGGTATGGTGCCGTAATCTCACCCATGAGAACCCCCGCGCCAAAGCGCGGGGGGACAAGCGTTCGACTGCAGGGGTAATCAGTCGTCCAGCTTGTCGTAATCGAGCTTGGGCGCGTTCTGCAGTGCATCCTTGGTCGTGTCGACATAGGCCTTCCAAGTGCCGTTGTCGTTGTGAACCGCGACGGAGGCCGGGTCGAGCACCACATAGCTCTTGTCGATGCCGAGGAAGCCGCCGACGCTGGCGACCAGGCCGATCACCGACTTGCCGTCGCCGATGACCACATCTTCGATCTCGCCGATGTTTTCGTTCTGGGCGTTATAGATGTCCATGCCGTCAAGCTGGGAGGCGGTGAGGTCGGTCTTCTGGACATTGACGAACTTCAGCGGGCCGCTGGCCTTGGTGCCCATGGTGATGCCGGGGCCGGACAAGGTCGCATCCGCGCCGGCAGCAGGGGCCGTGCCTGCCGTCTGGGCAAAGGCCACGGAAGAGGAGAGCGCTGCTGCGGCAGCGAGAGCGATGACATTGATTTTCATGATGTTTCTTCCCTTTGTATGCTGAACGTTGCGTTCGGGGAGGAAACGGTGGGGAGCAGATTTGGTTCCGCTTGGGAAGACAGGAAAATTTGGTCTATGCTGAGAGACGGGACGGGGACATGACGGACCGTGAGCGGCGGTTTGGCGAAATCGGGAGGCCAGCATGGCGAAGAGCACAGTGGAGAACGATGCGGGGGAAATCCAGGCGTCGGAGTTTATCGACCGGAAGATCGCGGAGTTCGGCGACTGGCGGGGCGCCATGCTCGCGCATATTCGTGCACTGACCAAAAGGGCCGATCCGGAGGTGGTCGAAGAGGTGAAATGGCGCGGTGTTCCGGTCTGGTCGCATGACGGCATCCTGTTTACTGGCGAGACCTACAAGAATGCCGTGAAGATGACATTTGCGAAGGGTGCTTCGCTCGCCGATCCGGCAGGCCTGTTCAATGCCAGCCTTGACGGCAATATGCGGCGGGCGATCGATTTCCACGAAGGGAATGTGGTGGACGAGGAGGCGCTGGTGGCGCTGATCAGGTCTGCGGTGGCGTTGAACGTTGCGGCGAAGAGCGGGAAAAAGCGGCCCGGCAAGTGACCGGGATCATCCGGTGATACGAAAACTGGCGAATATCTCAATCCTGTGCGACATCCGCCGCCTTGTCCCATTCGCCATCAATGAACTTCAGCGCATCGATGATCGAAACCTTCCACACTGACCAGACGTGATCGCCATCGGTTACCCGCAGCTCGGATTTGCGCTTGTCGGCCTGCAGTGTTTCATGCAGGGCGATGGCGCCGCGCCAGAGGAAGAAGCCGTCATCGTCGCCGACGGTCAGATAGGTCGCGGGCAGATCCTGGCTTTCGGCGACGTGCTGGGCGACGAGGGTGAAGACGTTCTTTTCGTTAAAGAGCCTTGCGTCGAAAGGTGTGCCGAAGGCGCCGGAGAAATGGTCGCCGGTTGAAGGCAGCACGATGCCGCTGGTGATGGTGGTGCGGTCGAGCTGATGGAAAAAGGCGCTGTCCTGAATGAGCTTGAGTTCGGCTGGCGTCTTGTCGAGGTCGGAGGCAGGTACATTCTGCCAGATCGCGCCTGACAGGCTGGCGACGGCGCCATAGAGGTCCTCGTGGCCATAGGCCAGATGCAGGGCGCCGAAACCGCCCATGGAAAGGCCGGCAATGGCGCGGCCTTCGCGATCCTTGCGCACCGGCAGCGTTTTTTCGATCTGATGGCGCAGATCGCCGGTCAGTGCCGTTTCGTAATCACCGGGGCCACCGACGGCGGCGGAGTCGACATACCAGCTGTTCTTGACACCGGGCATGACGACCACCAGCGGACGGATGGTGCCGGCCTCGATGAGCGTGTCGAGTGTCTTTTCGATATTACCGAGATCACGCCAGCTGTTCTGGTCGCCGTCATGGCCATGCAGGAGATAGAGCACTGGCCAGCCGTTTTCCGGCGGCGTGCCATCGGGGCGGTAGATATTGACGGGAAGCGGCGCGTTGAGGGCGGCGCTGTGGAAGGTGGCGTCCTCGATCTGCCCGGAGAAGGCCGGTCCGCAGGAAAGGAAAAGGCAGAAGGCTGCGAGATTTTTTCGATGCATGCTGTCTCTCCAAATGGCCATTCCACCAGGACACTCAACGTTGGTGGGAACCCTCGGGTTCCGCAACACAATGTTGCGGTAATGCCGTTCGTGCAAGGTTGCGGGCCGGCGTGGCGGATTCATTTTTAAGAGGGCTGTTTGCCCGATCCCGTCGCGCATCACACCGCAACCTTCAGGTTCGACAGATGCTCACATTGATATTATCGCGTTTCATACGATTGCTTGTTTTGCCTTTGTTTCTCTCCGGCTGCATGACGACGCCGGTTTCCAGTATTCCCAAGCTCATGCGGCTCGATTTCCTCACGATGAATTTCGAGCATGTGCGGGTGGGGTTGCAGCTTCCGACCTTCCTTTCATTACGCGCCGGTGATGCGGTGATGATCATCCGTAGTGGCATTGAGGGCGTGAAAGACAGGACTGTCGAAAAATTCGAACTGATCGAAGAAGATATGTCTGAGGCTGACCGCGCCCGGTTCAGCGTAAAAAACCGGGCCGGATGGGGCACAACCGTGTGGAGAATAAAGCCCGAGGATGTTGCACGGCTCACCGTATTGCAGGAGAAGGTGCGCCGTTCGCGCATTGAGGGACCGCGCATCCGTGGCAGCACGGAGATAGAGATATTGCGGGTTTGCGCCGCCGGCACCCTGCCGAGTGGGCCGATTTATTTCTCGACCTATATCAAGCCCGCGGAAAATGAGGACTACATCCCGATGTCCATCGATGCGGATCTGGTGAAGGTGTTTGGAGCAGCGCAGATTGCGACGCGGGTCAGCCGCTGCGAAGGTTAGAACGCATCCGGTTAAACGGGGTCGCTGGAGGTGCTTCGTCTTTTTGTCTGCGTGTTTCCAGGCGTAAGGCGACCGCGCAGCTCCATTGGAAATGCTCCGGCGGCGGTTGCCGGAGCGTGCAGGCGCTCGAGCTATGGTCGGAAGCTGTTCTGCCACGCACAACGCTGAAGCGGGGGCAAATCTATCGCCACCCGCCTGATTGATCGTTGCGCATCAGCGGCCGGGACGGCCGGTCTTGCCCTTGGTCCGGCTTTTGCGCTTCTGCTCGCCAGCATCCTCATAGGAGCCAGCGCCGATCTTGCCGCGTACCAGAGGTCCTGGATCGTCGGTCGCACGCTCCGGCTGACCTTCCAGCAGCGGCGAGAACCGTTTGCCGGGTTCAGTTTCCGGCTTGTCGGGCAGGGCACCGCGCACGGGTTTTTCGGTTCTGCCCACGGTCATTTCGTCCAGCGTGTTTTTGCGGAACAGCGGCTTTCCTGCGTCCGAGCCGGGACCCATCTCGTCCAGTGCGGGTTTGGCGAAGAGGGATTTTCCGCTTTCGTTCGTGGCGGCATCCCCCTCTGGGGAGGAGATCGGCAGGCGGCTGCGTCGGTTGTTTTTTCCGCCGCCTTCGACCGCGCGGGCCTCTTCCTTGGCCATGGGATCGTCCATGGTGGCGAGTTCGGCGGCCTTGAGGCGTTTGATTTCGTCGCGCAGGCGGGCGGCTTTTTCGAAGTCGAGATCGGCTGCGGCATCGCGCATGGATTTTTCCAGCGCGTTGAGATGGGCCTGCAGATTGTTGCCGACCAGGTGGCCGCCGTCGGCGAAGCCTTTGCCGGAAACGCCTGAAATATCAGCCCTTACGTGATCGCGCTCATAAACAGAATCAAGAATGTCGGAAATCTTCGCCTTGACCGATTCCGGCGTGATGCCGTGTTCGGCGTTGTAGGCCATCTGCTTTTCGCGGCGGCGGGAGGTTTCCTCCATCGCCCGTTTCATCGAGCCGGTGATGTTGTCGGCATAAAGAATGACCTTGCCGTCGACGTTACGGGCGGCGCGGCCGATGGTCTGGATCAGCGAGGTTTCCGAGCGCAGGAAACCTTCCTTGTCGGCATCGAGGATGGCGACAAAACCGCATTCGGGAATATCGAGGCCCTCGCGCAAAAGGTTGATGCCGACAAGCACGTCGAAAGCGCCGAGGCGCAGGTCGCGGATGATCTCGATGCGTTCCAGCGTGTCGATGTCCGAGTGCATGTAACGGACGCGGATGCCCTGTTCGTGCAGATATTCGGTCAGGTCCTCGGCCATACGTTTGGTCAGCACGGTGCAGAGTGTGCGATAACCCCTGGCGGCGGTCTCGCGGATTTCGCCGAGAACGTCGTCCACCTGGCTGCGGGCGGAGCGCACTTCCACGGGCGGATCGATGAGGCCTGTCGGGCGGATGACCTGTTCGGCGAAGACGCCGCCCGACTGCTCCATTTCCCATGAGCCGGGGGTGGCCGAAACCGCGACGGTGAGCGGGCGCATCGCATCCCATTCCTCGAAGCGTAGCGGCCGGTTGTCCATGCACGAGGGCAGGCGGAAGCCATATTCGGCCAGCGTCGCCTTGCGCCTGAAGTCGCCGCGATACATGCCGCCGATCTGGCTGACGGAGACGTGGCTTTCGTCGATGAACAGCAGCGCGTTGTCAGGGATATATTCGAACAAAGTCGGCGGCGGCTCACCGGGGTTGCGGCCGGTGAGATAACGCGAATAGTTCTCGATGCCGGCGCAGGAGCCGGTCGCTTCCAGCATCTCGATGTCGTAGCGGGTACGCTGCTCCAGCCGCTGGGCTTCCAGCAGGCGTCCGGCCTTTTCCAGCTCGGCGAGGCGGCCCTTCAGCTCTTCCTTGATCGACTTGATCGCGCCGTTCAGCGTCGGGCGCGGGGTGACATAGTGCGAATTGGCGTAAATCTTGACGGATTGCAGGTCGCCGGTCTTCTGGCCGGTCAGCGGGTCGAATTCGGTGATGGAATCGATCTCGTCGCCGAACATCGAGATGCGCCAGGCGGCATCCTCAAGGTGGGCGGGGAAGATTTCGATGGTATCGCCGCGCACGCGGAACGAACCGCGCTGGAAATCCATGTCGCGGCGTTTGTATTGCTGGGCCACGAGGTCGGCCAGAAGCTGGCGCTGGTCGAGCCGGTCGCCCACCTGCATCTGGAAGGTCATGGCCGTATAGGTTTCCACCGAGCCGATACCGTAGATGCAGGAGACCGAAGCGACGATGATACAGTCGTCGCGTTCCAGCAGCGAGCGGGTGGCGGAGTGGCGCATCCGGTCGATCTGTTCGTTGATCGAGGATTCCTTCTCGATGAAGGTGTCGGAGCGCGGCACATAGGCTTCCGGCTGGTAATAATCGTAGTAGGAGACGAAATATTCCACCGCATTTTCGGGGAAGAAGTTCTTGAACTCGGAATAGAGCTGTGCCGCCAGCGTCTTGTTGGGGGCGAGAATGACGGCGGGCCGTTGCGTCGCCTCGATGACCTTGGCCATGGTGAAGGTCTTGCCGGAACCGGTGACGCCGAGCAGAACCTGACTGCGCTCGCCGGAATTGATGCCCTCGACGAGGTCGGCGATGGCGGTCGGCTGGTCGCCGGCGGGCTGGTAGTCCGAGGCCATGCGGATGGCGACGCCGCCTTCCGATTTCGGCGGCCGGGCCGGGCGGTGCGGCGTCCAGAGCTTGCCGTCCTTGAACAGGGGATTACCGCTTTCGATCAGCGCGGAAAGCGCCTCGACCGTGGCAGTCACGGAACTGGGTGCAAGGTTGGCGGCATCCTCCAGCGAGACATCAAGACCCGCCACGGGATTAAGGCCGGCGGCGGCGCGGGTTTTCGGATCGCTCGACGCGCCGATGGAAACACCGCGCGCGGTCTTGGATGCGGTGGTTTTCCTGGCCGTCTTCGAGGCTGCCTTTTCGGCTTCCTTGCGGGCCTCGATCTCGATCTTCTTGCGGTGCTTACCCGCTTTCGAGGCGATTTCGCGCTGGGTTTCCACCGAGCCCGCCTCGGCTTCCGCCTCGAGCTGTTTCACCCAGTCGGCGACGCTGCCGCTCAGCGGCGCGCCTTCGAATGACGATTGCGGAGCTTCCTCGAAGCCCGGGGGCGAGGAGGTGGGGTTTTTCGGTGATCTGGCCATGGGCGAAATATGGAGGGAGTCACGCGCAAAGGGAAGGGGAGGTGATGAAAAAATGAGTACAAAAAGGAAACAAGCCACGCGGAACAAAATTCGGCCGGCTGCGTTGCGTAGCGGCTGGATGCAGCTTTATCAAACCATGTCGAAAATCGATTCCGGTTTTCGGTGTGATGCGCTAGAGCAAATCCCTGTCGGCAGAATGATGGTTGCGTTTTCAAACTGCCTCTCATGACATCCTCCCCTATTTTCAGGAATCATCATGCCGTTTTCGATCAGTCCCGCTCACATCTGGCCTGTCCTGATGCTCATCGCCTCCAATGTTTTCATGACTTTCGCCTGGTATGGCCATCTCAAGCACAAGGGCAGCGCGCTCTTTCTGGCAATTGTCGCCAGCTGGGGCATCGCGTTCTTCGAATATATGCTCGCCGTCCCCGCGAACCGCATCGGGTCGGAGGTCTATTCCACCGCGCAGCTCAAGACTATTCAGGAGGTCATCACGCTCGCGGTTTTCGCACTGTTCTCGATCTTCTGGCTGAAGGAGAGCATCACCATCAATCACGTGATCGGTTTCGCGCTGATCGCTTTTGGTGCTTCCTTCATTTTCCGGTCCTGATCCCGCATGGTGAGGCTCCGACCCTGGACCATATGCCAGCAGTCGCAACACCTATGAGGTTGATACATCGATGAAGATACGGCCTGCGAGAGACGATGATGCGGCTGGCATGGCGGCGGTCCAGAACGAGATATTCTCGGCAGGGCTCCGAAAGGCGCCGACTGATATCGGTGCGGTGCTGGAAAATTACATCCGGCATACCGACCGTATCGAGTGTTCAGTCGCAGAGGACGGGGACGGGCGCATTCTGGGGTTCCAGTCGCTGCGTTACGCGCGGGCGGACAATCCCTACGGCGTGGCGGAAGGCTGGGGTATCATCGGCACCCATGTCAGCCCGCATGCGGCGCGAAGGGGTGTGGGGTCCGCGCTCTTTATGGCTACCCGAAAGGCGGCGGAGGCTCGCGGCCTGAAAAATATCGATGCCAGTATCGGCGCGGATAACAGGCTCGGGCAGAATTATTACGAGGCGATGGGCTTCACGACCTACCGTCAGCCGGAAGGGCTGGTCTGCAAGGTCTATCGTCTGGCCTAGGCACGGTTTGCGACCGTGTCCGTGCCGGCAACCCGATCAGCCGCGACTGTCGTTTTCGGAATATTGCAGGCGCGCCTTGCAGATGCGGATATGGTTCTCGTCGGCCCATTGCACCAGCAATTGCATCGGCACCAGAAACGAGCGGCCGAGATTGGTCAGCTCATACTCCACGCGCGGCGGCACCTCGGCATAAAGCGTGCGGCGGATGAAGCCGTCTTCTTCCAGCCGCTTCAGCGTGCGCGACAGCATCTGCTTGGAAATATCGTCGATCCTGCGGTTCAATTCGTTGAAGCGCAGCACGCCGCCCTGCAGGGCTTCCAAAACCAGCAGGCTCCATTGATCGCCGATGCGGTCCAGTACGTCGCGGATCGGGCAGGGCTGCTCGAAGGTGAAGATTTCCTTTGTTTGCGTGTCCGACACTGTTCTTACCCCTTGCCCTTTTTTACCTTTCAAGGTCATCGCCATGTGACCAGATCAGTCGCCGCTGACTTCTTGCGGTGATGGTTGCGATACCATAGCTCTCTTTCGCGGTCTATTATTTAGACCGATAACGATAGTGACGAAAGGACAGAAGCCATGGCTAAAATCGCGCTCGTCGGCGCTTCCGGCAATGCCGGCTCCCGCATTTTGAAGGAACTTTCCGACCGGGGGCATCAGGTAACGGCGATTGCCCGCGCTCCTGAGAAGATCGCCAGCCTGCCGAATGTGGTGGCCAAAAAGGGCGATGTCTTCGATCAGGCGGCGCTTTCCGCGCTGCTGAGGGGTCACGATGCTGTGATAAGCTCGGTGCACTTCACCGCCAGCGATCCCTTGAAGCTCATTGAGGCCGTGCGTGCTTCCGGCGTTCAGCGTTATCTCGTGGTCGGCGGTGCCGGCAGCCTTGAAATCGCGCCCGGCCAGCGCGTGGTCGACCTGCCGGATTTCCCGGCCGCCTACAAGGCCGAGGCGACGAAGGGTGCGGAGTTTCTGGATCTGCTGAAACAGGAAAAGCAGCTCGACTGGACCTTCCTGTCCCCCTCAGCCGAATTTGTGCCGGGGGAAAGAACCGGAAAATTCCGGATCGGCAAGGACAGCCTGCTCAGCAATGACGAAGGCAGCCGTATTTCCTTCGAAGACTATGCCATCGCGCTTGTCGATGAAATCGAGAAGCCGCAGCATTCCCGCCAGCGTTTCACCGTCGGTTATTGAGAGGAATCACCCATGAATTTCGTAACACGCCGTCTTGCCATCGCCGCTTTCGCGCTCGTGCCCGCTTTGGTCGCCGCACCGGTTCTGGCGCAAACCGCAAATCGCGATCTGGCTCAGGAAGAAGCCAACCGCAAGCTGGTGATCGAATTTTACGACACGGTCTTCAACAAGCACGAGGTGGAGAAGGGCGCTGCCGTTGTCGCCGACAGCTACAAGCAGCACAACCCCAATGTGCCTGACGGCAAGAAGCCGTTCGTTGATTATTTCACCGGCTTCTTCAAGGAAAATCCCCAGTCCCGAGCGCGCATCGTGCGCAGCGCCACGGATGGTGATCTCGTTTATCTGCATATTCATTCGACCGAAAAAGAGGGCGATCGCGGCACGGCGATTGTCGACATTTTCCGCGTCACTGATGGCAAGATCACCGAGCACTGGGATGTGATCCAGCCGGTGCCGGAGACGGCGGCGAACAACAATACGATGTTCTAGGTCGGGCTTTCGTCAATATCGAGGGAAACAGCCGGGATTTTCGCCCGGCTGTTTTCATTTTAGAGGATGCCTTTTTAGCCGGCCC
Source organism: Rhizobium rhizogenes (assembly GCF_002005205.3). Next base: position 1,689,727 of record NZ_CP019701.2, on the reverse strand, counting down.
GCCGCTTCTGGCGAGACTGCACGATCAGGTCCAGCGCCAGCATCACCAGCAGGCTCGCACCCACCAGCGGGAAAAGGATGCCGCCGATGGCGAGCACGGCGAGGAGCCCGCGCAGCACACGTTTTTCCTGCGGCAAAGGTGGTACCCCGAGCGAGCCTTGCGGGCGGCGTTTCCACCACATGATACCGGCGGAGACGGCAAGCAGAACAATGCCGATGCAGGCCGCCAAAAGCACGATCTGGTTGGCAAGGCCATATTGCTGGCCCAGATGCACGTTGATGCCCCATTCCAGCGCCTTGCCGAGCGGGCCGTAATCGGCGTAGCTCATATCGATAAGCGGTTCACCGCTATATTGATCGAGATGGATGACGCGCTGTTTCGCCAGATCATCGGGATAGACGGAGCCGCTATAAACACCGGCCGGTTTTCCCGGCAGGGCGACAGCGTAACCGGCTGCAAGGCCGAGCGTGTCAAAGCGCGCGATCGCCTCGTCTATTCCAATCGGCTGGCCGGCAGAGGGCGTGGCGGATTCCGGTATTTTTGCCTGTTCCAGCGACCAGCTTGTCTTGGCCACGTGATCGAGGTGGTCACCCGACATCGGAACATCGGTGCGCACGCCGGCCGGGTATCCGAAATTGCTGCCATTCGCCCATTCATTGACCTTCGCGCCCCACACACCCGACCACGGCATGCCGGTGACGGCGAGGAAGACGATGAAAAAGCCAACGAAGATGCCGGTGACGGCATGGGTATCGCGCCAGAAGACCCGCCTTTTCGGCGTTCCGCGCACGGTGACGACACCACCCGTCTGTTTTCGCGGCCACCAGAGATAGATGCCGGTGGCCACGAGAAGGATGGACCAGCCGGCTGCGATCTCGATCAGATAACGGGCATAGGTGCCGAAATATTTCAGGCTGTGGAGATAGCGGATCGTCCACATGATGGTGCCGCGATCCGGCAGGGAGCCGGCAACCTCAGCCGTATGGGGATTGACGTAAACGGCGCGCCTGCCATCCGCCGTATTGACGGTGATTTCCACCGATGCGCCGGGATCGGCGGGGGTCGTATATTTGACGGCAGTGCCGGGAACGGCAGTCAGCGCAGCGGCAATAATTTCGGAAGGCAGTGCTTTCGGTGCGTTTTGCACCACCTCTATCCGCTTCAAATCCGAATGGATGAGGTTATCGAATTCGTCCCGGAAGAGATAAAGGGCGCCGGTGACGGCGAGCGATATCATGAAGGGCAGGACGAAGAGACCGGCATAGAAATGCCAGCGCCACACGGCGCGGTAAAGATTGATGGACGAGGAATGCGCAGGCGCGCGCTCGCCCTCGAAAGAGGTCGTAACGGACATGGATGTCTCCGCAAGAAGAGTGATTTCCGGCAAGCCGGGAAAGTTTCAGTTCTGCGGAGGGGCGGGCGGTGCGCGCGGGCGTGATTCCAGATTGGGCGGCGATGGCGGCAATGCCGCGTCGAAGTTCAAAAAGGCGACTTCGCCCGTCGGAATGATCCTGTCCGCGCGTTCGACAGGAATGACCGGGAGAGTGGCAATGGTGGCCGATGCCAGCCGGCACAGCGTTCCGCAGCAGTCGGCGGCAATTTTGCCCGCCGGGTCCTGCTTTGCGGGGCCGTCCGGCATGTGGCTGGAACAGATGACCTCATCCGCCGCAAGCGCGGCCATGGCCATGTTGCCGCTGGTCAGGCCATTGGCGAGACCCTGCAGAAGGAAAAGCAGGACGGCCAGCGTGGCGATGGCGCCAGCCGAACTCCTGTCCTGCATGATCCTGCGAATAAATCCCATATGGCCGCAATGCCATAGTCGCGGCGAAATGTCACCGCGACACAATGACGGCATCAGGGTGTTGCGGCCTTCAGGCCAGCAGGTCGTAGGTGCGGAAAATCCAGGCGATCTGGTAGATTAGCGCGAAGACCACGAGGAACCGGTGGAAGCGGCGGTTGCCGATGAAGGCGGCACAGGTGAAAAGAACGACGTAAATGGCTGTGCGGATGAGATATTCCGGGCCGAGCGAGGCGAGATAGTCCCGTCCCTTTAGCAGTGTGTCGCCGATATCGGTGACGAAAAGTGCCGCCAGGAAGGCGAAGAACCAGCTTTTGCGGGAAAAGAAGTAGTCCTCATATCCTTTGTATTCCTTCATGTCCGTGGGGAAGAGCAGCACACAGAGGAAATAGAACAGCGAGCAGAACAGGATGAGGAACAGGAACGCGCCGAAGCCCAGCACGTGGCCGGTGGCGGAAAGCCGGTGTTCCCACCACCAGAAATGCACCAGCATCAGGAACAGAAACGCCACCCAGCCGAGATGCAGCGGGTAGATGCGCTCCTTCTTTGGATGCTGCACGAAACCGGCAAGACCCGTCAGCAGACGGGCGAGGCTGAGGCCGACCACCATGCCCATGACCGCGCGAATATGCGAATAGGCTTCTGCGGCGTTGACGGCGGCCTCCATGGCGCTCACTCCGCCGGAGGGATGGGCGTCGGCTGCCCGTTCTCGTCCATCGCCACCATGATGAAGGTGCCGGCGGTAACCTTCTCCAGCTTGTCATAACGCGACCGCTGTGCCCAGGCCTCAACCGTCAATGTGATGGAGGTGCGGCCGACGCGGGCGATATCGGTATAGATGGACAGCGTATCGCCGATCTTCACCGGCAGTTCGAAGGCCATTTCTTTGACCGCCGCCGTGACCACGCGACAGCGCGAGCGCTCGGCTGCACGGATGCCGCTCGCCAAGTCCATCTGCGACATGACCCAGCCGCCGAAAATATCCCCGGCGGGATTGGCATCGGCCGGCATGGCGAGTGTCCTGAGCGTCAGCTCGCCGGTCGGTTTGATGGTCTGGTCGGTCATGTTGAGATTTACTCCGTGCGAATGACAAAGGCGCAGCATGCGATGCGCTTTGCGATTTCGCAAGGAAGGGCAAGCGTCAGGACGACGCTTTGCCCAGAAATTGCTGTGTTGCGTAAAGGGCGATGGCCGCGGCATTCGATACGTTGAGCGATTTGATCTCGCCCGGCATATCGAGACGGGCAAGCGCCGAGACGGTTTCGCGGGTTTTCTGGCGCAGCCCCTTGCCTTCGGCACCCAGTACCAGCGCGATCTTTTCACCGCTGAAGGTCTGTTCGATGGGGGCGGGACCTTCCGAATCCAGGCCGACGGAGAAGAAGCCGAGCTTGTGCAGTTCGCCCAGCGCATCGGCGAGATTGGTGATCTGGATATAGGGAATGAGTTCCAGCGCGCCGGAAGCGGATTTCGCCAGCACGCCTGACTCGGTCGGGCTGTGACGCATGGTGGTGATGACGGCGCCGGCATTGAAGGCGACGGCCGAGCGCATGATTGCGCCGACATTGTGCGGGTCGGTGACCTGATCGAGCACGAGGATGAGCGGGCTGTCCTTCAGCGCGCCAAGCCGCTTGACCGGCAGCGGCCGGGTTTCCAGCATCACGCCCTGGTGGATGGCTTCGGGGCCGAGCACCCGGTCGATATCCTGCGGCGATACCATCTCCACCGGGAAGGGCTGCGCATCCGCTTGACCGATATCGAGACGCGCGAAAGCGTTCTGGGTGACAGAGAGCTTGACGATCTGCCGTTCGGGATTGGCGAGTGCGGCGCGCACGGTATGCAGGCCGTAAAGATGCACCTGATCCGGTGCAAGCTGCGGCGGCTTCCAGTCGTCCGCGCCGCGGTTGCGGCGTTTGGGCTGCTGCGGAGTCGGAATTTCGCCCCGCTCTCGCTTGGCGTCGCGCACGGCACGGCGCAGGTTGGCGTAATGCGTGTCGCGGGTGGATTTGTTCTTGGGACCGTCTTTGCTCATGGCGCCTTATATCTCCGGCGTGAGCCGCGCACCAGCCCCCGCGATAATCCACAGGGCTGCAAAGGGGTTTGAATTTTTTCCCGAAAATTCGTGAAAGGGCGTGTTGACAGAAACGAACGAGGCCGTCATATACGCGCCACAGACGACGCAACGGCGCTTCGCCGCAGCGAAATCTGAAGAGCTTGGTCGCTTGATCCTCGCAGATAACTGGAGGGATGCCCGAGTGGTTAAAGGGGACGGACTGTAAATCCGTTGGCTACGCCTACGTTGGTTCAAATCCAACTCCCTCCACCATTCTGCACGGATCGAAATCGCCACCGCGGGTATAGCTCAATGGTAGAGCAGCAGCCTTCCAAGCTGAATACGCGGGTTCGATTCCCGCTACCCGCTCCATATTTTTCAATAACTTACGTCAGTGCCGTGTCACTCATGTCAGAACGTGTCAGGTTCTGTTTTTCTCTCTGGCTTCGGTTATCTTCCTGCTCGTTTCCAAACCATCGCCACGGCTGTAACGCCTAGTCGTCTTTGTCGTCGTGTGCGTTGCCAAATCTCTTGCGGCTTCCAGCGATCCCGTCGCTTCGATTGTTTCCGAAACAGCACCCGCACGAGAATCCATCGACCACACGTTTGATGGAACGCCGGCAGCATTTCTCACCTTCTTAAATTTCTCGGCGTATCGATTATCCCAATAGGGCTTTCCGTAGTCTTCATCGACTACGACAGGGCCAATATCGGGAATCCGATAATGATGGCGCCTATCGAGCCGCATCATTGCTGTTGGATGTACCGTCAAGCCTACCCGTCACCCGTCGCGCAATAGTCGATGATCTCTTATCGGACACCAACCCCGTACTCAGTGTAGATGCCTGCCGGCCGAAAGCGTCTATCGCGCCATTCCCTTCGATCTCGCCCATAGTGGCCACGATCTGCACGCCAATCCCGGCGATCATAATCGCGGTAGTGGCGATTTCTATCGTAGGTGCGGTAGTAGACGCCGCTCGTATAGTATCCGCCACTTCGGTATCCCGGGTCGTCAACGCAGCCGCTTAGGATGCCGACCGAAACCAGACAGATTGCTGCAGTGAGTATTTTCATAATCTCATCTCCGAATAACAGACAATAACGTGTGTCGAGGTCTGCAGTTCCAACGGTCTGAGAGTGACGGGGCAGCAATTAACCTGACCTGAACAGACCCTGAAAAGGATTTCATTTTCATCCGCAGTTGGCGGCGTGTGCTGTGGCGCACGGCGTAGCTTTTGGTCATCAAAAATCTGAAAATCTGGAGAACTCCATGGCTCAGGAAACGCTTCCCGTCGCTCTCGACCTTATGTTTGGTCACGAGGGCGGCTACGTGAATGCAAAGACGGATCGGGGCGGCCCGACCAAATACGGCATCACCCACAAGACACTCGCCGCGCATCGTGGCGTTGCTTCCGTCACGGCCGAACAGGTCAAGGCAATGACGAGGGAAGAGGCAACTGAAATCTATCGCCGGTCGTATTGGGTGCAGAGCGGCGGCGACTTGCTGCCGAAGGGCCTCGATTACGCAGCGTTCGATTTCGGCGTGAATTTTGAGCCAGCAACCGCAGTACGCCGCCTTCAGCGCGTCCTTGGCGTGCGCGAGGATCTGCATCGGAATATCGGCATCAGGCCGCCGTCGGTTCATGCGCATATTTCATGCCATGTTCAGGGAGCTGCCGCGAAGGCGGCACCAGCCATTCTTTATAATTGAGGTCAGGGGCCATGCATGGTTCCATGCCGGGTGCGTAGCTGATTCCTTCCCGTCGATGCCAAGCTGTGATCCGAGAGGCCCATGTCGATTTCAGATACGATCTTTCGCCCTTTCGAGACGCTGATACGGCCGCTCGACATTCCCTTCCGGCCGCTGCCGTCGAAAGGTCCCGTCGCGGTGCTCTTGCATTTCATCGCGATGTTTCGCGGTGTCCTCATTGCCCTTGCCTTGTCGTCCATGGCGGTGGAAGCCATCAATCTGTCGATCATCTGGGGATTGTCCGTCATCGTCGATGGGGTGACGGCGCAGGGCGCAGAGGCCTTCTTACGCAATGAATGGCCGCTGCTTACCGTTCTCGGATTGTTGATTTTCCCGGCCATGCCGGTGGCTTCGTTTCTTCTCAATACACTCAATTCGCACACGCTCGGCATCGCCATGCCGGTGGCCATCCAGTGGCAGGGACACAAGGCGGTGGAGCGGCAGGATCTGGCATTTTTCCATGAGCTTTATGCCGGGCAGGTCGCCTCGCGCCTTTCGCAGGTCTCGTCGGCGGTGCAGCAGCAGATCATCAACGCATTCCAGATCGGACCGCGTTTCCTGCTGCAAATGATCGGCTCTCTTGCGCTTCTTGCCGCCCTGTCCTGGCAGCTGGCGCTGCCGGTGTTCATCTGGATCGTGCTCAATGTCGTTCTCGCCGTCAAACTTGCTCCGGTCTTCACGGAACGCTCGCGGCGCTCGGCGAAACAAAAGAGCCTTGTCTCGGGCGCGATTACCGATCTCTACAGCAATATGCAGATGATCAAGCAATTTGCCGCCGAAGACAGCGAGGCGGGCGCAATTCGCCGCATCCTGATGAAGGCGGTGCAGACGCAGAACAGGGAGCAGCGTGTCTACCGCGCGTCCGAACTGGTCGTGGTGGCGCTCAACATGGCGTTGTGGCTGGCGATCCTGTCAGTGGGGTTTTCCGGTCTGGTGAAGGGCTTCATCACGGTCGGAGAATTCGTCGGCGCCGTCTATATATTGCAGCGGCTGTCGGGGCACACATTCACCTTCCTGCAGATGGGCCAGCAGATCTTTCAGGCGATCGGCACCATCAAGGACGCCATGCCTGTCATGACGACGCCGCCGACCATTACTGACAGGGCAGGCGCTGCGGAACTCGGTGTCTCGCGTGGGGACATTGATTTCGACCATATCCGCTTTGCCTACAAGTCTGGCGGGCCGGTGATCGATGATCTGTCGCTGACCGTGCGCGCCGGGGAGAAAGTCGGCCTTGTTGGTCTGTCGGGCGCGGGAAAAACGACGCTCGTCAACCTGCTTCTGCGTTTCTACGACATTCAGGAAGGTGTCATCCGTATCGACGGTCAGGATATTCGCGAGGTCACACAGGCGAGCCTGCGCCGCAATATCGGAGTGATTGCCCAGGACGTGGCCCTGTTGCACCGGTCGGTTGGTGACAATATCCGCTACGGGCGACCGGATGCGACGCAGGAGGAGGTGGAGCAGGTGGCGAAAGTGGCGAAGGCCGACGCCTTCATCGCCGATCTCGCCGATAATGAGGGGCGCAAAGGATTTCAGGCCTTTGTGGGAGACCGCGGCATCAAGCTTTCCGGCGGGCAGCGCCAGCGGGTCGCCATTGCGCGTGTGCTGTTGAAAGATGCGCCGATCCTGATCCTCGACGAAGCCACCTCCGCCCTTGATAGCGAGTCCGAAGCCGATATTCAGGAGAAGCTGAACCTGGTGATGGAGGGCAAGACGGTGATCGCCATCGCGCACCGCCTGTCGACCATTGCGCGAATGGACCGCATCATCGTGCTGGATCATGGCAGGATTATCGAAGAGGGAAGGCCGGAGGAGCTGGTGGAGCGGGGTGGGCTGTTTGCCCGCCTCTGGAAACGTCAGATCGGCGGCTTCATCCCGGAAGACGAGTGATCAGGCCGGAAGACGAGTGATCAGGTGAAATCTGCGGCCACGGGCCAGCGGGGCGATGACCGCATCGAGCTATACCGTTGGTGGCAGCCGGCTGGCGTGACGTGCGTTCAGACTGCTTCAAGCGCGGATTGAACCCGCTGTTTCTCGGCGTCCAGTTCGCTCAACCTTCCCATATGCGCTGCGATTTTTTCAAATATCGAAGAATGCTCATCCTGCGAAAGGCGCTCCACATGGCTGAGGGCGGTGATGACCTCGATCAGTTCCACCCTTTCCTGTTCCAGCTTTTCCAGATTCCACAACATCGCGTCTGCCCCGTTGACCTGCGCTTCAAACGGCCTGCGAGGAAAAAGGTTCAGGTCAATAAAATTTAAGGTAAATTTTATCTTGCCGGCAACGGGCAAGGTTTTCCGCCCGTTACGCAAGACGCTGTTTTGGGCCGGTCAATAGGGCGAACGACATTGCGTGCGGGTGCCGGCGGGGGCCATGTAGCTGTTATCCGTCGGATGATATGAGGTGTATCGGGCCGCACACCATTTCACGTGGTTTATTTCCGCTTGCGTCAGGGCATAGCCATTGGTCGTGGCATCTTCGCCGGTTCCTGCGGCGAAGGCGGAGGCGGGATAGCTGCGCTGCGTGGAGGTCTGGGCCTGTTCCGGCGGTTGATAGGCCGGCTGTATGAGGCTCAGCGCATGAGCGGGCATGACGGAAGCGCCAGATAATGCGACGCCAAGAGCGAGCGCGGAGATAGTCTTCGGCATCCTCAACATCGATAAATCCTCGTTATTCGTTCGGGATGCTAACGAAAATTTAGGGATTTCGTTCCCTCGAGGGGTTGACGCCACACGAACACGTGATTCTCCGGGGCTGGCGTGACATTTGAAGCGGCTGGATTTGAAGATGCTGGCTGCGCTGCGACAATATCCTGTCCGCGCCTGCGGTTTTTCTGCGTCAATCCCGCTTTCCATCCTTTCTGCAATGCTCGTTGACAAGCGGAAAATCCGGTCGGATAGTCGCCCGGCAATCATGCACACGGGAGTCTCCAATGTTTAACAGGGTTGTCATTCTCTCATCCTTTGCGCTGCTGGCATCGGCAGCGTTTGTCTCCCCCGCAGCCGCACTCACCATGAAAGAGTGCAGCGTGAAATATCAGGCGGCGAAAGCTGACGGGTCCGCGAAGGACGTCAAGTGGAACGACTATCGCGCCAAATTCTGCGGTGCCGATGCGGCAGCCGAGGATGCGGCCGACGACAAGCAGGTCGCGGCCACAACCGACAAAGAACCCGAAAAAGCGACGATAAAGGCCCCGAAGGGCGTCGCTTTTCCGAGTGCTGTCGATAAGAAATATTCAAGCGAGACGCCCGGCAAGGCGCGCCTGAAAACCTGCGTCGATTCCTACCACAAGAACAAGAATGACGGCACGCTCGGCGATCTGAAGTGGATTCAGAAGGGCGGCGGCTACTGGAGCCTGTGCAATACGGCGCTGAAGAGCTGACAAGGGCCGGATAAGGGCCGGATAAGGGCCGGATAAGGGCCGGGGTGGCGGCTGATCGCCGTCACCCGACCATTCATGTAAATGCAAGACCAGACCGGAAAGCGGATGCCGCTTGTGCCGGACGGGTTTTATGTGACCTCTGGCGGAACATGCGCCCGTCTTTACAGGTTCGCGCGCCGGCATGGCCGGGCTTTGTTTTATCCTCTCTGTCACCATTGCCAACTGGCTGGATGCCTTCGGTTCCGCGCGATCCATGGCGGGGCCCAAGTGAAGTTGCCCGGCTGAGCCCGGCAGCCTTTGTGCGACCCCGGTTTAGGGCGGGTAAAATCTGCGAATGGTCCGTGATTCCGTATCTTGGTAGAAGGGTTGATCGTGCGGTTCGACCCGCATCCAGCAATTCAACGGCGAAAGCTGTCCTCCCGGGCGGCCGGCCGGCAATGTGGGCGGATGACAAGACGATTTAGAAACTATCTCGCCGTACTGGCCATATCGTTGCTGATGTGGGCAGTGATTCTCGGGATCGCATACTGGATATACTACCGGTAGCGTGGCGATGGCTGATTCCAGAGTGAACTGGCGGTGGCTGAAAGCATAGCCCCCGGCCATTCGTGATGCGCCGTCCGTCGTTGATGGCCCTGATAATTCTGCGGATCAGGAACAGCTGCCCAATTTTGGCTTTGCTGTCGTGGCCTTATGTCCCGGCCTAATCAGGAAAGGGACATCATGACAAAATCCATCGCCGCCATCTGCTTCGCCGTTCTGTCGTCGGCCGCCTCCGGCGCCCTTGCCGAAGATCTGGTGATTCCGCTTCCGAAGGATACGGCGGTCGAGAAGGTGGAGACTGTCTACCAATGCGGCGCGGACACGGTGGAGGCCGTTTATTTCAATGCCGGGGATATCAGCCTCGTGCGGCTGGGACTGAAGGACGGTGTCCTCGTTGCGGCGAATGTCATTTCAGGCTCGGGGGCCAGATATGAGGGAGGCGTCCATGTCTGGTGGTCGAAGGGCGAGGAGGCGGATCTTTACGATCTGATGGCGGACCCGGAGATGAAGAAGCCGGTTCATTGCGTGGAAAAGAAAAAGTCCTGACCGCCTGCGACATTGCCTGAAGGAGCGGCGGCAGGGCGGTTGTGAAACCTTGCCATGCCGCCGGTCAATGTTGGTCTGCGCTTGCGGCGCGTTCAGCCAAGAACGAGCGATACCATGAGCGCGAGAAGGATGAGGGAGCTTGCGACAACGCCGAGTTTCATCCTTCGAAGGCGACGGGTCCGACCGCCGCTCCAGTCATAAGCCATTGGCAGCTTTACCTTTCTTTTTATTATTATGACTTATTGCTAGCTCCCTAGGCTTGCCCGTGGCTGACCTCAATTGCCAAAATCCATGGGCGAAAAATCACGATTTCCCTGTCTTGTCCGGATGTTGCAGCTGTTGTGGCGGGTGATTCCCCGAGACGTCTGCCGGCAGCTGGGATGAGATTTTCGGGCGGACGGCGCCGCGCAACATGGCGCAAAAAAAAGCCCGGAAACCGAAGTTTCCGGGCCTTGGCAGGCGGTGCCGATATGGGGCGGCTCAGCCCAGATAGGGCTTGATGTAGGGCAGGACCTCGATCACGCCGTGATAGAGCATGTTGAGCGCCACATAGATGATGACCATCAGGCCGAGATAGGAAATCCAGCGATAGCGGTGCAGCAGCTTGGCCACGAAGTTCGCTGCAAGCCCCATGAGGGCGATGGAGACGATGAGCCCGATCACCAGTACGGTCACATGCTCCTGGGCGGCGCCGGCGACGGCAAGCACGTTGTCCAGTGACATGGAGACGTCGGCGATGACGATCTGGGTCGCGGCCTGGAAGAAGGTCTTGTGACCCTTGGTCAGGTCGGCCTCTTCGTCCGTTACCTCGTCTTCGATGGAGCCCGCGGCCTCGCGCAGCTCGGACCACATCTTCCAGCACACCCATGCGAGCAGCAGGCCGCCGAACAATTGCAGGCCGACGATGGAAAGCAGCTGCACGGTGACGGCGGCAAAGCCGATGCGCAGAACGGTGGCGGCAATGATGCCGACCAGGATCGCCTTGCGGCGGAGATGGGCAGGGAGGCCGGCTGCGGCAAGGCCAATGACGATGGCGTTGTCGCCCGCCAGAACGAGATCGATCGCGATCACCTGTAAGAATGCCGTGAAACCGGCGGCTGTGAAGATTTCCATGGGATGTCCTGAAACGGATGCAAGGTCGCGCGGGAGAACGCGGCTGGTCGAAATGAAGATATAAGATAGTGCGCCCGGCGCATTGTTCCGCTCGCCCGTCTCCCTCCGGCGATGGAATGTCCATAAGCCATCATGCGGGCACAGGTAAAGAAGTTGTGATGGAAATACCGCAAATAGTGATCGGTGACAGTGGAGGAGGAGGCTTCCCGCGTCTCGTGCCGACTTGCCCCTTTCGAGGGTTTAAATGTCGCAAACGATACACCATATACGCGCCTCAGGGTACGTCGCGGGCGTGTGCGATGGCGCTTTGACAATTAAGTCTTGCGCATTCGCTTACAAAGCCTTAAACGGCGACACCAAACCGGTTCGCCGGGGAAACTACTTCACGTTCACAGGAAGCAATTCACATGGCAAAGAGCAAGTTTGAGCGGACGAAGCCGCACGTCAACATTGGCACGATCGGTCACGTTGACCATGGCAAGACGTCGCTGACGGCAGCAATCACGAAGTTCTTCGGCGAGTTCAAGGCGTACGACCAGATCGACGCTGCTCCTGAAGAGAAGGCTCGTGGTATCACGATTTCGACGGCCCACGTTGAGTATGAGACGCCGAACCGTCACTACGCTCACGTTGACTGCCCCGGCCACGCCGACTACGTGAAGAACATGATCACCGGTGCGGCGCAGATGGACGGCGCGATCCTGGTTTGCTCGGCAGCCGACGGCCCGATGCCGCAGACGCGCGAGCACATCCTGCTTGCCCGTCAGGTTGGCGTTCCGGCGATCGTCGTGTTCCTCAACAAGGTCGACCAGGTTGACGACGCCGAGCTTCTCGAGCTCGTCGAGCTTGAAGTTCGCGAACTTCTGTCGTCCTACGACTTCCCGGGCGACGATATCCCGATCATCAAGGGTTCGGCACTTGCTGCTCTTGAAGATTCCGACAAGAAGATCGGTGAAGACGCGATCCGCGAGCTGATGGCTGCTGTCGACGCCTACATCCCGACGCCTGAGCGTCCGATCGACCAGCCGTTCCTGATGCCGATCGAAGACGTGTTCTCGATCTCGGGCCGTGGTACGGTTGTGACGGGTCGCGTTGAGCGCGGTATCGTCAAGGTTGGTGAAGAAGTCGAGATCGTCGGCATCCGTCCGACCTCGAAGACGACGGTTACCGGCGTTGAAATGTTCCGCAAGCTGCTCGACCAGGGCCAGGCCGGCGACAACATCGGTGCACTGGTTCGCGGTGTTAACCGTGACGGCGTCGAGCGTGGTCAGATCCTGTGCAAGCCGGGTTCCGTCAAGCCGCACAAGAAGTTCAAGGCCGAAGCCTACATCCTGACGAAGGAAGAAGGCGGCCGTCATACGCCGTTCTTCACGAACTACCGTCCGCAGTTCTACTTCCGCACGACGGACGTAACGGGCATCGTTACGCTTCCGGAAGGCACGGAAATGGTTATGCCTGGCGACAACGTGACCGTTGACGTCGAGCTGATCGTTCCGATCGCGATGGAAGAAAAGCTGCGCTTCGCTATCCGCGAAGGCGGCCGTACCGTCGGCGCCGGCATCGTGGCTTCGATCGTCGAGTAATTTTCAAACCCGCAAGGGATTGAGGAAAACCCCGCTGGAAACAGCGGGGTTTTTTATTGCCTGAAAGGATCAGCAGTCGATCCGGGTGACATCACCGTCCTGAAGATGGAAAAACGCATCCTGCGGCACATCGAGGCGCAGGGCTTCCTCTCTGGAAAGGTTCGCATAGACGCCGCGCAATATCCGGCTGGTTATACCGTGGCAGATGACGATCGCGTCGCGGGCCTGTCTCTGTGTGATCGTCTCCAGGCTGCGGGCGACGCGGCTCTTCATCCTGTCGAATGTTTCGCCGCCCGGTGCATGGAAAAACCACTCGTAGCGATCCAACCCGTCGCGCATGCCGGGATATTCGTAGTCGATCTCGTAATCCGTCATGCCATCCCATGCGCCCATGCCGATTTCCATCAGTCCGGGATCGAGAGTGATGCCGTCGATCATGCCGATTTCGCCCGCGACGATTTCACAGGTCTGTCTGGCCCTGCCAAGCGGGCTGGAAAAAATATGCACTTCACCGGTTTCAACCAGCGTGGCGAGCCTGCGTCCCATCAGCATCGCCTGCTGCCGCCCCAGTTCCGTCAGCGGCGAATCGACCTGGCCCTGCCAGCGGCGGACGGCATTAAATTCGGTCTGGCCGTGACGGACGAGATAGATGCTCATGGGGTTTCCTGTGAAAGTGTTGAAGGCGGATCAATGCAATAGGGGGTGCATCAGGCAGGGCAGGGAAGTGCGCCGGCATATTTTGCCAGACAATGTGAAAAAACAAAAAACACACTTGCCATTCTTTTCCCTGCACCTTAAAGGAGCGCATACCGAATTGGCCAAGCGATTTAGCGGCCGGTTCAGGTGTCGAAGGGGTATAGCTCAGTTGGTAGAGCGGCGGTCTCCAAAACCGCAGGTCGGGGGTTCGAGCCCCTCTGCCCCTGCCACTTTCCATTCGCAAGCGCGGGCTTTCGCTGCATGGCAGATGGATGCCGGATTTCCGGCGAATTTCGCCGAATGTCGATTTCCTCTTGTTAAAAGTGGAATCGGTGTTTATGTAGGGTCAAAACAGACACGCGGTGCGTGGGGCTGATCAGTATCGGCTTTACGCGCCGTAATTGCGTGGGCAGTCAATGGCATCCAAAACCAATCCGTTTACGTTTCTGCAGCAGGTTCGCGCCGAAGCGTCAAAAATCACTTGGCCGTCGCGCCGCGAGACCATGATTTCGACGGCTATGGTGCTGGTGATGGTCATTTTTGCGGCTCTGTTCTTCTTTGCTGCGGATCAGCTCATCGGCTGGCTGCTCAGCCTGGTGCTGAACGTAGGCCGGTAACGGCGCGGTCGAAGGCCCGGTGGAAGGATCGAACGGAGAATAAAAATGGCAGCGCGCTGGTATATCGTTCACGCATATTCGAATTTTGAAAAGAAGGTCGCCGAGTCGATCGAGGAAAAGGCCCGCCAGAAGGGTCTGGATCATCTTTTTGAGAAAATCCTCGTGCCGACCGAAAAGGTCGTCGAGGTGCGTCGTGGCCGCAAGGTCGACAGCGAGCGCAAGTTCTTTCCGGGTTACGTGCTGGTGCGCGCCAACCTGACGGATGAGGCCTATCACCTCATCAAGAACACGCCGAAGGTGACCGGTTTCCTCGGTTCGGACAGCAAGCCTGTTCCGATCCCGGATTATGAGGCCGATCGTATCCTCGGTCAGGTTCAGGAAGGTGTCGAGCGTCCGAAGTCTTCGGTTTCGTTCGAGATCGGCGAGCAGGTTCGCGTTTCCGATGGTCCGTTCGCGTCGTTCAACGGCGTGGTTCAGGATGTCGACGAAGAGCGCTCGCGCCTGAAGGTGGAAGTTTCGATTTTCGGCCGCGCTACGCCGGTCGAGCTGGAATACAATCAGGTCGAGAAGGTCTGATTGGCGGGGCGAAGCCCCAAGCGCGTGGAAGGCAATCTGGCCCTTAAGCCGGGGCAGGGCGCCGCACCACGCAACCGCAGCCGCCGGAGCGATCCGGCTTGAGAGAGACCGGGTCACCGGTTTGAATTGAAAGGCAGAGAGATATGGCTAAGAAAGTTGCAGGCCAGCTCAAGCTGCAGGTAAAGGCCGGGGCGGCCAATCCGTCCCCGCCGATCGGTCCTGCACTTGGTCAGCGTGGCATTAACATCATGGAATTCTGCAAGGCGTTCAACGCTGCCACGCAGGAAATGGAAAAGGGTATGCCGATCCCGGTCGTCATCACCTATTACCAGGACAAGTCCTTCACCTTCGTCATGAAGCAGCCGCCGATGACCTACTGGCTGAAGAAGGAAGCGAAGATCACCTCCGGTTCCAAGACGCCTGGCAAGGGCGCCAAGGTCGGCTCCATCACCAAGGCTCAGGTCAAGACGATCGCTGAAGCCAAGATGAAGGATCTGAACGCAGCCGACATCGAAGGCGCAATGGCAATGGTTGAGGGCTCCGCCCGCGCCATGGGCCTGGAAGTGGTAGGTTGATCATGGCCAAGGTAGCAAAGCGCATTCAGAAGATCCGCGAAGGCGTGGATCCCAACAAGCTTTACGTTCTTACCGACGCCATCTCGATGGTCAAGGAACGTGCTGTCGCCAAGTTCGACGAAACCGTTGAAGTTTCGATGAACCTCGGCGTTGACCCGCGCCACGCGGACCAGATGGTTCGTGGCGTCGTCAACCTGCCGAACGGCACCGGCCGTGACGTTCGCGTCGCCGTCTTCGCCCGTGGCGCCAAGGCTGATGAAGCCACGGCAGCCGGCGCTGACGTTGTTGGCGCGGAAGAGCTGGTTGAAATCGTCCAGGGCGGCAAGATCGACTTCGATCGCTGCATCGCGACCCCGGACATGATGCCGCTCGTCGGCCGTCTCGGCAAGGTACTCGGCCCGCGTGGCATGATGCCGAACCCGAAGGTCGGTACGGTGACGATGGATGTTGCCGGCGCCGTCAAGGCGTCCAAGGGCGGCGCTGTCGAGTTCCGCGTCGAAAAGGCCGGTATCGTACACGCTGGCGTTGGCAAGGCTTCGTTCGACGCCAAGGCTCTTGAGGAAAACATCAAGGCTTTCGCCGATGCGGTCATCAAGGCAAAGCCGGCTGGCGCCAAGGGCAACTATGTCAAGCGCGTCGCCATTTCCTCGACCATGGGTCCGGGCGTCAAGATCGACCCTTCGTCGGTTTCGGCTTAATCAATTCTCGCGCTTCCCAAGGGAAGTGTGAATAAAAGAATTTCCGGCTCCCAGGAGCCGGAGATTTCCGGGGAAACCCGGAACTCCTGTCCGAGATTGCGGGTGGCCATGTCTTTCGGGACTTGGCCTTAATCATTCAACCTGCATGAGACGGGTGAGGCTGGATTTGAGGCATCGAAACGATGCCTGACTGTCCGGTTCGAACCTGGTGTGCCTGTGCCTGAAGCCGTTTGCGGCGACAGAGCGGGGGACAGGATCCTCGAGCGTCGCTCGGGATCTTTGTAAAAAGGTCCCTTGGGGCAAAGGCAAACCCGACGGGTTCACATGTTGTGTTCCCGTCTACTGGAGACAGACAGTGGAAAGAGCGGAAAAACGCGAATTCGTCACGGAGCTGAACGAAGTCTTCAAGGCTTCCGGTTCGGTTGTCGTGGCCCACTATGCTGGTGTCACCGTTGCGCAGATGAACGACTTCCGTTCGAAGATGCGCGCTGCCGGAGGCACCGTCAAGGTCGCGAAGAACCGCCTGGCCAAGATCGCTCTTCAGGGTACGGAGTCGGAAGGGATGTCAGATCTCTTCAAGGGACAGACGCTGATTGCATACAGCACTGACCCGATGATCGCTCCGAAAGTCGTCATGGATTTCGCCAAGACCAACGACAAGGTCGTTGTTCTCGGTGGCGCCATGGGCGCAACCACGCTCAACGCCGAAGCAGTCAAGTCGCTTGCGACCCTGCCTTCGCTGGACGAGCTGCGTGCGAAGCTGCTGGGCCTTCTCAATGCCCCGGCAACCCGCGTCGCAACGGTTGTTGCAGCACCGGCAAGCCAGCTTGCCCGCGTGTTCTCGGCTTACGCCAAGAAGGACGAAGCCGCTTAAGGCGGTTTTTCGCTGTAAATATTCAAACTGGTTCGAACTGAACAAAAGGAACTATCAAAATGGCTGATCTCGCAAAGATCGTAGAAGACCTCTCCTCGCTGACCGTTCTGGAAGCTGCAGAACTGTCCAAGCTTCTCGAAGAAAAGTGGGGCGTTTCCGCTGCTGCTCCGGTAGCTGTTGCTGCTGTTGCCGGCGGTGCAGGCGCTGCTGCTGCTGCTGAAGAAGAAAAGACCGAGTTCGACGTTATCCTGGTTGACGCTGGCGCCAACAAGATCAACGTCATCAAGGAAGTCCGCGGCATCACCGGCCTCGGCCTCAAGGAAGCCAAGGACCTCGTCGAAGGCGCTCCGAAGCCGGTCAAGGAAGCCGTTTCCAAGGCTGAAGCTGCTGATCTCAAGAAGAAGCTTGAAGACGCAGGCGCCAAGGTTGACGTTAAGTAATCTTGCGATTGCTGGCGGGAAGGGGCTTAATGCCCCTTTCCGTCGTCATCGTTTTTAAAACTTATTACCCAAAAGCCGCTTGAAAACGGCTTTTGGGTAATGGGTTCTTCAAGAGAATGGTTCCGAACCGGCTCATCAAGGCAATCCGGCCTGATCGATCCGGGATGTGGAACGAGATTGATGACACCCATTGCTTGACGGGATCGACTGGCCATCGGTTCCCGTCCGTTGCAGGCCCGGATGCAATTTTAAAGGAGCGACGATGGCTCAGACCCTTTCGTTTAACGGTCGCAGGCGCGTACGCAAGTTTTTCGGCAAAATTCCAGAAGTAGCGGAAATGCCGAACCTCATCGAGGTTCAGAAGGCTTCGTATGACCAGTTTCTCATGGTTGACGAGCCCAAGGGTGGCCGTCCCGACGAGGGATTGAATGCCGTATTCAAGTCCGTATTCCCGATCACCGATTTCTCGGGCGCCTCCATGCTCGAATTCGTATCCTACGAGTTCGAAGCGCCGAAGTTCGACGTCGAGGAATGCCGTCAGCGCGATCTGACCTATGCAGCGCCGCTGAAAGTGACGCTGCGCCTCATCGTGTTCGATATTGACGAGGATACAGGCGCGAAGTCCATCAAGGACATCAAGGAACAGTCCGTCTACATGGGCGACATGCCGCTCATGACCAATAACGGCACGTTCATCGTCAACGGTACCGAGCGCGTCATCGTTTCGCAGATGCACCGTTCGCCGGGCGTGTTCTTCGACCACGACAAGGGCAAGAGCCATTCTTCCGGCAAGCTTTTGTTCGCTGCCCGCGTCATCCCGTATCGCGGTTCCTGGCTCGATATCGAGTTCGACGCCAAGGACATCGTCTATGCGCGTATCGACCGTCGCCGCAAGCTGCCCGTGACCTCGCTCCTGATGGCGCTCGGCATGGATGGCGAAGACATTCTGTCGACCTTCTACACCAAGGCTTCCTATGAGCGCGACGGCGACGGCTGGCGCATTCCGTTCCAGCCCGAGACGCTGAAGAACGCCAAGGTCGTCACCGACATGATCGACGCCGATACCGGCGAAGTCGTTGTCGAGGCCGGCAAGAAGCTGACCCCGCGCCTTATCCGCCAGCTTTCCGAAAAGGGCCTCAAGGCGCTGAAGGCGACCGACGAGGACCTGTACGGCAACTATCTGGCCGAAGACATCGTCAACTACGAGACGGGCGAAATCTATCTCGAAGCCGGCGACGAAATCGATGAGAAGACGCTTGGTCTTATCCTGCAGTCCGGCTTTGACGAGATTCCGGTTCTCAACATCGACCACGTCAATGTTGGCGCCTACATCCGCAACACGCTGTCTGCCGACAAGAACGAAAACCGTCAGGAAGCCCTGTTCGACATCTACCGCGTCATGCGTCCGGGTGAGCCGCCGACCATGGAATCGGCGGAAGCGATGTTCAACTCGCTGTTCTTCGATGCAGAGCGTTACGACCTTTCGGCCGTTGGCCGCGTCAAGATGAACATGCGTCTCGACCTCGACGCGGAAGACACCGTGCGCACGCTGCGCAAGGAAGACATCCTCGCGGTCGTCAAGATGCTGGTCGAACTGCGTGACGGCAAGGGCGAGATCGACGATATCGACAACCTCGGCAACCGTCGTGTGCGTTCGGTCGGCGAGCTGATGGAAAACCAGTATCGTCTCGGCCTTCTGCGCATGGAACGTGCGATCAAGGAACGTATGTCCTCGATCGAAATCGACACCGTGATGCCGCAGGACCTGATCAACGCGAAGCCGGCTGCTGCCGCCGTTCGTGAATTCTTCGGTTCCTCGCAGCTGTCGCAGTTCATGGACCAGGTGAACCCGCTTTCGGAAATCACCCACAAGCGCCGTCTTTCGGCTCTTGGACCGGGTGGTCTGACCCGCGAGCGCGCCGGCTTCGAAGTCCGCGACGTTCACCCGACCCATTACGGCCGTATTTGCCCGATCGAAACGCCGGAAGGCCCGAACATCGGTCTTATCAACAGCCTCGCGACCTTCGCCCGCGTCAACAAGTACGGCTTCATCGAAAGCCCGTACCGCAAGATCGTGGACGGCAAGGTTACGAACGACGTGATCTATCTCTCCGCCATGGAAGAGGCCAAGTATTACGTCGCGCAGGCCAACGCGCCGCTCAACGACGATGGTTCGTTCTCCGAAGAGTTCGTCGTTTCCCGTCATTCGGGCGAAGTTATGCTCGCCCCGCGTGACAACATCAACCTGATGGACGTTTCGCCGAAGCAGCTCGTTTCGGTCGCAGCGGCTCTCATTCCGTTCCTGGAAAACGACGACGCCAACCGCGCTCTCATGGGCTCGAACATGCAGCGTCAGGCCGTTCCGCTTCTGCGGGCGGAAGCGCCGTTCGTCGGCACGGGCATGGAACCGGTTGTTGCTCGCGACTCCGGCGCTGCCATCGCAGCTCGCCGCGGCGGTGTAGTCGACCAGGTGGATGCGACGCGTATCGTTATCCGCGCTACGGAAGACCTCGATGCCGGCAAGTCGGGCGTCGATATTTACCGTCTGCAGAAGTTCCAGCGTTCGAACCAGAACACCTGCGTCAACCAGCGTCCGCTGGTTTCCGTCGGTGACGCCATCTCCAAGGGTGACATCATCGCGGACGGTCCGTCGACCGACCTCGGCGATCTGGCGCTTGGCCGCAACGCGCTCGTCGCGTTCATGCCCTGGAACGGCTACAACTACGAAGACTCGATCCTGATGTCGGAACGTATCGTTTCCGACGACGTGTTCACCTCCATTCACATCGAAGAATTCGAAGTGATGGCGCGCGACACGAAGCTTGGTCCGGAAGAAATCAC